>URXY01000033.1 GCA_900552015.1 uncultured Eubacteriales bacterium | reverse complement strand
AGGGATTCATGGCGAAGCCATGTACACCGCACTTACATTGCGCAGCGCGTGCAGTCATTCAAGCTACAAACTGCCAATGTCGGGGGTCGAGGGGTCCTCCCCTCGCGTTCTCTTGGGGGTCAAAGGGGGCCATTCTCTCACGTGAGAGAATGGCCCCCTTTGTCGCATCCCCTGCGCGGTGCAGGGAACATTTCAATGCTTATTTCCTAAAGCTGTCTTTCAGCGTCACAGATCTGTTGAACACCAGATGATCCTCGGAGCAATCCTTGTTATCAAGGCAGAAATACCCCAGGCGCATGAACTGGAAGCTCGGCGCGGTCTTGCCCTTCTTCTCGGTCTTATCGTACGCCGCGGCGATGTCGCGCATACGCGGCTCGACCTTGCAGCCGGTCAGCACCTCGAGAGAATCGGGGTTCATGCAGGCAAGGAAATCCTTATCCGCGCCGTCGGGTGCGGGGTCGCTGAACAGCTCGCTGTAAACACGCACCTCGGCGTCCAGCGCGGTCGCGGCGTCGACCCAGTGGATCGTTGCGCCCTTGACCTTGCGGCCGTCGGCGGGATCGCCGCCCGGAGAGTTCGGGTCGTACTCGGCGTAAACCTCGACGACATTGCCGTTTTCGTCCTTCTTGCAGCCCGTGCAGGTGATGAGGTACGCGCCCTTGAGACGGCACTCGGGGCCGTTCGGCGTCAGGCGCTTGTACTTGGGCACGGGGACTTCCATGAAGTCGTCCGCCTCGATCCAGCACTCGCGGGAGAAGGTGATCTCATGCGTGCCGGAGGCGGGGTCGGTCGGGTTGTTCTCGACCTCGAAGGTCTCGCTCTTGCCCTCGGGATAGTTCGTGATGACGAGCTTCACCGGGTGCAGCACGCCCATCGTGCGCTCAGCCTTCTCGTTGAGGTCTTCGCGCAGGCAGTGCTCGAGGAAGCTGTACTCGACCACGCTCGCGCTCTTGGCAACGCCGATGCGGTCGCAGAAGTTGCGGATGGACTTAGGCGTGAAGCCGCGGCGGCGCAGGCCGCACAGCGTCGGCATACGCGGATCGTCCCAGCCGGAGACAATGCCCTCCTCGACGAGCTTGCGAAGCTTGCGCTTGCTCATCACCGTGTGGTCGATGCCAAGGCGGGCAAACTCGATCTGGCGAGGCTTGCACGGCACGGAGACATTGTTCACGACCCAGTCGTAGAGCGGGCGGTGCGCCTCAAACTCCAGCGAGCAGAGAGAGTGCGTGATGCCCTCGAGCGCGTCCTGAATGGGGTGAGCAAAGTCGTACATCGGGTAGATGCACCACTTGTCGCCCTGGCGGTGATGGTGCATATAGCGGATGCGGTAGATGACCGGGTCGCGCATATTGAAGTTGCCGGAGGCGAGGTCGATCTTCGCGCGCAGGGTGCGGCTGCCCTCGGGGAACTCGCCGTTCTTCATGCGCTCAAAGAGGTCGAGGTTCTCCTCCACGTCGCGCTCGCGGTAGGGGGAGATGGCGGGCTTACCGATGTCGCCGCGGTACTCTCTCGCCTGCTCGGGCGTCAGGTCGCAGACATAGGCAAGGCCCTTTTTGATGAGCTCGACGGCGAACTCGTAGTCTTTTTCAAAGTAGTCGCTGCCGTAGAAGAAACGGTCGCCCCAGTCAAAGCCGAGCCAGTGGATATCCTCCTTGATGGCGTCGACGAATTCGACATCCTCCTTCGTGGGGTTCGTGTCGTCCATGCGCAGGTTGCAGAGGCCACCGAAGCGCTCGGCAGTGCCAAAGTCGATCGTCAGCGCCTTGCAGTGGCCGATGTGCAGATAGCCGTTCGGCTCGGGCGGAAAACGGGTGTGGACCTGCTGGCCCTGGAAGCGCCCACCCTCCGCAATGTCTTCTTCGATAAAGGTGTCGATAAAGTTTCTGCTCTCACCCTCGTTTTCGGCGGCGGCAGTCTTGACTTCCTCAGCCATGTCCTTCATTCCTTTCTTGTAGTCTGCTGCTTGGCAGACAAAATAATGATAAATTATACCGCTCTTTGCCTCGCATTGCAAGCAAAATATGCCAAGGCACCCCATCCCGCCGGCGGGGCGTGTTGGCGCTTATGAAAAAAGCCCTTCCAGTTCTTCCCTGCTCATCAGCAGGTTGAGTACCTCTAAAAGCGCGTTGGCGCTCAGATGCTCGGGAAGCTCCAGTCTTTTGCACAGTGCCTTGCGCTTTGCAACGCTCTCCGGACCGATCAGGCCGAGGTCGTAAAGGTCTGCCTTTGTGATGGAATCTCCCTTTACAGTGCTTTCTTCATCAATGGTTGCGCCCGCGCGTCGCAGAGCGTCGAGCAGAATCTCCGGCTTCATGCCCTCGACGCCGAGCTTGCCTTCTTTTCCGCCCTTGCGCTTGCGCTTTTCCTTGCCGTAGATGTCCGGCACGTATGCGTGCAGCACACGCCCCTCGGGGATATTTCCCTTGATGCGATTGCGGATAACAAAGCCCGCGCCGTCGGAGTCGGTGAAGAGGATGATGCCCCGCTCTTTGGCAAGCTTTCTCAAAAAGGCCTGCTTCTCCCTGTCGTTGAACACGGCGAATCCGCCGAGCTCCACGATAACCGCGTTCACGACCTGCGAGAGCGTGTTTTTGTCGTACCGTCCCTCGACGACGATAACTTCCTTTACCTTCGGCTTTGCCATGCTCTCACTTCCCCTGCGCAAGGCGCATCAGCAGCAGCTTGAGCTCGCCCTCGCTGTCGATGCCCTTTTCGCTCTTCATGCGCTGGTCGAGCCGCTGGCACATCAAAAGGCTCTGGCTGCACCATTCGCTCGTCGTCTTGCGCGCCGCCTCCATCAAAAGCCGTGCGGGATAGTCCGAGCGCATCCCCCACAGCTCCATGAGCCAGAGCTTGTCCTTGCCGTTGTCGAGCGCGATGCGCGCGGTGTAAATGCGCCGCAGCTCCTTGCTGATGACGGCCAGGATCACAAACGGCTCCTCCTGCTTTTTGAGCAGTTGGCCCAACAGCTCCGATGCGCGCTTGTAATTTCCCTTCGTGATGGCGTTTGTCATGTCGAACACCACCGCGTCGAGCACCGGGTCCGCCACAGCGTTGATATCGTCGACCGTAATGTTCTTCCCCTTGGCGTAGGCACCGATCTTCTCGATCTCCGGCACAAGGCCGGTCATCAGCGCGCCGCAGGTGAAGATCAGATGCTCCGCCGTCTGCGCGTCGATGCCCTTCCCCAGCGCGCGGAAACGCCGCGCGATCCAGTTGATGAGGTCGCTGCGCTCCTGCGCCTCGAACTTGACGCTCTGCGCGTTTTTGTCGAGCGCTTCGTAGAGCTTTTTATACGTCTTGCTCGGCTTATACTCGATGAGATCGTACACGAACACCAGGCAGCAGTACGGCGGAAAATCGTTCAGCAGCGCGATGAGCGCCGTGCGCTGCTCCTCGGGGAGCTTAAAAAGGTCACAGTCCGTTACGACCACGAGCGTGCGCTCGGCCATCATCGGCATCGCCTCGACCGCCTCACCCAGCTCCTGCATCGTGAGCGTTTTTCCGCTCAGACGATGGTAGTTGAACTCCTCAAAGCCCGCAGGAACGAGCTTTTTCCGGATCTCGCCCAAATAGTATTCGCGAAGATAGCTCTCCTCGCCGTAAAAGATATAGACCTGACCGACGTTTCCCGCACTCAGGTCGCTTTTCAATTTCTGATAGCCCTTGTTGGGCGTTTTTCTCTCTGCCATGAAGTCCTCTCAGTCCACTGTGATCAAAATGTTGCCCTGCATATCCGTGCGGTACACCGTCATGCCCGCGTCCGTCAGGCGCAGCAGCGCTTCCTCCGTCGGGTGGCCGTAGCTGTTGTCGCCTACGCTGATGACGCCGACCTCCGGCGTCACCGATTCGAGCAGCGTCGTACCGGTGGAATACTTCGAGCCGTGGTGCCCGACGAGCAGCACCTCGATATCGGGGAGGTCGTAGGTCTCGACGAGCTTCGTCTCGGTTTTCGCGTCCATGTCGCCGGTGATGAGCGTGTCGAAATCGCCGAGCGAGCACAGGATCGTCAGGCCCAGCTCGTTCGCGCCCTTGTCGCCGAGCGGCGGATAGATGCTCATTGTCGACGCGCCGTTTTCTACATCCGTCACCTCGGTGACATAGTGGATGTTCACGCCGTAGCGCTCGGCGAGCGCTTCGACCTCATCGCGGTCGCCCTCGCCCGCGTCGATATCGGCAAGGTAGATGGTATCGACATCCACGCGCGCAAAGAGCGCGGCAAGGCCGTTGGCGTGGTCCTCGTGATAGTGCGTCAGCACCACGGAATCCAGCGTCGCGCCCGCAGAGCGCAGATAGTCCGCCGCGATCGCGCCGGCGTCGATGTAGGA
Organism: uncultured Eubacteriales bacterium; assembly: GCA_900552015.1. GTDB lineage: Bacteria > Bacillota > Clostridia > Oscillospirales > Oscillospiraceae > Hominicoprocola. The sequence goes on along the minus strand of URXY01000033.1, from coordinate 16,885 downwards.
ATTTTTGCTGCCGCAGTCCACAAGCGCCGCGTGGCCCTCGGAAATGAGCAGCACGCTCTCCCCCTGCCCCACATCGAGCGCGACGACGTTCAGCCCGCCCTGTTCATAGTGTAGGGCATTGACCTTTGCCGCGGCGAAGAGCGACAGGACGGAAAGCTCCACCGCCGCGAAGTAGCGGTACTTCCCGCGCTTCGCCAGCGCGCAGGTGATGAAGATCGCGTACACGTACGCAAGCCATACGACGGAAAACGCGGTGTTAAAGTAAATGGCGTGGAACGGAAGCTCCTCCAAAAGTCCTGCGATGGCAAGCACCGCGCGAATGCCGAGCGCCGGCACAAAGGCACAGGCCGCGCCGAGCTGCGGCACAGCCGCCGCGATCAGTACCGAAAGTAATCCCAGCGCGAACACGGCGCTCACGAGCCACAGGCACAAAAGATTGCTCAAAAGCGACACGATGGAGAGCGTTCCGAAATAGTAGCACGCGAGCGGCGTGGAGAACACCATCGCGCCGAGCGTCGTCGAAAACGACAGCAGCGCCGCGCGCACGAGCTTGTGCTTGCCGTGGGCACGCTTCGTGAGCTTCGGCGTCAGCCAGATAATGCCCGACACCGCGGAAAACGATAATTGTAAGCTGATGCTTGCGATGGCAAACGGATTTTTGAGCAGGATGAGCAGCAGCGCAAACGAGATGGACGTCGGCGGGTCGTTGTCGCGCCCCAGAAGCGGCGCGATCATGCCCATCGAGATCATGATGCACGCGCGCAGGATGCTCGGCGTCAGGCCTGTGACGAACGCATAGAGGAAAATCAGCGGGATCGTCACGGCGCAGCGAAGCTTTTTGCGCCTGTCGCCCATCAGCGAACCGATCAGCGACGCCAGAAAGCAGCAGTGCAGACCCGAGACGGCCATCACGTGGGAAAGGCCCACCTCGGATAAGTTGCTCGCGTCCTCCTCGTCGAGATATTTCTTGTCGCCCAGCAGCAGCGCCCGCAGAAATGCGCCCTCGCGCTCACTGTAGCTGCGCTCAATGGTCTCACCAAGCGTCCTTGCGATGCGCTGCGGCAGATACTTGAGCGCGCCCGCGTTTGTGTCGTCATAAGTCGGGTCGCCGCGCTGATAGAGCAGGACGTAGATGCCTTTGGCTGTGAAGTTGCGCAGTTGCAGCCCCTTCCCCGTCGGGTCGGTCGCGCTGTTGAACAGCGCCTCCGCCGTCACGTGCGCGCCGGGCTCGAGGTCCATAAGATCCGCGTCACCGTAGTAGATGGCCCGCCCCGGCAGGCCGCGGTTCAAGATCTTCACCGTGACCTTCGCGCCGTGGCTCGTCTCCTCGGCATAGCCCAAAAGCTCGACCTCAACCGTGTCCTGCGTGCCGAGCAGTGCGTCGTTCGGCGCTTTGATGAAGTGCGCGTAGAGCGTGTTGTATCCGAACGCGAACGCAAGCCCCAGCGCGCACAAAAACGCGCGCTTCGCCCAATCCCCGCGCTTGTTTGCGCAGCCACAAAGTCCCATGACAAGCGCCGCCGCGGCAAACACGCCGCACAAAATGAGCGCCCACTGCGCACTCAGTAAATACTGCGAGAGCGCAACGCCCGCCGCAAACGCCGCGCAGAAGATCGCCAGCACTCTCATCGGCGCGCGGGGTCGTCCGTCAGCCCGAGCAGATAATCGGTGCTGACGCGGTAGTAGTCGGCGAGCTTGATGACCGCCCACACGGGAATTTCTCTTTCGCCGCTCTCGTAGCGGCGGTACACGCTGCGGTGCATATTGAGCATATCCGCGATCTGCTGCTGCGTCTTGTCATTGTCTTCGCGCAGGTCACGCAGTCGTTTGGTATCCATAAACAATCACCCGGTACAATGCTACCAAACGGCAACATTATTTCCGGTAATTGTGTCCAAACGGAGCCTTTTGTAGTATAGCAGCAACGATTGCTTTTGCCAAGGGGCAAATGCTTGTTCCCTGCACCGTGCAGGGGATGCGGATAAGGGGGATATTCTCTTTCCTCGGAAAGAGAATGTCCCCCTTTGACCCCCAAGAGAAGGGCCCACATTGCAAGCGAGCAGCTCGAAGAACTTCAATGCTTGCCGATTGCACTGCCCATAGCGCGGCGTTGCCGCGTTTGGAGTTGCTAGACGATTTGCCTCTGCTTCTATCATCCGCTGCCGCTCTGCTCATCTTGTAGGAGTACAGCCTAATTCCCGTCTACCGCCAGTCCCTACAATGCGGCGAGCGCAGCAATGCCGCATTCGGCAAGCAGTCTGCCGCCGAGCAAACGTCACTCGCGCCTCACGATAGTAAGGCGCGGTTGCAAGCGGTCACGACTCGCAGGGATTCATGGCGAAGCCATGTACACCGCACCCTCACTGCGCAGCGCGTGCAGTCATTCAATCTACAAACCCGCAATGTCGGGGGTCGAGGGGGGCTCCCCTCGTCCTTTCTCTCGGGGGTTTAAGGGGGATACTCTCTTTCGAGAAAGAGAGTATCCCCCTTTAGCGCACTCCCGCACGGTGCGGGAACAACGTGCAGCGCTGCGCGCTGCCAATTTCGCTTCCCCTACGGGAAAACAATCAGCCCGGAGGCCAAGTCATGTCGCGGCCGGCGAGAACATGAAAATGCAGATGCGGCACGCTCTGTCCCGCCTGCTCGCCGATGTTGGACACGACGCGGTAGCTCTCAATGCCCTTCTCCTTGGTGAGCTTGGCGATGACCTCGAAGATGTGCGCGACGACGGCGCTGTTCTCTTCGTTCACGCCCGCGACAGATGCGATGTGCGCCTTCGGGATCACGAGGAAGTGCACCGGTGCCTGCGGCGCGATGTCGTTGAAGGCGTAGCAGAGCTCGTCCTCGTAGACCTTGTTCGACGGGATATCGCCCGCGATGATCTTGCAGAATAGACAATCAGACATGTTTTATCGCTCCTTTCTGTAAAGTAATTTCATCTTACACAAATTGATTTTTCTCGGAATCGTAGGTGTATCCGATGCCCGCAAGCGATGTTTCGATGCTCTCGCGCGCAACGTCCAGATCGTCGCACAGCGCATCGAGAGAATCGTAAAAATCGCGCAGCTTCATATTCACGGCGCTCAGCAGCATCGCCGGATCTTTCGGTAACGCCGCCATCAGCCGAGCTTGCTCAGGATGAGATCATCCACCGCCGCGAGCGCGTCGTCGACCTTGCTGACTTCCGTGCCGCCGCCCATGGCAGAGTCGGGCTTGCCGCCGCCCTTGCCGCCGCAGATAGGCGCGATGGCCTTGATGATATCGCCTGCCTTGATTCCGCTTGCGACCGCTTCCTTGCCGCACACGGCCAGAAGCGTGACCTTGCCGTCATTGACGGAGGCGAGCACGCCGACGATCTTGGGCTCCTTGTCGCGCAGGAAGTCGCCGAGCTTGCGCAGGGCATTCGCGTCCATGCCGTCGCGCTGGGCGGTGACGAGCTTCAGGCCCTTCACTTCCTTGGCGGAGGTCAGGAACGTGCGCGCCTCGCCGAGCGATGCCTGCTCCTTGAACTTTTCAAGCTGGCTCTTGATCTCCTTCATCTCGCTCAGCATGCCGCCGATGCGGCTTTCGAGCTCGTTCGACGTGGTCTTGAGGAGCTGCGCCGCGCGGATGAGCTTCTCCTGGCCGCTTCTAAGCTCTTCGAGCGTCTGTTTGCCGGTGATAGCCTCGATGCGGCGCACGCCGGAGGCAACGCTGCCCTCGCTCTTGATGCGGAAGAGGCCGACCTTGGCGGTGTTGTCAAGGTGCGTACCGCCGCAGAACTCCATGGACACATCGCCCATCTCGACCACGCGGACAACGTCGCCGTACTTTTCGCCAAACATGGCGACAGCGCCCTTCTTTTTCGCTTCCTCGATGGGCAGCACCTCGGTCACAACAGGGATGCCGCGCAGGATCGCGTCGTTGACGAAGGTATCGACCGCGAGCAGCTGCTCGGGCGTGATGGACTCAAAGTGCGTGAAGTCGAAGCGCAGACGGTCGGGCTCGACCAGAGAACCGGCCTGATGCACGTGGTCGCCGAGCACCGCCTTGAGCGCGGCGTCGAGAAGATGGGTGGCCGTGTGGCCGCGGCGGATGGCCATGCGGCGCTCCACATCAATGGATGCCGTCACGGTGTCGCCGAGCTGGAAGCTGCCGTGGATGACCTTACCGGTGTGCATAAACTTGCCGCCCTTGTTCTTCTGAACATCCGTGACCTCGAACACGGCCTCGCCGCAGCGGATGACGCCCGTGTCGCCGATCTGGCCGCCCATTTCGGCGTAGAACGGGGTCTTGTCGAGGACGACGATGCCCTCAACACCGCTCATCATAGCCTCGGCCTGCTCACCCTCGACCACCAGCGCGACGACCTTCGCATCGTCGACGGAATCGTGGTCGTAGCCGACAAATTCCGTGGACGGAATGTCCTTGCCGAACTCAACGCCCGCCCAGCCGAGGTCACCGAGCGCCTTGCGCGCCTCGCGGGCGCGGGTCTTCTGCTCCTGCATCTCGTGGTCAAAGGCCTTGCGGTCGAGCGTCATGCCCTCGTCCTCGACCATCTCGACCGTCAGGTCGATGGGGAAGCCGTAGGTGTCGTACAGCTTGAACGCGTCCGCGCCGGAGAAGACGGTCTCGCCCTTCTCCTTGTGGGCGGAAAGCAGCTCGGTGAATATCTTCATGCCGCCGTCGATGGTCTTGGCAAAGTTCTCCTCCTCGGTGCGGATGACCTTGGTGATATAGGCCTGACGCTCGCGCAGTTCGGGATAATGGCCTTCGTTCTCGTGCACGACCGTATCCACGACCTCATAGAGGAACGGACGGTCGACGCCGAGGAGCTTGCCGTGGCGGGCGGCTCTTCTCAGCAGGCGGCGCAGCACGTAGCCGCGGCCCTCGTTGCTGGGCAGCACGCCGTCGCAGATCATAAAGGAAGCCGAGCGGATGTGGTCGGTGATGACGCGCAGGGACACGTCCTTCTCGCGGCTCTGGCCGTAGCTCGCGCCGGTGATCTCCGTGACCTTGTTCGTGATGTTCATGACCGTGTCGACATCGAAGAGCGAATCAACGTCCTGGCACACAACGGCCAAGCGCTCAAGACCCATGCCGGTATCGATATTCTTCTGCTTTAGCTCGGTGTAGTGGTCGTGGCCGTCGTTGTCGAACTGGGAGAAGACGATGTTCCAGACCTCCATATAGCGGTCGCAGTCGCAGCCGACGGTGCAGCCGGGCTTTCCGCAGCCGTACTTTTCGCCGCGGTCGTAGTAAATTTCAGAGCAGGGGCCGCACGGACCGGAGCCGTGCTCCCAGAAGTTGTCCTCCTTGCCGAACTTGAAGATGCGGTCCTCGGGGATGCCGATCTCCTCGTGCCAGATGCGGAACGCCTCGTCGTCGGCGGGTGTGGTCTCGTTGCCGGCGAAAACAGAGGGATACAGGCGGTTCGGGTCGAGGCCGACCCACTCGGGGCTCGTCAGGAATTCCCACGCCCAGTGGATGGCCTCGGTCTTGAAATAGTCGCCGAACGAGAAGTTGCCGAGCATTTCAAAGTACGTGCCGTGGCGCGCGGTGTGGCCGATGTTCTCGATGTCGCCGGTGCGGATGCACTTCTGGCAGGTGGTCACGCGGTGGCGCGGGGGCTCCTGCTCGCCGGTGAAGAACGGCTTCATCGGCGCCATACCGGAGTTGATGAGCAGCAGCGACGCGTCGTTCTGCGGGATCAGGGAAAAGCTGGGCAGGCGCAGATGGCCTTTCGTCTCAAAAAAGTGCAGGAACATTTCCCGCAGCTCATTGAGACCGTAATACTTGGGCTGAGACATGGTTGGTTTCTCCTTTTATTGTAAAATTTACTGTTGTTTGTTCTGTGTTTTCAGATAAGCGCTCAATTCCGCGAGCTCACGGTCGAGATTTTGATAGAACTGCGTGACGTGCCATCCGTCGCAGAGCGCGTGGTTGATGAAAAGTGACATCGGCAGCATCATGCGGCCGTTTTCCTCGCGATATTTTCCCCAGGCGAAGCGCGGATTGCTGTCGTCTGCGCCGCCGGCGGGCTCTTTGATCTGCGTGTAGTAGAGCCACGGCACACAGGAGACGAAGAAATGCGACAGCACGTCGCCATCCTCGGTCAGCGTGCCGCGCGCGAGCGTCTCCTTCTGCCGCCGCTTGCCCTCGGCGACGAACTTATCATACGATGAAAGGTCGTCTTCGAGCAGGCAGTAGACGTAAACGCCCGTGCCGTCGGGCTTCATCACGGTGTACGACGGGTCACAGTGATCATACTCAACGACCTGACCGTCGGGCAGCAATCTCCGCCGCAGCTCGGGCACGGCGTTCGCCGCGCGCATCACCGCATAGAGATAGCTGAGGAAAAACGGACGGCCGTTAAGCGAAGCAAGAAGATCCGTAATATCCACCGGCACCGTGATGCCTGCCCAGGGGTCGCTCATCGAGCGGAAATATTCAAACTGGCCACCGCGCGGGTCCTTCGTCATGTCGATGACTGTTCTCGTCATTTGCTCACTTCCCTCTCACGTCCAGTCCGATGAGCTCCATCTCCGTATCAAAGGCGATGCGGAAGATGACGGACTTTTTTTCGTATTTTGCGCGGATAACAGCGATGGCGTGCGGTTCGTCCGCGTCCGTCACACCGGTCGCCATCGAATCCTTGACCTTTTTGAAGCTGCCGCGTCCCTCGGTCGCAGTCTCCATCATCGTTTGGATAGCGTCGGCGCTTGTCTGTTCGCGCACGTCCTCGCGCAGCGAATCGTAGACCTCTTCATACTTGCCGTCGGCAAGCTGACGCATCACTGAGATGCCGCTGCTCACGACCTTATCCTCGTCCATGCCGTCGGGCAGCTTGTTGCCCTTGCAGCCGCTCAAGGCGAGCGCCAGCAGCAGAGCGAGCGATAACAGCAGGCACACTTTTTTGTGCATGATCGTGTTCCTTTCCTCAAAAAAATAAAGCCCCCGTCCCTATCATAGGGGCGAAGACTTGACACTTCACGGTACCACCCTAATTATCTTTCCATTCAGGAAAGCATCTTAGCCGTCCGGTAACGGGGACGAGACGTTCCGCTCCTCGCGGACTGCTCCAAAGCGGCTGCTTCGCACCGGTTGCCGAGGGCTTGCACCATTCCCCTCTCGCTTCAGGCCCGTCTGCAAAGCTGACTTTTTCATCGCGTTTTACTTGCGTTATTATATCTCAAATTCAGCTTTTGTCAAGCATCCCTTGCCTTTGGGCAGAAAATGGCATATACTGCTGTCGTTTGATACATGAAGGGAGAACTATTATGAACCGTTCCCGCTCCGGCTATTTTTATATTGTGCTCTGTGCCGTCATCTTCAGCACGATGGAGGTCATGCTCAAAACGGTACACGGTGTGTTCGCGCCCATGCAGATCACCTGCCTGCGCTTTCTCGTCGGCGGCGTGCTGCTCATTCCCTTCGCCGCGCGCTCGATGAAGAAGAAAAACGCTGTGCTCACGCGAAAGGACATCGGCTTTTTCGCAGTCTCGGGCTTTCTGTGCGTCGTCATCGCCATGTCGCTCTATCAGATGTCCGTCACCTATACGCGCGCGTCCATCGTCGCGGTCATCTTCTCCTGCAATCCGATCTTCGTCACGGTGCTCGCGCATTTCCTGCTGCACGAGGATATCCATAAAAACCACATCATCGCGCTCGTCCTTGAGCTCACCGCCGCGCTCATCATCATCGACCCCATTCATGCGACGCTCGACCCCACGGGTGCAGTGCTCTCCATCCTCTCCGCCGTGATGTTCTCGCTCTACAGCGTATTCGGCAAAAAGCGCACGCCGCGCTTCGGCGGCATCGCCGTCACCTGCCTGAGTTTTCTCTTCGGCGCATCGGAGCTTACCCTTCTGCTGCTCTTCGGCCGCACGGCGGCGGGCGCGTCGCTCTACGGCGCAATGGGGCTGGACCTCTTTGTCGATGTGCCGCTCTTTGAGAATATTCCGACCTCCGCCCTTCCGGCGCTGCTGTATATCTGCTGCATCAACTCCGCGGCTGGCTTCGTCTGCCACATGACGGCGATGGAAAAAACATCGGCGCAGGAGGCGTCGCTCATTTTCTTCCTAAAGCCCATCTTGGCGCCGATCTTCGCGCTCATTTTTCTCAAGGAGGAAATCCCGCTCAACATGATCGTCGGCATCGTCTGCTTCCTCACAGGTTCGCTGTGCGCGATCCTGCCGGGCCTCCTTGCCCAGCGCAGAGCGCTGAAAACATCCAAATAAGCAAAGCAAAAGGGGGGGGCGCTCAAGCAGAGAGTGCCCCCTTTTTTCTTCTCAGTCGGCTTCGTAGCCGAGATATGTCTCGAACACACAGTTCATGGTCTCGAGATCATAGTAAGCCGCGGTGTTGAGGTCCAGGACCTCAATGAGTCCGCCGCGCAGGGCGGCTTGCCGGTACCATTTTTCACCGTGCATCGTCAGGCTTTCGATGGGCGTGCCGTCGTCTCGGTAATAGCGGAGGACAACGCCGTTTTCATCGGCGTCATACACGCTCAGCAAGCCCGGCGCATCGCTGCCAAAAGCTTCATCATCAAATCGGTTGGCGTTCTCGATGGCGTAGGTCGGCTCCACATAGTCTTCGCTCGGCATGCCGTCCAGCGCGTCGAATTCGTCCCACGCCATCTCGCCGGTCTCCCCGGTGGATAGGTCATAGTATCGGATGTTTTCGTAGGTGTCGTCCTCGACCCAGTTGATCGCAATGCGGTCGCCGCTGCGGTGTCCGCTGGGATCGCCTCCCCACATGAGACTGGAGATCATATTCTCCACGTCCTCGTCGGAAATGCCCATCTCCTGATAGGAAAGTTTCTGCGTGACCTTGCCGAATGTGTCCGTCACAGTCAGTGCGTCGTCGCCGAAGAGCAGCAGGCCGTGCCTGCTCGCACTCAGCGCGCGATAGCTCTCCTCCATGACCCAGCTGCCGTCCGCCGCCGCAACGGTATAGCGCTCTTCAAAGCCGTCGGTCCTGTTCGACTCCTGTCCCTGCACCAGCGCCAGCAGCGGCATGGGGTGCTGCTCGTAGTTCTCATAGTAGCTCGGATAATAGACGTTCGAGTACACCGTGTCTGTCACCGCCACGCCGTCGAGCGTCATCAGGCCGTAGAGGCAGCCTGTCGCGGCGGGCCAGTCGTCCATCAAGCGCCGCCCCGCATAGGGAACGAGCAGACCGTAGTCATCCGCCGCCTTCAGCTCGCCCATGTATCCTTCACTCAGGCGCGCGCCGACCTGCGGCACGGTCTTGGGGAAGGTCCCGACGTCGAGGATGGAGACATAGCCCTCCTTGGCGATGAGCGTCTGCCCCTCCTCGCCGAGCAACCAGTTGAAGAGCACCTTGTTCGGCGCGCTCTTAGGCTCGCCCGCCGGGATAACGACATATTTCGGGTTCACGAGCGGATAGGTCTCCGAACGGATGGTCTCGGGGTTCGGCTCCACGCCCTCGAGCTTCAGGAGCTTGAGACCCTGCGCCATCTTCATCTCCTCGGCGTAGTAGTAAACGCTGTAACCGATGGCACCGGGCGAGCCGTCGAAGCTCTTGACGGCCTCCATCAATTGCCCCATCGTGGTCACGATGTACTCCGTCGGCGCTTCCATCATGGGCGTGCCCTGCATGACGAGCTTTTCCATCAGTGTCTGGCTGCCCGCGCCCTCGTTGCGCTGCAGCGCCGTGATGGGGCGGTCCTCGCCGCCAAGCTCTTTCCAGTTCGTGATCTTGCCGGAGTAAATGTCCCGCGCCTGCTCGACGGTGATGGAGTCAACGGGGTTATCCTCATTGACGACGAAAACGAACGCGTCGGTCGCGAAGGGCTGCTTCTCCCACTCGAAGTTCAGCTCCTTCTTCCGCGCCATGACATCGTCATTCGCCTCGCCGACGATCAGCATATCCGCGTTGCCTTCGAGCAGGTTGAAGTACGCCGTCGTGGTCTTGTTGAAGTGGACAAGGTCCTGTACCTCCTCCCGGCTTTCACCGAGGACCTCCGCGCACACGGCAAGCGCCAGCGGCACGGTGGAGGTCGAGCCGTCCAGCCGCGGCATATTGTCGCGCGTGAAGGTGATGGACAGCGCAGCGTCCGCCGTTTTTTCGCCGTTCATCGAACAGGCCGCATAGAGGGAAAGCATCAGCACAAGGCAGAGAAGCATCGCGAGGGGGCGTTTCATAAAAAGCACGTCCTTTCTGAGTTGTTTCTACCCTCTATGACGCAGCAATGCGCAAAAAAGTTCCCGCTGCGCAGAAAAAATCTGCACAGCGGGAGCTTATCCTTTACAGATCGCCCGAAAAGCGCACGCGCGAGCGCTGCGCGTCGAACCCATCAGGGTAACGGGCAGCCAATTTATCAAGATTCTGCTGCAAAATGTCGTCTAAATTCAAATCAAGCGCGGTCGCGGCTTCGGCCAGATACCACGCCACGTCGCCAAGCTCTTTGGCAAGGCGCACCTTGTCGAGCTCATGCCCCTGCGCGAGCCATTTTTTCACAAGGTCGATGGCTTCGCCGCTCTCACCGCAAAGGCCCATCACGCTGTTGATGAGCACGTCCTTTCGCGACAGTGCGGGGTTGAGCGTCGCCATCGCCTTTTCCTGATATTCGTTCGCCGTCATCAAAGCCGCTCCTTTCAGTCCTTTGCGCTGAGCTACACCGCGTGGCGCACGAAGCTCATCGGCGGCACACGCTGCGGCAGCTTCATCTTGAATACCATCTGCGGCGTGCGCGGCTCGTAGAGCGCGAAGCCCTCACTATCTTCCATCACGGGCGCGGTCATGGTGAACGGGCGGCTGTCGGGGCCGACGAGCTCGATCTCGTCACCCGCGGCAAACTTGTTGCGCAGCGACAGCGTCGCGTTGCCGTCCGCATCGCAGTCGGTCACGACGGCGCAGACCTGCCAGTCGCGGATGTAGCGCGAATCGTCGTAATACTGCCCAGGCTGACCATAGTAAAAGCCCGTCGAATAATGGCGGTGGCTCACGTGCTCCACCTCGTCGCGCCAGACAGGGTCGACTTCTCTTCCCGCGGCGACGTCGTCGAGCACATGGCGGTACGCGCCTGTGACGATGGCGGCATAGTAGGCCGACTTCGCGCGGCCTTCGATCTTGATGCAGTCGACGCCCGCGTCCATGATATCGTCTAAATGGTCGATCATGCACATATCGCGCGAGTTCATGATGTAGGTCCCCTTCTCATCCTCGAAGACGGGGAAATATTCGCCCGGGCGCTTTTCCTCCATCAGCGCGTACTGATAGCGGCAGGGCTGGGCGCACTGGCCGCGGTTCGAGTCGCGGCCGGTCATATAGTTTGAAAGAAGGCACCTTCCAGAATAGCTCACACACATCGCGCCGTGGCAGAAGGTCTCGATCTCCAATTCCTCGGGGATCTTCGCGCGCATTTCGCGGATCTCCTGTAAAGAGACTTCCCTTGCCAGCACCACACGTTTCGCGCCCAGATCGTACCACGCGCGGGCGCATTCGTAGTTGGCGATAGACTGCTGAGTCGAGATGTGGCGCTCGCACTTTGGCGCGTACTTCCCCGCGAGCGTGAACGCGCCAAGGTCGGCCAAAATGAGCGCGTCGACACCTGCGTCGTTCAAACGCTCCAAGTGCTCGGGCAGGCGCGCGACCTCGTCGTTGCGCGGCATCGTATTCACCGTCACGTGAACGCGCACACCGTGGTCATGCGCGAACTTCACCGCTTTGGGAAGCTCTTCGGGCGTGAAGTTGCCCGCGAACGAGCGCATCCCGAAGCTCGTACCAGCTAAGTACACCGCATCCGCGCCGTAGAGCACGGCCATCTGCAATTTTTCCATATCGCCCGCCGGGGCGAGGATCTCGGGTTTTCTTCTCATATTGGTCCTCTTTCAAAGCGGCAGCGTGGCATAAGCCACGCTGCCGCGTCGTTTTATGTCAGCCTGCGTACTGGCTGGAATTGACGAAGCTCGAATGCTCCGCATAGGTCTTGAAGAAGTGGTGCACACCGTCCTTGCCGAGCGCGTAGAAGTAATAGTTCGTCTGCGCCGGCTCGAGCGCCGCCTGAATGGAGGCGAGACCGGGGTTCGCGATGGGCGTGGGCGGCAGGCCCTCGTACATCGAGAGGTTGTAGGGCGTGTTATAGCTCAAGTCGCTGCTCGTGAGCGTGCCGGTGTAGTTGTCGCCAAGGCCATAGATCAGCGAAGCATCGATCTGTAACTTGTGATACGTTTCACCGACATTGTTGAGACGGTTGTAAATGACGGACGCGATGTTCTCGCGGTCCGTGCCATCCGTCTCCTTTTCGATGAGCGACGCGATGGTCAATATCTCATTGAGCGAATAGCCGGAGGCCTCTACCTTCTGCATGATCTCATCGCTCATCTTCGTATTGAAGTTGTCGAGCAGGCGCGACAGCGCGTGCGTCGGGTCCTCGTCCACGAAGAACTCGTAGGTATCGGGGAAGAGATAGCCCTCAAGGCGCGTCAGGTCGCCCTTTTTGTTGTTGTCGATGAAGGAATAGTCGAAATCCGAGTTCATCGCCGCGTCGGTGAGCTTTTCCGCCGTGTTGACGCCGTACTTGTCCATCAGCGCGATGATCTGGCGGACGTTGTAGCCTTCGGGAATGGATATCTTGACCGTGTTCGCCGTGAGCGACGCGTTCTTGTTGCTCATGCGGTTGATAAGCGCGTCGTAGTCCATGTCGCTGTCGACCTTGTAGGTACCGATGCCGATGCGGCTCTCAGCATGGCGCACCATGCCGAACGCCTTGAAGAACCACTTGTATTTGATAAGCCCCTCGTCGTGGAGCTTCGTGGCGATGGTGTTCAGATCGTCGTCGCGCGTGATCTCGATGGTCGTCTCGACCGGTGCTTTGTTAAAAGAGCACATGTCGTTCGCCAGCAGCCAGCCCACACCGGCCAATATCGCCGACACGATCAGTACAAATGCAAGCCACAGCGTAAAGCGGCGGCGCTGCCCTTTCTTTTTTAATTTCTGCCGCTCGGCACTGCTGCGGTTCGAGCGGTGCTGCGTGCGCTGCTCCGCCTCGCGGACGCTCTCGGCATCCCAGCGGGCAGTTTGATCGTAGTTATCCTCGTAGCTCATAGCTCCTCCTTGCTGATTTGAAATTCCCTCACCTTTTTCCTTCGGTCAGGCTCACCTTTGCGCGCTCGCGCATAGGATAGGGCATGACAAGTGAGGTGAAACAAAAATGTGCAATAACAACAATAGCTGCGTGTGGCTGATCCTCATCATCATTCTGGTGCTGTTCGGCTGCGGCGGGTGCGGCAATGGCTGCGGTTGCGGCTGTGGCTGCAGCAACAACTGCGGCTGCGGCAACAGCAACGATTGCTGCTGCTAAGGCACTCTCCTCCTGTGAAGATGGGGCGCGTGAGCGTCCCCTTTTCACTTGTTTTTGATGTGGTCAAGCCTTCAAAAGTTCCGTCACGCGGCGGTAAATTTCCCCGTGGATGTCTTCGACCGTGCGCATCGCGCCGTCTTTCGAGCAGCCAATGCGCTGCCAGGAGCAGCGCTCGGCGACCTTTTTCGCATTCTCGCGGCACGCGCGCAGGTAAGCTTCGTCCTGCTCGTGGATGTCGGCCTTCGTGTTTGTCACCTGTTCGCGCTCGCGCATCAGCTTTTCCGTGAGCTCGGTCGGCACGTCGAGATAAAAGACGAGCGACGGCTCAGGAAGTCCCAGCAGGCCGTATTCAAAGCCGAAGAGCCAGTCGAGATATTTCTCCCGCTCGCCATCCGGCAGCTTGCCGGCCTGATGCACGGCGTTCGAGGTCGTATAGCGGTCGGCGATGAGTAATCCCCCCGCCTCGTAATACTTGCCCCAGTCCTGCTTGTAGGATGCGTAGCGGTCAACGGAGTAAAATGTCGACGCCGCATAGGCGTTCACATCGCTCGGGTGCGTGCCGAACGCGCCGCCGAGGTACAGCTCGACGAGCGCGGCGGATTTTTCCCCATAGCGCGGAAAGTTGAGCTTGCGGCAGTCGACGCCCTCGCGCTGCAAACGCTCGAAGAGCAGCTTGCTCTGCGTCGCCTTGCCGGAGCCGTCCGTTCCTTCAAATACGATCAGCTTTCCGCTCATTTGTTCTTCGCCCCCGAAACATGGACAAGGAACAGCGGCAGCTTCATCATGCGGCCGATGCGAGACGGATTTTTGATGAGGCGGTAGAACCATTCCAAATTGTGCTTGCAGTAGAACTCCGGCGCACGCTGCGCGACACCCGCGAAAATGTCCATCGAGCCGCCAAGGCCCATCAGCAGATGACAGCCCGTCGCCTCGCCATATTTCGCCATAAAGAGCTCCTGCTTGGGCGCGCCGAGGCACACGAGCGCCATGTCCGCGCCGCTCGCCTTGATCTCCGCGGCGATAGGGGCATCCTCCTTAAAATAGCCGTCGTGCGTGCCGGCGATCACAAGGCCGGGAAAGCGCTTCTTGAGGTTTTCCGCCGCCTGCTCGGCGACACCCGGCTTTGCGCCGAGCAGGTAAACGCTCTTGCCGAGCTTGGCGCAGCGCTCGATCATGCCCGTGCCGAACTCGATGCCGGGCACGCGGCCTCTGAGCGGCTGGTGCAGAATTTTCGCACCGTATACGATGCCGATACCATCCGGCAGGACAAGGTCCGCACCGTTCACCGCCGCGTTCGCCGCCGCGTCCGCGCGGCAGGTCTCCACGATCTCGGGATTGGGCGTGACAACATAGTGCGCACCCTCGGAGCACAGAAGCTCTTCCCCGCGCGCAAGCGCCTCGTCCATCGTCACATTATCAAAGCCAACACCTAAAATATTGATCCGCATGATAGTCTGTCCGTTTCTTTCACATTTTTATTAAAGCAGCTTATTATATCACGGCTTTTCGTGGCTTTCAACCGCTTTGGCGCTTTTCTCCGGCAACTGCGAGAGCAGCACCGCTGCGAGCATCAGCGCGCAGCCGAAATACTCCCGCACGCTCATGCGCTCGTGCAGGAAAATAGCCCCTGACATGACCGCAAAAAACGATTCGAGACTCAGCAGCAGCGATACGACCGTCGCCTCGCCGTCCTTCTGCGCGATGATCTGAAGCGTGTAAGCGACGCCGCTCGAAAAAATACCGGTGTAGAGGATGTACGGCAGGCAAGTTTTCACCGCCTCCAGCGTCGTCCGCTCGCCCGCGATGAGCGAACAAAGGAATGAGAGCACAGCCATCACAACGAACTGCGCGCAGGAGAGCTCCATGCCATCCACCTTGCCCACGTAGTGGTCCACCGCGATGATCTGGAACGCGAACAGGACCGCGCAGAGAAACACGGAAAGATCGCCGCGCGAAAACCCGGCCCCATCCTCGCCGTTCACGCACAAAAAGTAAAGACCCGCCACCGCCACTGCGACGAAGAGCCACACGCGTCCGCTCGTTTTCTTGCCGAAGAACATACCAAACACAGGCACGAGCACGATGTAGAGCGCCGAGATGAAGCCTGCCTTGCCCGCGCTGGTCGACTCCAGCCCGAACTGCTGGAACGAAATGGCGGCCGTGAGCAGCGTGCCGCAGATAAGGCCCGCGCGCAGGAGCGTCTTCTTCTGCTCTGCGCTGTACTTTTCGCGCGGGTGCAGACGCCGCATCACACACACGAGCAAAAAGAGGAACAGCGCTGCCGGGACCGCTCGCATCGTGCCGAAGGAAAAGCAGCCGATATGTCCTGCGCTGAGGCTCTGCGTGACAAAGGAACTGCCCCAGATCATCGCCGTGATCAGCGGCAGAACGATCTGGCGGACTTTATGGTTTTTCATAGTTGCCTCCCGAATATCACACATGTTACAATGTGACATAGCATATCAAAATGCTGCATTTTTCGCAAGTATTCCGGCGGGAAAATTTGCACCGAACGGAGGCGTCCCATGCAACTCGACGATATTCGTCTGCTCCGCATGAACCGTCAGTATCTTTTTGTCCCCGCAGAGGACGAGCTCACAGTGCTGCGCAGTCTCTGCGGCTTGCAGGCGCAGTTTTACGGCAACTGCCTGCACGCGCTGCGTCTCCGCTGCGGGAAAGCGCCGGATGCGGATATCCTGCGCACCTCCGCCGTCAAAACGTGGACGCTGCGCGGCACGCTGCATCTCATTGCACTCGATGACCTACCGCTCTTCCTCTATGATGGGCGCAGCCATTTTCTTCGTCCGTGCGACACAATGGAAAATGACGACCATCTCTCCGCTGCGCGCAAGCGCGAGTTGGCCGCAGTCATTCTGGACGCCGCCCAAAGTGGCTGCGGCGACCGCAAGGAGCTGCGCCTTCTCTGCCGCGGGCACGGCATGACCGCCGATGAAGAGCAAAGCGCGTTCGATCCTTGGGGCGGGCTGCTCCGCGCGCTGTGCGAAAGCGGCGTGCTCTGCCACACCGCGCAGCAGAAAAAGGCCTTTCGCCCCTGCCCGCCGTTTGCACCGATGACAAAAGCCGACGCCCTGCGCGCTCTCATGCGGCGGTATCTGACGCACTACGGTCCCGTAACAGTACAGGACGCTGCATACTTCTTCGGTCTGCCCCAGCGAGAGCTGCTGCCGCTCATCGAATCTCTCTCCCCGCGCGAATTCGTCTGTGAAGGTAAAGCATTTTACAGACTTGATGATATTAAAATTATCGGTGACCTATCCTGCTGTCGTTTTCTCGCGGGCTTTGATCCGCTGATGCTCGGATATGAAAAGCGGTCGAACCCGTTTCTGCCTGAAGAGTTACTGCGCGGCGTGTTCACTCTCTCCGGTATCATCCGGCCCAGCATCCTTCTCGACGGGAAGATTGTCGGCATTTGGAAGCGCCGCGGGAAGGCTGTCGAATTGACATGTTTAACACCTTTACAATCCTTACAGCGCAATAGGATTGAAGAGGAAGCTCTTCGGATTTTTGGAGATTCGGTCTCCAAACTGGTTTGGAATGATTAAGCCGCGCCCGTTG
>URXY01000032.1 GCA_900552015.1 uncultured Eubacteriales bacterium | reverse complement strand
GGCCCCCGCACTTTCTTTGCGTTTTCCGCCCGTTCTATTAAAAATTTATACATATTTTGTAAATAGCCGCAGCTTTTGCCTGCCTCATGCAGTACAATATACTTCGTATTATTAGGGGAGGATGGATCTTTTCATGTCACATCAGAGCGTCAAACATTTTCTTCGGAGCTGTTGTCTCGTCTTCATGGCGTTTCTCCTGTCCATCCCGGCCATGGCCGAGACGAACGACTCGTCTGAGCGCACGACCATACGCGTCGCGTTTCCCACGCAGGAGGGCATGAGCTACATCGGCCACTCCGGCAAGGTCACGGGCTACAGCTACGGCACGGTGTACACCACGCTCTGCGCACTCTCGTCGAGCTCGCTGCGCGAGCACAACCTCATCACGCAGGACGTGCTGCGCGTAGGCCTGTAGGAATCGGCCACGACGCAGGCGCAGAGCGACACACTCAGCGCCATGGGCACGTTCCAGGTGCTGTGCGTCGACTACGATGCCCCTTACGTTTATCAGAAGGACGGCGAGCCGAGCGGCATGATCGTCTCCATCCTCAACGACTTCGCCGAGACCGCGGGCCTGAGCCTGAATTACACCTTCTGCGCCGACCGCAGCGCGGCTGCCGCGAAAAGATATCGGAGTACACCGGCTGGCAGATGGCCTACATCTCCTATCCGGACGATGACGGCACCGCGGCCGTCATCCGCGCGCTGCAGGACCTCGAAGACGGCAAGGTAGACCTCGTCGGCCCGCTACTGAAAAATAAGGCGACCGAAGCGCTCTATGAGTTCCCGGAGCGCAGCTACGGCATGGCCTACACCACGCTCTGTGCCCTTGCCTCGGGCGATCTGCGTGAGACGAATATCAAGCTGCACGGCAAGCTGACCGTGGGGCTCTGGGAACAGGCCGTGACGCGCAACAGCGAGGTCATCGCTTATCTTGACGCCGAGCGCTTCGATTATGAGCTCATCTACTATCCGACGGTCGAGACGCAGACACAGGCGCTTTACGACGGTTCTGTCGATCTCATTTCGAGCGTCTCGCTCTCACCCATCACGAATACGCGCATCGTCGAGCAGTTCGCCGCGCGCCCGTTCTATTTCGCCTCGACAAAGGGCAACACCGCGCTCTGCGAGGAGCTTAACGCGGCCATCTTCGCCCTGCTCTACGCCCGCCAGATGAGCAAGAAAAATAAAGAACTGCGCATCGCCAACGACGCCAAGAGCGAATTTCTCTCCCGCATGTCGCACGACATCCGCACGCCCATGAACGGCATCGTCGGGATGCTGGACATCGCCGACAAGAACGCCGACGACCCCGAAACGGTCCGCCGCTGCCACCGCAAGATACTCGACGCGTCGGACTACCTGCTCGCGCTCATCAACGATGTGCTCGACATGAGCAAGGCTTTCCAGAGCAAAATGTTCGAGCCCTTCGCCCAGGAGTAGAGCGACAGCCGCAGTGAATACCGCGGTACGGGTCTTGGTCTTGCCATCGTAAAGAAGATCATCGACCAGATGCACGGTGATATCTCGGTGGACAGCACGCCCGGCGCGGGCACGAGCATCGTCTGGACACTCAAGTTCCGCATCGACAAGGACTACCACGAACTTCCCGCCGCGCAGGAGGCCGAACCCCTCGATCTGACGGGCAGCAAAGTCCTCGCCGCCGAGGACAACGAGCTCAATGCCGAGATCCTGCAGATGATGCTCCGGCAGGCGGGCGCGATGTGACGCTCGTTGAAAATGGTGAACTGCTCGTCAATGCCTTTGAAGCCGCAGCGCCCAACACTTATGACTATATCTTCACCGATATCATGATGCCGGTGATGGACGGCTATGAGGCCTGCCGCCACATCCGCGCGCTGGACCGCCCCGACACACAGAGCATCCCCATCATCGCCATGACGGCCAACGCCGTCGCCGAAGACGTGCAGCGCAGTCTGGATGCCGGGATGGACGCACATATCTCCAAGCCCTTTGACCTTAAAAAGCTCCAGCAGTGCCTCGCCAAACTCAGCCAAAAGCGCGTATGACCGCAAAAGCCCTTCCGCAAAAAATGCGGGAGGGCTTTCCTTTCTTTCCCTCCAATGGTATAATAAAGAAACTGCGGCTGCGCCGCACACTTCTGGGCAAAGGAGGAACGGCCCATGCACTATGGTGAGATCAAGAACTGCGACATTGCCAACGGAGAGGGCGTGCGTGTCTCCCTGTTCGTCTCTGGGTGCACCAATCACTGCGAAAACTGCTTTCAGCCCCAGACCTGGGACTTCTGCTACGGCAAGCCCTTCACGGAGGAAACGGAGCAAATGCTTCTGACGATGCTCGCCCCCAACTATATCAACGGCCTCACGCTGCTCGGCGGCGAGCCCTTCGAGCCGAAAAATCAGCGGGAGCTGCTGCCGTTTCTGCGTCGCGTGCGCAGGGAGCTGCCGCAGAAGAACATCTGGTCCTTCACAGGCTTTACGTGGGAGGAGCTGCACGACCCTTCCTCGTATCCGCGCTGTGAGGCGACGGACGAGATGCTCTCGCTCATCGATATTCTCGTCGACGGGCGCTATGTCGACGCGCTGCACGATATCTCGCTGCGTTTCCGCGGCTCGTCGAACCAGCGCATCATCGATGTGCCCGCAACGCTCAAAAGCGGAGAGCTGACGCTCTGGGACGACAAAAAAGGGCTCTGAGCGCCCCAAAAGCACAACAAAAACACGAACTGTGAAATTCGCTATTTTTTAACATTTCGCTACTTGTTTTTCAAAAAGCGCTGTGTTATATTGTGCAGGAAATTGAGAATGTCCCTACATTTTACAAAACGACAGGAGGTTTTTAACCATGAAACATCTCGGTTTATTCGCAGCCGGTGTGCTGTTCGGCACCGCCGGTCTCAAAATTCTCGGCAGCAAGGACGCCAAGAAGGTCTACTCCCACACCACCGCCGCCGTGCTCCGCGCAAAGGACTGCGTGATGCAGGCTGTGACGAACGTGCGTGAGAACGCCGAAGACGTCTACGCCGACGCCAAGGACATCAACGAGCGCCGCACGGAGGCGGACGCCGCGGAGGTCATCGAGGACGCATCCGAGGAAAAGGCGGACGAATAACGCACCGGAGAGCCGCGAAACGCGGCTCTCATTTATTCTTGAAGGAGTCGATACCCAATGAAGTGCAAAATTCTGCATGAATCCGCCGGGCGCATGCGCGTGCATCTCGATCGCCGCCGCATGACGCTGCATCAGGCGGACGTTTTAGAATACTATCTGCGCGACATCGACGGCGTTTCCGAGGTCACGGTCTTCGACCGCACACAGGACGCCGTGATCACCTACCGCGCGGACCGCGCCGCGCTCATCCGGGCGCTGGCCGCATTTTCCTTTGACAAGGCCGAGGCCATGGACCTCGTGCCGGACCACACCTCCCGCGCACTGAACCGCGAGTTTGAGGACAAGCTCTCCTGGACGGTCATCCGCCGCGTGATCTCCAAGCTCTTCTTCCCCCTGCCGCTCACCACGGCGCTCGCGGTCTGCCACTCGATCAAGTACATTCGCGAGGGGATCAAAGCGCTGCTGCACGGCAAGCTTTCTGTCGCCGTGCTCGACGCCACCGCCGTCACCGTCTCGATGGTGCGCGGCGACTTCTCGACGGCAAGCTCCGTAATGTTCATGCTCCGCCTCGGCGAAATTCTTGAGGAATGGACGCACAAGAAGTCCGTCGCCGACCTCGCCGGCGCGATGTCGCTCAATGTCGACCACGTCTGGCTCAAGACCGACGAGACCGAGATGCTCGTCTCCATCAACGATGTCAAGGCGGGCGACCGCATCGTCATTCGTACCGGCAACCTCATCCCGCTCGACGGCAGGGTCGTCTCGGGCGAGGCGATGGTGAATCAGGCGTCCATGACGGGCGAATCCATGCCCGTCCCCAAGCGTGAGGGCAGCCTTGTCTACGCAGGCACCGTCGCCGAAGAGGGCGAGTGCGTCATCTGCGTGGAGAAGGAGCTCGGCGGCGGCCGCTACGACCGTATCGTCAAGATGATCGAAGAGTCTGAAAAACTCAAATCCACCGCCGAGGACAAGGCCTCGCGCCTTGCCGACCGGCTCGTGCCCTACACGCTCGGCGGCACGCTGCTCACCTATCTTCTCACGCGCAACATGACCAAGATGCTCGCCGTTCTGATGGTCGACTTCTCCTGCGCGCTCAAGCTCTCCATGCCCATCGCTGTGCTCTCGGCCATGCGCGAGAGCAGTAGCCATCATATCTCGGTCAAGGGCGGACGCTTCCTTGAGGCCGTCGCCCAGGCGAACACCGTCGTCTTCGACAAGACCGGCACGCTCACCTACGCCTCCCCGAAAGTCGCGCAGATCGTCACCTTCGGCGGCAATGAGGAAAGCGAGATGCTGCGCCTTGCGGCGTGTCTCGAAGAGCACTATCCCCACTCCATGGCAAACGCCGTGGTCGAGGAGGCCAAAAACCGCGGTCTGACGCATGAAGAGTATCACTCCGAGGTGCAGTACATCGTCGCGCACGGCATTTCGAGCATGGTGGACGACAAAAAGGTGCTCATCGGCAGCGCACACTTCGTTTTCGAGGATGAGGGCTGCCGTGTGCCTGACGGCGAACAGGAAAAGTTCGACGCTCTGCCCGCCGAGTATTCTCACCTCTATCTCTGCATCGCCGACGAGCTCGCCGCGGTCATCTGCGTCCACGACCCGCTGCGCAAGGAGGCGAAGGCCGCCGTGCAGGCGCTCCACGCCTGCGGCATCAACAAGGTCGTGATGATGACCGGTGACAACCGCAAGACCGCCGAATCCGTCGCCGCCGAGGTCGGCGTGGATGAGGTCTATGCCGAGGTCCTGCCCGAGGACAAGGCCGCCTTCATCCGCAGTGAAAAGGCCAAGGGCCGCACCGTCATCATGATCGGCGACGGCGTGAACGATTCTCCTGCCCTGTCGGAAGCCGACGCGGGCATCGCCATTTCGACCGGCGCTGCCATCGCGCGAGAGATCGCAGATATCACCGTCGCATCCGAGGACCTCTTCGCCCTTGTCACGCTGCGTAAGCTCAGCGAAGAGCTGATGAAGCGCATCCACCGCAACTACCGCTTCATCGTGGGCTTCAACTTCTCGCTCATCGTGCTCGGCGTCGCGGGCATCCTGCCGCCGACGACATCCGCCCTGCTGCACAATATGTCCACGCTCGGCATCAGCCTCAAGAGCATGACCGACCTGCTGCCCGAGGGCGAGCAGGACCGCAAGGACTGATCCTTCCCGACAAAAAAGCTCCGTACCGGCGGTACGGAGCTTTTTCATCTCTTGTTTTTCTATTTTACGCAAGGTCATAGGCCTTGATGGCGTCGTCGACGATCTTCTTCGCATCCGCGCCCTCGATATCGAGGTTTTCCGCCTTCAGGAGCTTCACCTCCGGAATGCCGAAGCGATCCTGCGCGATGGTCTTCCAGTAGTCGTAGCCAAAGCGGCCGTCAAACGGCCCGCCGCTGGTCGTGACGTAGCAGAGCTCGCCTGCGCGGCACAGGCCGATGGGCTGTCCCGCTTCGCTGTACTTCGTCACGACGCCCGTGACGTAGATGTTCTCCAAGTACACCTTGAGCTGCGCGGGAAACGACAGGTCCCACAGCGGCGCGGCGATGACGATCCTGTCTGCCGCGGCAAAGTGACGGGCATAGCGGAACATTTCGTCGTCATACTTTTCGCGCAAGCAGTGCGTCGCGCTTTGCAATGCCCGCACGCCCCAGCGGGTGCAGCGGCTCGTCGTAAAGGCGCAGCTCCTCGTATTCTCCCAGCGTTTTGAGCAGCGCGCGGGCCAGTCTTTCCGTCCGCGAATCTTCACGGGCGCAGCAGTTGATAAAAAGTGTCATCCTCTCACCTTAAAAAACGCAAGAATACAGCAAAACCGCGTTCACGATGCCAAGCAAAATGCCCGCGATGACCTGAAGCGGTGTGTGGCCAACAAACTCCTTGAGCTTCGCGTCCGGCAGCTTCTCTTCCGACGTGAGCACGTTGAACGCCTCGACGATGTCGTTGATGATGGCCGCCTGCTTGCCGGTCTCGAGCCGCACACCCATCGCGTCCTTGCACACGACGATGGCGAAGATGAACGCCATCGCGAATTCAAACGAACCGAGCCCGTAGACGAGCGCCGCCGCGGTCGCGAGCGACGAGACCGTGGCCGAATGGCCGCTCGGCATCCCGCCGTCGCCGATCAGGCGCGTAAAGTCGATGCTCTTCGTCACAATGGCATGGATGATCGTCTTGATGAGCTGCGCCCAGAACCACGACGAGAGACCGATGAGCAAAAAGGGATTCGACAGCAATTCCTGAAACCAATTCATATGTTTCCGCTTCCTTTCGCGGTGCGGGCTTTGTCAGCCCTTGAATGTTCCTTATTATACCACCGTTTCCCGGTTCAGCAATAAACTTTCTTTTAACTTCTTCCGCAGAAAATATAAACCAGCGCAGGCTCACCTGCGCTGGTTTATATTTACGACGCCTGCGCGAACTGGCTGTTGTAGAGCTCGGCGTAGAAGCCGTTTTGCTCCATCAGCTGCTCGTGCGTGCCGCTCTCGATGACGTCGCCGTCGCGCATCACGAGAATGAGGTCAGCGTTCTTGATGGTCGATAGGCGGTGGGCGATGACAAAGCTCGTTCTCCCCTTCGTCAGCTCATCCATCGCGCGCTGGATCAAAAGCTCCGTGCGCGTATCGACCGAGGACGTCGCCTCGTCCAAAATGAGCATCGGCGCATTCTGGAGCATCGCGCGGGCGATGGTCAAAAGCTGCTTCTGGCCCGCCGAGATCGTCGTACTCTCACTGAGCACGGTGTCGAAGCCCTGCGGCAGCGAGTGGACGAATTTGTCAAGGCCGCAGGCCTTGCAGACCGTTTCGAGCTGCTCGTCCGTGATACCCTCCATGTTATAGACCAGGTTCTCGCGGATCGTGCCCTCAAAGAGCCACGTGTCCTGCAGGACCATGCCGAAGAGCTGGTGCACATCCTCGCGGCGCAGGTCGGTCGTCGGCACGCCGTCGATCGTGATGCGGCCGCTGTTGACCTCGAAAAAGCGCATCAGGAGGTTCACCATCGTGGTCTTGCCCGCGCCGGTGGGGCCGACGATGGCGACCTTCTGGCCCGGATGGACCTCGGCGGAGAAATCCTTGATGATGATCTTGTCGGGCGAATCGGGATAGCTGAAGCGCACGTGGTCGAAGGTCACCGCGCCGCGCACGGTCTCGAGCTTCTCGGTCTTGCCGCTCTCGTCGCTCAGCTCCTCGCTCTCCAAGAAGTCAAAGATGCGGTGGGCGGAGGCGGACGCCGTCTGCAAATTCGTCATGCCCTGCGCGATCTGCGTCAGCGGCGTGGTGAAGAGGCGCACATACAGGATGAACGACACGATGACACCAAACTCGATGGTGCCGTTGATGGCCAGCACCGAGCCGAACACGCACACGGCAACGTACGAGAGGTTGCCGATGACGTTCATCAGCGGCTGCATGACACCGGACAAGAACTGCGAACGCCAGTTCGCATCATAGACCGCAGCGTTCAGGCCGTCAAAGTGGTCCAGCACCTTGTCGACCGCACGGCTGATGCGCACGACCTCGTGGCCGGAATACATCTCCTCGACGTAGCCGTTGAGCTCACCGAGGCTCTTCTGCCGCGCGGTGAAGTAGCGCTGCGACTTCGACATGATGGCGACGATCAGCACCATGCCAAGGAGCGTGATGCACAGTGCGACGAGCGCCATGCGCCATTCGGTCACGAACATCATAATAAGGCAGCCGACAAACTGTGTCGCGGCGCTGATGATGGTCGGCAGGCTGTTGGTAAGTCCCTGCTGGAGCGTTGACACATCGTTTGTGATGCGGCTCAAAATGTCGCCCTGCGAGGTGGTGTTGAAATACTTCTGCGGCACGCGGTTGATCTTTTCCGAGAGCTCACCTCTCATGCGGTAGGACATTTTCAGCGTCACGACCGCCATGATATAGTGCTGGATAAAGCCAAAGAGCGCACTCAGGCCGTAGATGGCCGCGAGGAACACACCGATCTTCGCAATGGCAGCGAGGTCAATGCCGGTGAACAGGCCGTCGGACATGATGGTCGCCATTTTGCCGATCTTGTCGGGGCCGATGATCGTCATCACGGCGCTCAGCGCCGCCAGCACGAGCGCAAGAGCGATGACGCCAAGGCTCGATTTCATATAGACACCCGTGCGCTTGAGCGCGCCGACGGGATCGCTGTTTTTCTTTTTCATCTTCTCTCGCCCCCTTTACGCCAGCTCCGCGGCGCTGAGCTGGGAGGTCGCGATCTCGCGGTAAACGTCACAGTTTTTCATCAGCTCTTCATGCGTGCCGATGCCCACAGCCTCGCCGCGGTCGAGCACGATGATCTTGTCCGCGTGGCGGATGGTGCTGATGCGCTGCGCGACGATGATCTTCGTCGTGTCGTGCAGTTGCTTGGATAGTCCTTCGCGCAGCTTTGCGTCCGTGCGGTAGTCGAGCGCAGAGAACGAATCGTCGAACACGAGTATCTCCGGCTTTCTTGCCAGCGCCCGGGCGATGGCAAGGCGCTGCTTCTGACCGCCGGACATGTTGCGGCCCATCTGCGCCACATGGTGCTGCGTGCCGTCTGGGAGCTTGTCGACAAACTCCTTCGCCTGCGAAAGCTCGACGGCCTGCGCAAGGCCCTCATCGTCCGCCGGCGCTTCGCTCTCGCCAAAGTAGACATTGTCGCGGATGCTGCCGGCGAAGAGCACGGCCTTCTGCGTCACGTAGCCGAGCTTGTTGTAGAGTGTGTCGAACGTGTAGTCCCTGACGTTCACGCCGTCGACGAGCACTTCGCCCTCCGTCGCGTCGTAAAAGCGCGGAATGAGGCTCACGAGCGTCGTCTTGCCGCTGCCCGTCGCGCCGATGACGGCGAGCGTCTCGCCCTTGTTCACGCGGAAGCTGATATGGGAGAGCTCGTCCTCCGATGCGTGCGGATAACGGAACGAAACACTCTTGAACTCCACCGTGCCCTGCTCTTTGCACTCGCTCACGCTGCCCTCGTGGATGTTTGCCTTGCGCTCGAGCACCTCGTTGATACGCTCGGCCGAGACCTGCGCCTGCGGCAGCATCATAAAGATCATCACGAGCATCATAAAGGACATGACCACGTACGTTGCATACGTGCTGAACACCAGTACGTCACTGAACATCGTGAGGCGCGCTGCGGAGTCGGTCAGCGCGATGTTGTTGACCAGCGCAGCACCCAGCCAGTAGATTGTGAGCGCCAGGCCGTTCATACCGAGCGTCATCGTCGGCTGGACGAGGGCGAAGAGCTTCTGGTTCTTCACCTGCACGTTCATCATGTCAAGGCTCGGCTTGTTGAACTTGTCGTTCTGGTACTGCTCGGCGTTGAACGCGTGCACCACGTTGATGCCCGTCAGATTCTCGCGCGCCACGCGGTTGATCTGGTCGGTGAGCTTCTGCACGATGCGGAAGCGCGGGATGCAGATGCTCATCACCGTCAGGATCGTCACGCAGAGGACCACGACGAATGCCGCCGTCACGGCGGAGAGCTCCCAGCTCTTGCCGAGTATCTTAATGACAGCCCACACGGCCATGATCGGCGATTTGATCATCATTTGCAGGCCCATCGCCACGATCATCTGTATCTGCGTGATGTCATTCGTCGTTCTCGTGATGAGGCTGGCGACGGAAAAGTCCTGCATCTCCTCGCTGCCGATGTCCATCACATGGCGGAAGAGCTTTTCACGCACCGTGAAGCTGAAGCCCGAGGCCGCCTTAGCCGCAAGATAGCCGCAGCCGACGGCCAGCACGGCGCTCACGAGCGTGCAGCCAAGCATTTTCACGCCGACGGACAGGATATCCGCCGTCTCCCCCGACGTTTTGATGAGCGTCGTCAGATCGGTCATGTAATCCGGCAGCCGCAGGTCAAAGTAGACCTGCACCGCCACAAGCACGGTGCACAGCAGCACCATGAGCACCTCTTTGCGGCGCATATTTTTGAGTAATTTCAGCATTGTTGTTCTCCTGATTTCTTCTTTGGGCCCTCAGCGCTTTTCCTTGCAGATGCCGTTCAGATTGCCATCCATTCTTTCAAGGCAGCGGCGCATCGTCGCCAGATCCTCCTCCGGGATGCCCTCGAGCAGACGTCTTCCGAACTGCCACTGCACCTGCCGTCCGCGCTCAATGAGCGCTTGCGCCTGTTCCGTACAGACAAGCCTTGTCTGCCGCCGGTCGCCCGGCATCTCCCGCCGCTCAAGAAGGCCGTCATTCACCAGTCTTTCCACGTGCACGGAGACGATACCCGATTTGTGCCCGCGCATACGGCAGATGTCTTTCGCCGTGTTGTGCTCGGGATCGTTGGCGAGAAAGAGCAGAATGTCCAGCGCCAGCGGCGGCAGGCCTGTCTCTTTGCAAAGCGGGGCGAGCATGATGTGGTAGGCCTGGGTCATCTTGTTCGCATGGCTGAAGATCGTTCTTCCCGGTACGGGGCCTTTGGGTATCATGTCGGTTCCTTTCCGCTGCCCTCGGACGGCGATGCGATCGTTCATCGTCATCCAATGGCAATCTTCTAATTTTAGAACGTCATCATTATACGCATTCAGCAGGTAAAGTCAATGTGCAAATTGTAAACAATATTTTACCATCCCCTTTGGGCAGAAAAAAAGCGCTGCCCGGCCAAATAGCCGGACAGCGCTTTTTGTATATCTGATGCTCTATTCCATGGACTTCGCTCAGGCGATCGTCCAATTCTGGCTCTGCGTCTGCAGCGCCGCCATGTGCGCAAAGATGCCGTCCTTCTCCAAAAGCTCGGCAGGTCTGCCTTCCTCAGCCACCTTGCCGCCTTTGAGCACAACGATCTTGTCCGCCCCGGACACGGTACGCATCCTGTGGGCGATGATGAGCACGGTCTTATCCTTGATGAGCCGCGAGAGCGCCTCCTGAATGGCGGTCTCGTTTTCCACGTCGAGGCTCGCCGTCGCCTCATCCAGCAGGATGATGGGCGCACCCTTCAGGAACGCGCGGGCGATGGAGATGCGCTGACGCTCGCCGCCGGAGAGCTCGCAGCCATTCTCGCCGATGTTGGCGTGCCACTTCTCAGGCAGCTTTTCGGCAAATTCGTCCACGTTCGCGAGCTTTGCCGCGGCGATGACCTCTTCATCCGTCGCATCCTTGCGGCCGATGCGAATGTTCTCCAGAATGGAGTTGTCAAACAGCGTCACATCCTGGAAAACGATGGAGTAAAGGCTCATCAGCGTCTCAGGGTCGACCTTGGAAATGTCCATCCCGCCGACGGTGATCTTGCCCTGGCTGATATCCCAGAAGCGCGCGGCCAAACGCGACACCGTCGTCTTGCCGCCGCCGGACGGGCCGACGAGCGCCGTGACCTCGCCCTGCTTTGCCGTGAAGGACACATCGCGCAGCACCGTCTCGCTCGTGTCATAGGCAAAGCCCACATGGTCGAAGACGATGTCGCAGCCCTTGTTCGTCAGCTCCTCGCTGCCGCTCTGCACGGGATAGTCGAATATCTCATTCATGCGCTCGATGTTGCTGTTCGTCGCGATGATGGCGGCAAGATTCTGCAAGCTTCCCTCCAGCGGGTCGTACAGGCGCGACGCCACGAGCAGGAACATGAAGTATGTCAGCACGTCGAGCTCGCCGCGTGTCAGGAGATACGCGCCCGTCAGTGCCGTCGTCGCGATGCCGAGGCGCAGGATGAGCCCCGCCGTCACGACAAACACCGCCGTGCCGAGCTCAGAGGCGATGGCGCGGTCCTCCACGGCGCGGATCTTCTTTTCAAGGCCCGTGAGGTAACGCGCCTCAGCCTTGTTCGCGCGCAGGTCCGCCATGGTCTCCACGCATTCCTGAATGCCCTCCTCGCAGGCGATCTTCGCGGCCGTGGACTTGCGCGCAAGCCCCTTCTGCACCTTTGAGGCCAGTGCCACGATGGCAAACGCCACCGGCAGCGGCCAGATGGCCGCAAGTCCCATGCGCCAGTTATACATCAGCACCGAAAGGGCGATGACCGTCGTGGAGATCATCGCGCCGATGAGCGGCGAGACGAAGTGCGACTGGCTCTGCTCGAGCACGGCGCAGTCGTTCATGATGGAGCTCGTCAGATCGGCGAGGTCCTTCTTGCCGAAAAACGACAGCGGGATGCGGCGCAGCTTTTCGGCAAGGCTCACGCGGCGCACGCCGGTCTCGACATAGGTGACGAGGAAGGTCCCGTTATACTGAAAATAGGTCGTGAGCAGGATGAGCGCGCAGCAGGCGATGCTGCCCACCACGTAAAATGTGACGCGGCCCGCGCCGAGCGTCCCCTCCATCATGTCCTTGACGAGCGTATACAGAATACCGACTGGCAGCATGAACGCGACGTTCTGCAGGGCGCAGTAAACGCTGCCCTTGATGGTATCGACCGCACCCTTGCGGGAAAGGGCGAATCTTCTTTGCAGTTTTTCGATCATATCTTACGCCTCCTTTGCCACTTTCCACTGCACCGACTGCTGATAGTCGTGCCACATCGTGCCGAACAGGCTCTCGGGAACGGCCGACAGCTCGCCGAACGTACCGCTCTCGGCGATCCTGCCGTCCTTGAGGACATAGATACGGTCAGCGTTCACGACGGTGGAAAGGCGGTGCGCGATCATGATGACGGTCTTACCCCTGGCGAGCTCCGCCATCGCGGCCTGCACCCTGGTCTCATTGTCGGGGTCAGCAAAGGCCGTTGCCTCATCGAGGATGAGGACCGGCGCGTTTTTGAGCATCGCACGGGCGATGGCAATGCGCTGCGCTTCGCCGCCGGAGAGGTAAACGCCCTGCGTGCCGATGACCGTGTACACGCCCTGCGGGAGCTTTTCGATGATGTCCATGCACTGCGCGGCCTTCAGCGCCGCGAGGACCTCATCCTCCGCCGCGTCGGGGCGGCCCATGCGCACATTATCGAGAATACTCATTTTCAAGAGGCGGCTGTTCTGGAAAACGAAGGACACGGTATCCATCAGCTCGCTCTTTTTCATGTCCTTCACGTCCACGCCGCCGATGCGGACGCTGCCGTTCTGGGGATCAAAGAAGCGCGCCATCAGGCTCGCGAGCGTCGACTTGCCGCCGCCCGAAGGACCGACGAGCGCAACGGTCTGCCCCGCCGCGATATCGAGCGACACATCCTCGACGGCATTCTTCTTTCCGTCGTAGCTGAAGGTCACGTGCGAGAGCTGCACGGAAGCGCCCTGCGGCTGCTGCGGCTGCGCACTCTCGGAAAGCGCGGGAGCGTTCAGCACCTCGTCCATCCGCGTAAGAGCATCGGAGACGAGCATGTTGTTTTCGCTCATGTACATGAGCTTCGTCATCGTCAGCGTGATGACGGGCGTGATGATGATGTAAAACAGCAGATGCAGCAGCAGTTCATTCGTCACACCGCCGCGCGTAAAGAGAAACGCGCCCAGCGTCAGGAAGATGAACACGCAGTTGATGGCGAGCGTGTAAGCCATCATCGGCCCACGCATTTGGATGGTATAGGCTGTCGTCCACTTTTCGTAGCGGTCGATGCTCGCCTTGAACTTCTTGAACGAATACACCGTCTGGCCGAAGGTCTTTACCACCGGGATGCCGCGCACATATTCGACCGCCTCGTTCGACATATCGGCCAGCGCGTTCTGATACTCGGTCATATTGCGCTGCATCTCCTTGCCGGTCATGCCCATCATGGAGACAAAGCCCAGCACCACCGGGATGAGGCTCAAAAGGCCCAGCCGCCAGTCGAACGTCAGCAGCAGCGCGAGAAGCCCCGCAATGCTCGCCATTGCGCGCGCCTCATCGGGCAGTTGGTGGGCAAGATACCCCTCCGCCGAGCCGGCGGTCTCGGAAATGGTGCGGCGCAGCTTGCCGCTGCCGAAGCGCTCTATCGTACCGAGCGGCAAAGCGGTGATATGCTCTACCATCTCGATGCGCAGGTTCGTCGCGATGCGGAACGCCGCAAGGTGCGAGCACATCAGCGCCGCGATATAGACGAGCACGCCCAAAACGGCGAACAGCACCGCCATCCACCCGTAGTGGGTGATGTGCACCGCGCCTTCAAAGTTGGGCGCGACGGTAAGGACCTCGTCCAGGATACGCCAGATGTACCAGAACGGCAGCAGCGCGATGAGCGCGCTCCCCGCCGCCAGTATCCACGATAGATACGTGAGCACGGCGTGGCCGCCGGCATAGCCCAGCAGGCGCTTTAGGTTGGATGGTTTCTTCTCTTTCATGCAGGACCCTCCTTGTGTGGGATAATTGTATGATGCAGGGGGGATACCCCCGGATCACCAGTCTCAGTTAGATGACATTAACTCACAGGCAGATACTGCCGCAGTTAGAGCAGGCTAACTGACGTGCAAAAATCAAAGGGCGTTACTGCCCCATGATCTTCATCCAGCCCGCGATGTAGAACGCGTGCAGCTCTTCAAGGTAGCGCATCGCGTCGGGAAGCGGCATATCGTGGCGGACGATCTCGAAATAAGCGTTCATCATTCCCGTGACCAGAATGTGCTCCAGCCGTGCATCGATATGCGGCACGGGATGACCCAGCTTGCCCAAGACTTCATAATAGCGGTGCGTGGCATCCTCCTCGAGCGCCACCGCATCGTCGACCATCGCGCCATAGCGCGTGCCCTCGGCGCATTGCAGCAGCAGATGAAACGCGTCCCGGTGCTCGGTCATATAGAGCAGCATCTCTTTCATGCAGTCTCCGCTGAGCTTGTCCATCTGCTCGGGCTGTTCCTGCGGAGGCAGCTCTGCGAACGCTTCAAGCGTCGCCTGATACTCGCCCATCACGTGCTCATAGTACTCACACACCAGCGCGTCAAAGAGCGCCTCCTTGCTCTCGTAATAGCCGTAAAACGCGCCGGTCGTCACGCCGGCCTGCTTTACGATATTGCGCAGCGATGCCTTTTGGAAGCCCTTCTGCAGGAATTCTTCCTTCGCGGCGGCATGGATGCGCGCCAGCGTCGTCATTTCCGTTTCACTCATCGCGCCCCTCCATAACACCGTTATATGACAGCGTTATATTAGCGGGCAGTTCTGTGTTTGTCAAGAGCCTTTTTCTTCTTTTTTCACTCCATTCTGTGCAGCGCGACCTGTGCGGCAAAAAAAGCGGGCCGAAACATCCGTTTCAGCCCGCTTTTTCTCTCGCAATATGGTTTTCAGCTCCGCAGCGTCGCCTTCAGGCGTCCTTCCTTCAAAAGAAGGTCCAGTCCCTCCGCCGCACTGCGCACCAGCACGTCCGCGTGCGGCAGAAGAGCGGCGCACAGGCCCTCCCCCTCCAAGATTGCGACGGACAGCGCCGCCGCGTCGAACATCTGGATATCGTTGAAGCCGTTGCCAAAGCACGCGCTCGCGCCGGGGAGGGCTTTCACGATCTCTTCCTTGCACTGTGCCGCGCCCTCGCGCGGAAAGGTGTGGACGGTCAGGCCCAGCGGCTCGCACTGCGCGCGCACCGTGCCGTAAGTGTCCGCCGTGAGGACATACACCGGCACGAGCTTCAAAAGCGCTTCGAGCCGTTCTCTGAGCTCAGGCAGCACCGCGCCGTCGACAGCGATCGTGCCGTTGTAATCGAATACGACATTTGCAATGTCCATCGGCGCACGGCCGGGGATCTCGATATGTAGCATAGGTCTCCTCCTTTTAGCCGAACGCGCCTTCGAGGAACGCGCGCGTTTCCTTTTCCTGCGGGTCTGTGAGCAAATGCTCCCCCTGCTCGATGAGCTGTCCGTTGTAGAGGAACATCGCCGTATCGGCGATGCGTCGCGCCTGCGCAAGGTTGTGCGTCACGACGACGACCGTGTAGCGCTCCTTTAAGCGCAGCAGCAGCCCTTCGACCGTCTGCGTCGCGCGCACGTCGAGTGCCGAACACGGCTCGTCGAGCAGCAGGATATCGGGCTCCACCGTCAGTGCCCGCGCAATGCAGAGGCGCTGCTGCTGGCCGCCCGAGAGCTTTTGCGCGTTTTTGCGCAGATCGTCCTTCACCTCGTCGTAAAGACCGCAGAGCCGGAGCTTTTCGATTGCCAGCGCTTCAAGCGCTTTCTTGTCTCTCTGCCCGTAATACTGCGGGGCGAAGGTCAGGTTCTTGAAGATAGAGAACGGGAACGGCGTCGGCGTCTGAAAAACGAGCCCCACACGGCGGCGCAGCTCTTCGCTCGGCAGGCGGGAAATGTCTGTGCCGTCAAGCGCGATCTCGCCGTGCACCTCCGTCCCCGGCTCCTGCGTCAGAAGGCCGTTCATGCACCGCAGCAGCGTCGACTTGCCGCAGCCCGAGGGGCCGATGATGGCGGTGATCTCATTTTTCGGGATATCGGCGGAAATATGCTCAATGGCGGGCTTTCCGTCGTAAAACGCGGAAACGTCCCGCAGCGTCATGACAGGATTCATCGTTTATGGCTCCTTCCGGCGTAAATGCTCGC
Organism: uncultured Eubacteriales bacterium; assembly: GCA_900552015.1. Taxonomy (GTDB): domain Bacteria; phylum Bacillota; class Clostridia; order Oscillospirales; family Oscillospiraceae; genus Hominicoprocola. Next base: position 5,232 of record URXY01000032.1, on the reverse strand, counting down.
CAGCAGATCGCAGATCAGGATGAGTGCCATCATTACAAAGGCCGTGCCGTAGGCCGCACCCATGGAGGTCTCGCCCTGCGCCACCAGCAGATAAAGGTGCATCGGCAGCGCCATGGCGGGCTTGAGCACTGAATCCGGCACCGCGGCGTAGGCGACCGCCCCCGTAAAGATGAGCGGTGCGGTCGCGCCCATGGCGTAGCAGCCGCCGAGGATCACGCCCGAGATGAGCTCGCCCCGGCACTGCGGCAGCACGAGCTTCGCGATGGCGTAGCGCTTTGAGCAGCCCAGCGCGTAGGCCGAGCGCAGCATCTGCGGCGACACCTCGCCAAAGGCCTTTTCGGCCCGCACCTCGATAAAGGGCAGGATCATGATGCCAAGCGCCGTACCGGCGGAGAGCACGCACCGCCCGAGCCCGAGGTCGCGCACGAGGAAGCTGTAGGCAAAAAGGCCCAGCACGATCGACGGGATGCCCGAGATGCACTGGATGACAAGGCGGATAGCGCGCGCCGTTTTGCGTCCCTTGCAGTAAAAGACGAGATACAGCGCCGTTGCGATAGCAGGGATGGCCCCGATCACAATGGCGACGAGCGTGAAATACAGGCTGCCGACGATGGCAGGCCAGATGCCACCCTCAGAGCCCAGCACCGCGCCGCGCGGCGACTGCGTGATAAAGTCCCAACTGATGGAAGCGCCGCCCTTCCAGAAAATGTAGCCAAACAGAAACAGGATGGTCCCCAGCACGAGAAGGATCCCCGCATAGGCCCAGAGCTTGGCAAGCAGCGCGCGAAAGCTTCTCTTTCTCATTTGCCGCCCTCCTCACGCCGCAGCAGACGGTCACGCAGCAGAGAAATGCCGACATTGATGATGAAGAGCAGCACCATCAGCACAAGTCCCGCCGCGTACAGCGCATGGTAATGCGTGCTGCCGACCACGGCAGTACCCATCTCGAGCGCGATGACGGCAGCGATGCTCTCGCCCTTGCCGAGCAGCGTCGGGAAGAGGTTCGCGTTGCCCATCACCATCATCACGGCCATCGTCTCGCCCATCGCGCGGCCGACGGCCAGCACCATCGAAAGCAGGATATTTTTCCACGAGGCCGGCAGAATGACCGCCGCCACTGTGTACCACGGCGAGATGCCGAGTGCGTCCGCCGTGGGCAGATACCGCTCCTTCGCCTTCAGGATCGTCTCGCTGCATGAGGAGACAAGGTAGGGCAGCAGCATCACCGCAAGTAATATCCCCGCCGCCAGCACGCATGAGCCCGTGTGCACACCCGCCTTCAAAAAGAGCTTGACGAGCACCAGAAGGCCCACAAAGCCGTAAACGACCGACGGGATGCCCGCGAGCAGATCGATGAGCGGATAGAGGAGCGCGCGCGTCTTTGCGCCCGCCGCACAGGAGAGGAACACCGCCGCTCCGAGCCCGACAAGGGACGCGAGCAGCATCGCGATGAGCGAAACGTAGAGCGTGCCCATAATGAAGTTGAAAATGCCGAACGAGGTGCCCGTTCCCGTATAGTCAATGGGCATCCAGCGCTGGCCGAAGAGGAAGTCCTTCACCGGTACTTCTTCAAACGTCGGCAGCGCCTCCTGCACGATAAAATAGATGACAAACGCCAGCACGAGCACTGTCAGGACCGTGAGCGTATACAGCAGCGCGGAAAACGCCGCGTTTTTGGCCCGGCGCATAGGCAGGACCTCCCTTCGCAAAGGTGTCTTTTGAGCAGATAAACGCTGCCACCGTTTCCGGTGGCAGCGTTTGCGGATAGTCCAGGAATCAGGTTGCGGGAGTAAATGCGGGGATGTAGCCGTTGGCGACGACAACATCATAGCCGGTCTGGGAGAAGACGTAGTCGATGAACGCCTGCTCGGACTCGGTGACAGGCGCGCCGGTGACGAACATGACGGGACGCTGCACGGTGTAATCGCCGCTGATGATGTTCTCCTCGTTGGCCTCAATACCGTCGACCTTCATGGCGAACAGGACCTGACCGTCGGCATTGGCCTTGTTGTAAGCGCCGAAGCCGGCGTAGCCGATGCCCCAGGGATCGTTTGCGATGTTGGTGGCGAGCTCGGTCATGGACGCGGACTGGGTAGCGGAAGCGGTGACTTCGCTCTCGCCCATGATGGCCTTCTGGAAGACCTCGTAAGCGCCGCCGGACAGGTCACGGATGTAGACATTGATGGTCTCGGCAGGCAGGGAGGAGTCGACCTGGTCCCAGGTGGTGATCTCACCGGCGAATATCTGGCGGATCGTATCGGTGGACATATCATCCATCACGGAGCAGATGGGGTTGGAAGCGTTGACGGAAACGGTCAGCGCGTCGCGGGCGACGATGTACTGGCTGTAGTTCTCGCCAAGGGCCTCGACCTCGGAATCCTTGATGTCGCGGGCGATCATGCCGAAGTCAGCCGTGCCGTCGATGGCGGCGCTGACACCGACGCCGGAGCCGCCGGGAGCAACATAGATGGAGATGTTCGTCTCAGGGAAAGAGGGGTCCACCGCATTCCACTTCACATATTCCTCCGTGAAGGAAGAGGCAAGGGAAGAGATGATGGGGTACAGGGACGTGGAACCACAGAAGAGGATGTTGGACTGGAACTCCGTCTCCGTGGGCTGCTCGTTGTCCGTGCTGTCGCTGTTGTCAGCGTCGTTCTGCTGACCGCAGGCGACCAGTGCCAGCGTCATCACGAGCGCCAGCAGGATCGCAAGGAATTTTTTCATGGTTTTTGCCTCCGAATAACTATTTTTTCATCGATTCTTCCGATCTTCGACTTGACACAGCATAGTCCAAAGCGCTAAGTCTGTCAATTTGATTTTCAAATGTCAGCGGATTTTACATCGTTTTTACAAATATCTTACATTCGCTCCTCCCTCGCCCGCTGCTTTTTCTCTTGCCGCGCCCGTGTGCGCGTGGTAAAATCGGCTTCGTGATATTTTGAATGAGAAAGGACGAACCATGAACCAGAAAGAACTCAACGAACTGCGCCGCCGTTTTCGGCCCGACAAAAACAACTTCAGCCGCATTTATGGCTGTTATGTAAACTCAAACCGTGAGATCATCTCCTGGATCGACACCTCGATGGGCCTCATGCGGCAAGAGGAGCAGGAGATGTACCTGATGCTCCTCAAAAAATCTCTCTCCGGCGCGCTGGGCAAAAACCTCGTCGACGTGGTCTTTTCCACGCAGCAGGTGGCCGACAGCGACGAGCACCGCCTTTTGCAGACCCTGCGCCAGACAGAGCTGAAAGATCCGCCCTCGCGCGAGACGCTCTGCCGCAAGATCATCGAGTGCATCGACATGGGCGAGACGAACTATCTCATCCTGCTCGCCGCCGACGCTTACGACGTGCCTCACCGCGGCAAGGACGATGAATTGCAGCACGATGCCTCAAGCGAGGTCTTCAAGTACTTCGTCTGCTCCATCTGCCCCGTCAAGGCGCCGACGCTCGAGCTGCGCTACGACCTCGACCAGAGCGAGTTCCACTCAAGCTCCACAGGCTACATCGCTTCCTCGCCCGAGCTCGGCTTCCTCTATCCCGCCTTCGACGGCCGCACGGCGAACATCTACAACGTGCTCTTTTACTCGAAAAACGCCGCCGAGCTCCATGAAGAGGTCATCGACGCGCTCTTCCGCGTCGAGCCGCCGATGTCCGCCGAGGAGCAGAAAAACGCCTTCGGCTCGGCGCTCGCGGACGCGCTCGACAAGGATTGCAGCTACGATGTTGTCCAGTCCGTGCATGAGCAAATTCGCGCCCGTATCGAGGATCACAAGGAGAGCCGCGACCCCGAGCCGCTGGAGCTGACGGCAAGCGACGTGGGCGGCATCCTTGCAAACAGCGGCGTTGGGGGAGAGCAGATTGAGGCTTTCCGGCGCGAATGTGACGCACAGTACGGCGAAAACGCCGCGCTGAACCCGAACAACATCATCGAGAGCAAGAAGTTTGAGATCACGACGCCCGAGGTCAAGATCTCCGTCGCGCCGGAGAACAGCTACATGATCGAAGCGCGCGTCATCGACGGGCGCAAGTACCTGCTCATCCCCGCCGACGACGGCGTGGAGGTCAACGGCATCGGCGTCAGCATCCCCGGCCTCAGGCAGGAAGAATAAGGGCAAAAAAAGAGATGGCCGAGGCCATCTCTTTTTTTTCATCGTTACAGCGCGCGCAGGATGAGCGCGAGGATGAGCATATGCACGGGATAGAAGGCATAGCAGGCATACTGGAAGGCCTTGCTGTGGTGGCCCTGACGGCCGCGATAGAGCCAGATGGGCACGAGTGCGAGCAGCGCAAGCCCCTGCTGGCTGAGCTCCACATCCATGCCGAAGATCGTCATGGGATAGACCTGACCGCCGAGCATGCGCACATTGATCCAGTAGAGCGCCAATATCTGTCCGAGCAGCTTCCACCATTCTCTTCCGTGGAAGAAATAGAAGACGAACACGGTCAGAACGCCCGAGCCGTAGTAGTCCACCATGCCGAGCGTACCGAGCGCTGCACCGAGCGCCGTCACACCCACGCAGGTGAGCACATAGAGCCACGTCTTTCCCTTCTCGCGCACCGCTTCCATCGCGCGGATGCCGAGAAGGCCGATCAGCAGCGTCCAGATGACGTTCTGATGCACGGGATAGAACCACGTCCCGCCGTACATCAAATCGAATGGTATCTCGGAAAGCAGCGCAAAGGCGAGCATCCGCAGCGCATAGCGCTTGAAGCTCCGCGTGTGGAAATAGCCCTCCACCGCCATGAACGCGAACATCGGGAAGGCGAGGCGCCCCACTGCCGTCATCCACTCCTGCGCGGGCAGAAGTGTCGCCCACAGGTGGTCACACAGCATGAGTGCCATCGCTAAAATGTGCAGCGCCGAGGCGCTGAAATCAAACGGTCTTTTCATAAAAGTTCCTTTCTATCTGTCATCCGGAGGGTGGAGGGGCCTCTCATACACTGTATCCCCGCCGGAATTCCGGTCGTTTCCTTCAATATCTGCTTACCGCCTTTCCATAATCCCCGTCCCAGTATATCACAGAGGAAGGCTGCTGTCGAGCCAAAGGCACCGCTTCTGCCGCGGTCGTCCCGTTTTCGGGAATATCCGCACTTCTCAACAAGCATTTTCTCCGTGTATTCCCGATGTCCCTTTCTCTTTTGTTGCCTGTCCACTGTGTCAATTTTTCCGTTCTTTTTCTTTTCCTTGCTTTGCCCATTTTAAACGTTTTCTGAATTTTTTATTGATATT
>URXY01000031.1 GCA_900552015.1 uncultured Eubacteriales bacterium | reverse complement strand
CCTTTTTGGATTATCCACCCCGCTGTTGCTTCTGACGGCGCGCATTGCTGCGCTCGCCGCTTAGGGGTACTGCTTTTTTAGCCTTTTGCTGGGTCGGCACTGCTGTAGTCATTGCTGATGGGCTCATCGGAAATGATGTTGTGTGAAATGACTTGGTCTTCTGCGTCCAACAGGGCTTTTTTCAGGACTTCACGGGCAAGAATGCCTTTACCTTCGTCGTAAAGGTCGATGGCTTCGCTCATGGAGCGTACCATCAGGTGGTAGAGACTTTTATAAGTTGTCATAGTGCATCCCTCCTTGATGGCATTTTACCGCATTGTGGAGATATACACAATACTTGTTTTTCACTTTGCTCCATATAATAGGCTCGTAAGAAGGTGGGGTGAGGACAATCATCAGTTACGAGCCTTTATGGAAAACGTTGCAGGAAAAAGGTATTTCGCAGTATTATCTGCTGCAAAATGGGCTTGACAATAAGACTTTGGATTCGCTGAAAAAGGGAAAGAACATCACACTGCTGACGCTGGAAAAGCTCTGCAAACTGATCGACTGCACCCCAAACGATATTATCGAATTTATCTGAAAGCTACCGGTGTGTTAGTCGGTAGCTTTTCATTTTCCCGTGGCGAGCGAAGCAATGCCGCCTTGGAGGGTACTGTCGAAACAGCAAGAAAGTTTAAAGATGGTAAGTCTATTGACTCTTTAGCTATGGCTAAAAAGTATTATGAAGAATACCGTCGAAGGGATGAGAAATGTGATTATAAGCATTTCTGTGAACAGCAAAAATATTTTTGGAGAAAGGTGGCGAGGGAATATCCTACGACTATTATTTATCTTAAAGATGGTACTGAAAAATTCTGTGGTTATGTAACATGGAATGAACGACTTCAGGAAATTCATCTCCGTAGCAATTATCACAAAGACTACGAAGTAGTTCATTATGAGGATATCGCTTCGATTTGTGTCCGTTAAGTGAAGTCTTGGTAACGCTGCATGACCTCTTATTACACTAAAAGCCCCGCAGTAATGGTTTCTAAAAACTATCCATCACTGCGAGGCTTTCTCTATCTCTATATCAAACTGGTTCTCTCTACGAAAAATCTCTTTCCGACATTTCACAGGACTTGAAAAATACAATTCAAATCGTATAATATGCTCTGTCCTTAATATGAAAATTGTGCGCCCTTTTGCAGGGGGTGTGGGGGGAGATTTTGGGCGCAGGTGCCATAAGTTTTGAGGCTTGCCGAAAAACGTTGGCAGTTGGTCAGCAAAATCTCCCCCCCACATAAAATCAAAGGTCTTTTCTATAACGGTTCACTCAGATAGCACGGGTTCCATCTGGTAGCAAAACAAGGTGTCACTTTTACTCGGTCAAAGATATAAGTATGCTTAATAAGGGGAGAGTAACAGTGACACTTCTTCTGGTTAGGACTCTGGCAACAGAAGTTTTTTCAAGTGTTCTGCTTCTCTTCTGCAACGTACCAGTCTGCGATTTTCTCCAAAGCCTCTGAATCCAACATCCACATTTCTTACCATATCTTCGAGGATTGCTGACAGCAGCTCTCTTGCATTGACTGGCTCCAAATCCTCTGGCACACTTTGTATCTCTACAACTTGCTTCTCACAAACAGAATACCCGTATCGGTCATACATTGCTGCATCCACCTGTTCGGCATACTGTTTCCATCTCTTATGGCGAAACACCATCGCTTCGTTAGGTTCTTTCAGTAACACGAGCACATCTGACTTGATTTGCAAATAGTTTGATACTACCTCAGCAGACGCCGCTTCCCAAGTATCGTTTCTCAAATACGTCTTTGTCCATGTTGCCTGTTGTTTCTTCTCAAGCTGGAGGAAACTACTGCTCAGCAGCTTAAAAATCTTACCCCTGTACGCATCAAGGAATTCTGAAAACTCTATGCCCTCATTGCCGGTCTCTGTATAAAGAATGCCAAGTCTTTTCAATATCCCACTCTTTGTATACGTTCCCGTTTCAATGTGTTGGAGTATTGCTCGCTGCATCAGGTCATTCAGAGGTGTTGTGTGTACTCCTGTTCTCCGGTCACGGCTTTCTTTTGGTGCGTCAAAATACAATGCTGTAACACGAACCTCATTTGCCGTACCTGTCTTTTCCCATTCAAAGAAGCATCGCATTTCTTTCTCAAGCTCTTTGCGCCGCTTTCCCTTACACGGTTCAAATCCAAGTTCTCTGCACAGGGCATTAAACGAGGCGAATGGCTCACCATCTGTAAAACGGCTCGTAATTATTCTTCGTACCTCTATAGAGGCAAGTAATTGACGCTTCTAATTTTTCTTCATAAGCGTCCTCCTTATTTATTATTCAAACTACTTAAAAAGCGGTTTGCGGATGGTCGCTTCTAAGTAGCCTGTATGCACACAGTACTTCATAATCAAAAAAGATGCAAGGGGTAAACATGAAATTTTTTCAATTTCTGTCTTGTGCACCTGCACTTTTTTAAAAAAATCCACAACATCACTCTCGGAAAAATCAGGCGGTCTGGTTTCTTGAAAATCAGGCGAACAAATCCAAAAAGTCAGTTTTCACAAGGGTTTTGAGGAGGCTTAGCTCAGCTGGTTAGAGCGCCTGCTTCACACGCAGGAGGTCACTGGTTCGAGTCCAGCAGTCTCCACCAAAAAAGAAGAGACGACTTACGTCGTCTCTTCTTTTTTGGCATTTAGCACTAAATCAAAAAGGGCGGTGTCCCGCCCTCATTCACTATCTTTGACGTATTCCATGATATCCCCTACTTTACAATCAAGTATCTTGCAAAACATATCGATCGTGTGCGTGCTGACGCTCTCGTTGCGCTTCAAACGCGTAATCTGCGCAGGACTCACACCGTATTTTTTGATCAGCGCATATTGTGAAACGCCCTTCTCTTTCATCACATTCCACAAGTTTTCGTAGGAGATCATAACATCCAAGCCTCACTTCCTACTTGAATGTTAATCGGAAACAGTGTATAATAATATTAACCAATATCGGTTAATATTATTTGAAGGAGAAAGAAAATGAAAAGAACTATCTCGATATTTCTATCCCTAGTTATGGCGCTGTCCCTGTGTGCTTGTGGTGGAAAATCTAACGAAACTGAACTTACTCTTGATAACTACTCCACATATCTAACTGTGTCAGCAAGTGTAAGCGACCCCGGATTAGAAGATGCCGTTGGTGTTCACTCTTATAATAACGGTTATGGGATCCCCTATGATGGCGGAAGCACTCTTTACCTTTACAATCACTTAAATACCGCTGTAACTGTAGTCGGGTCATCAACTAATTTCAATTACAACGATGTCTCTGTTACTGTTAGATTTGCGGGGACATATAAAACCGTCAATCTTCATACCTGTGAATGGGGTGATGCGATCCCTGTCGATATGGAAGTCGTTGCTGAATGTAATATTTCTGGGAATGGGCAAGCCAGTGATAGTTTCTCGTATAATGACGAATGTAATATGGATGACTCCATGGCAAATGTCGAATGGGAAGTTGTTGCCGTCAGCGGAACTGTTTCCCCAGCGTAATTATTGAAGAGAGGGAGCGAACATTCGCTCCCTCTCTTATTTTTTCAAAAGTCAATCTGCATTACCTCTCCTGCACCTTTTTCCCGCTGATGTGTTCGATCTGGAGGCGGAACATCCGGACGGCCTTGCCGGAGGTGGCGACTTCGTCGTCGACCATTTTTTCGGTGGGGTAGTATTTCATCGCGAACTTTCTGCACAGCGCGTCGCTCTCACCGCGGTCCGCGACGAGATGGCAGCGGCCGAAGACGACGGCGCTCTCAAGGAACGGTGCCCACGCCTCATCGGTCTCGACCGTCTCGTTGCCGTACACGGTGAAGCAGACCTTGTCGCTTCTCTTGAGCGCGTCCACCTTGTGGCCGACCTTGGAGCCGTGGAAAATGATCACCTGCGTCTCTTCGTCGTACAGGTAGTTGATAGGCACGGCATAGGGGTAGCCGTCGTCGCCGTTGACGGCCAGCACGCCACGGCGGGACTCGCGCAGGAGTTTCTTTGCCTCCTCCACGCTGATCTCGTTTGCCTTTTTGCGAACAGGTCTGAACATCGTGTCTCCTCCTCAATACCGATCGGGCCGGCTGATTTTGATATAGTCAGATCATACCCCTTTTTCCGTCTATTTTCAACAGGGACCGCACACCGCGGCGCACAAAAGGAGCCCGACCAGGTCGGGCTCCTTTGCTATTTCATTCCATCTTATCGCTTTTTCAGTGCTCCAGCCGCGTCCAGTCGCGGTTGTCGCGCAGCTCCTTCCAGCGCTCGTCGCCGTGCTGTTCGCTCGCGGCGCGCTCGTAGATGTGGCTGTTCGCTGCCTCCTGCACGGCAATGTAGAACCACTGTCCCGGCCGGCAGTCGGGGAAGGTCAGCATCGTCTCGTGCGGCAGAAGGCGGCTCTCGTCCTTCGGCACACGTTCGAGCACGCGGTCGATCATCGTCACGGTCTCAGCGCGGGTGATGGACTGGTTCGGACGGAACGTGCCGTCGGGGTAGCCCTCGATCCAGCCGTTGCCCGCGGCAAGGCGGATATAAGGCTCGGCCCAGTGCCCCGCTGTGTCGGGGAAGCGTTCCGCGCTTGGCTCAAGCTTGGCAAAAAGCGCGATGATCTTGGCCATTTCCGCGCGCGTGATGGGTGCGTTCGGGCGGAACGTACCGTCCGGATAACCGTTCACGATGCCCGCTCTCGTCATCGTCGAAACGGCGTTGTTGTACCACCGGCCCGCGGAAACATCGCTGTAGCGGTTCTCCGTGGCCCAGAACTGCGAGCGGCTCTCCTCGGTCAAAAGGCGGAAGAAGATGGTCGTCGCCTCCGCACGCGTGATGCTGCCGCCCGGCCGCACCGTCCCATCGGGATAACCCATGAGGTAAGCGTAGTGGTCGGCCGTGTTCAGCGCGGGCTTGGCAGGCTGCGGCGCAGGCGTCGGCGTGGGGATATAGGGGATGTCCCTATAGCTGTTGGTGATGGTCAGCGGGGTGCACTCGTCTGCCCCGTCGAACCGCCAGTCCGCGACCGTCAGAGCGTTGCCCTCGCGCACGACCTCGACGCTCAGGGTGTAGGCCGTTTCGTCATAGCTCGTGCAGGCGCTCCCGCCCTTCATCTCCTGCACGCTATAGCGGTAGGTGCCCTCCTTGCGGAAGGTCAACTGCCCAGCAGCAGGGACTTCGGCGGCCGACTGCTCGACGGCAGGCTCGGCAAAGCGGAAGGGGACCTCCTGATAGCCGATATCCGCCGAGACCGAAGCCGTACCGGTAAGGCTCTCCGCGCTCATAGACGGCGCGGGATTCTCCTTGTCCGGCGTGACGGTCACCTGGAACGACTCGGCAAACTTCTCGGGGTAATTGCCCGTGAGGGTCTTGTTGATCGCGTGGACCCCGCCGCCGATGTCGTCAAGGTCGAACGAAACCGGGTCCGGCGCGCATTTGACGCTGATCTCGGCGTTGTCCGCCGTCCAACTGTAGCAGTCCCGGTCGAAGGTCAGCTCAAGCTCGATCCATTTCTCTTCCGGGGCCGCATCCATATGCCCGCCGCCCGTGTCCGCGTTGTATTTTTCAATATACGGCGTCTTGTCGACCGTCATGCGGCAGACAAACGTGCCGTCCCGCTTTTCCGCCGCGGCGGACATGATCGAATCTCCGGTCAGCTCATATGTTCTTTTCTCGTGCGCAGCCTCCGACACACACGCTACGTCGACCTGTCCGCTGTATGGGATGGCAACGAAGAAAAGCTGCTTTGTCTTCGCAGTCAAAAAGGGGACCACTTCGATCGGATCGGAATCGTCATATTCGTTGAACGTATGGACGGTGAGCGGCGTTCCCTCAAATTCATACTCCTGTGTCAGCCCGATGACCAGCATATTCGCCCCGGCGATCTGCTCCACCTTGCTCTGCATCTCATGGAACCTGCTCTTCACCTCTCCGGCCAGCACCGTATGGCGGCTCGGATGATCCGGATCCTCCAGGCATCTCTCGCAGGTAAAGGGCATGTTCACATAGCAGCCGCCAATATAGGAAAAGCCGCTGCTGTCATTTCTTGAGGGGTCATAGCGCTGCCCCTTGAGCTGAAGCGTAAATTTCGCCTCGTCAGGCACGGCCGCTGCTGCGTCGTCCTTCTCTTCCGCCGCCAGCGCCGCGGCGGGTATCAGGCTCAGGGCCATGATGAGCGCCAGCAAAGCGGCAAACCATCTTCTTTTCATGCGTTTTCTCTCCTTCACTCAAAAATTCCGTGTACCGGCGGAGCGAGGGGGAGGCTGTTCCACGTGTTCCGCACGGCTTGGCCTCATCATAGCGAGAGGCCGCCGTGAAACACGTCGGGAACGGTCGAAGAACAAAAATAAAGACGTTTCCCCGCGCGGGAAACGTCTTTTGGTCCGTCAGAAGGCGGTTTTGGCAGCAAAATACGCCGCCGAGTATTTCTCGGCGGCGTATTTGAGCCTCTTTTGTCCGCTTACTTGGCAGCGCGGAACAGGAAGGTGACGATCTGCGCGCGGGTGCAGTCGCTGTTGGGAGAGAACGTCGTGGCGGACGTACCGGTGGTCACACCGGCGTTGACGGCCCACTGAACGGCGCTCGCGTAGAACGCGCTCGCGCTCACATCGGCAAAGGCGTTCGTGCCCTCGGCGGCCGAGGCGCCCTCCGCTCTCCACTGGAAGGTGACGGCCTGTGCACGCGTGACGGAGGCATCCGGGGAGAAGGTCGTGCTGCTCGTGCCGGTGGTCACGTTGTTTTCCACCGCCCACGCAACGGCCTTTTCGTAGTACGCGCCGCTCTTCACGTCGGTGAAGGACGTGGCCGTGGACTTCGGCTCGGGGCTGCCGTTGGCTCTCCACAGGAAGGTGACCATCTGGCCGCGCGTGCAGCCCGCGTTCGGCGCAAAGGTCGTGGCGGTCGCGCCGGAGGTGATGTTCTTCGCAACGGCCCAGACAACGGCGTCGGCATAGTAGGCGTCGTCGGCGACATCGGTAAAGGGAAGCGACGCGGAGCCGTCATAGTTCTTGTCGCTCAGGACGGAGGAGAAGAGGAAGTTGCTGAGGTAGGCATATTCGTCTCTCTGGTGGACCTTATGGGTGAGGGAGTTGGCAAAGAGGACAACGTTCATGCCGTTTTCCTTGTAGGCAAAGCCCTGCACGCCGCCGTTCATGTAGGCCTTGAAGCCGGCTGCGCGCTCGGCAGTGTTCGTGGGGATGAAGCCCTCCGTGGGCGTCTTGGTCTTGTCGCTCTTGACGAGGACCGTCGCACCGGACGGGACCTTGGAGAAGAAGCCGAGGCCGTAGGCATAGAGGATATCGTCGCCGTCAGCAATGTAGCTCGCGTTCACAAGGGTCTTGTTGGGATAGACAACGGGGGTCAGGCAGTCCATCGCGCCGTCCAGCTCGGCGTATTCCACACCGGAGATGAGGTCGGAGGCGGAGGATGCCGCGGAATAGCTGTAGCCGATGTACGGCAGGCCGTTTTTCACGGCGGTCTTTGCGGCGGCGTCGAGCTTCGTCGCACCTGCGGCGGCGTCCGCCTTGGTCACGTCGGAGGTCGTGGTGAAGCCCATGAGGTTCATCGCGGCGGTATCATAGTTCCAGCCGGCGCTCTGGCTGATCTGCGGCGTGTAGACAAAGCCCTTCTCGCTTTCAGCAGGCGTGCCGGGGACGTAGACGGTCGGGGACTTGGTGATGATCTTCGCCTTCACGCTCGTCTTGTCGACGCCCGCGGCGGAGAGCAGGTACTTGCTTGCAACGGTCTGATAGTCGGCGTAGGAGCAGATGAAATCGCCCATGTGGTCGCCGCTCGTGACCATGCCGACGGTCTTGCCGGCCTTTAAGAGCTCGTTGACGGCGGCGGTGGAGTCTTCGGAGGCATTGGAGAGGATGACGTCTTTGTTCTTGTCACCTGTGAAGTAGGAGGTCAGCGCCTTGGTGTAAGCGAGCGCGTCGTCGTGGTCCATCGGCTCGCCGCAGACGGCGGCGATGCTCTTGTAGGCGGCGGGCTCGGCCACGGTGACCATGTCGAAGCCGCGCGTCTCGTTGAACGAGGTGATTCCCTCGGAGTAGAGGACGGTCCAGCCGTTGATGAGCGTGCCGTCATACAGCGCGCCGTTGGCGACAGAGCGCTTGGCCTGATACATCGAGACGATCATCGTCCCTGCGGGATAGGTGACGCCGTCATAGGTGAATTCCTTTTCGGTCACGTTGACCTTGACATCGTTTCTTGTGAGCCACTCCATCATGTCGGAGGCGGCCTGGAGGTTGGTCTGGTTCTCGCCGTCAAGCGGGATGATGTAGCACTCGGGGTAGAAGTTGCCGTTCTGGCCCGCGCCCTTGTACTCGGGGCGGAAGACGTTCATCTCCGCGCCCTCGACGTCGTACTGGTCGCACAGCCACTGGCCGACCAGCTCGAAGGCATCGGAGTTAAAGTTCTTCACGCCGCGCTGGAAGATGGTGACCTGGGATTCAAGATAGGAAAGCTTCTCCGCGGCAACATAAGCGGCGTTGCCGAGGATGCCGTACTGCGCGGCCTGCGCGGTATCGTCGTTGTAGGCGGGCAGCTCAACGGTGTAGGCAACGGTGCCCTGGAGCATGGCGAACTGGGGGGTGTAGCTCGTGGACATATCGTCCCACGGGTCTTCCCAGTAGGTCTCGGTGCCGTTGCCGGTGTAGCTCAGGTAATCGCGCTGAGGGATGACATAGCTGTTGTAGCCATCGTTGTTGGCGACCGCCGTGATGCCCAGCGCCTCGCCGCCGGTGATGAGGTGCTCGGCGAGCAGGTCGTACTCAAAGTTCGGCTCGTGCGGGGGATCGCAGGGCTCGCACTGGAAGGCCTGCACACGGCCGTGGAACTCGGCAAGCGACATGGGGTTGAACGTGCCGATGAGCTGCTGCATGTTGGCCGTCTCGCTCGTGGTCTGGAAGGAGTTGTCGCGGTTGAGGTCATAGCCATTGGTGGAATGTCTCGTCAGGTAAGTACGTCCGTCGACGTTCTCCTCGGGGACGAGGATGAAGAACACGTCGGACAAAAGCTCGTCCTTGACGTTCACGCTCTTATTTTCGACGGTGTAGTACTTCTCAAGGTCGACCTTGCCGGACTTGCCGTTGTTGTCGGCCGTCAGGTAACCTAAGTAGCTGGCCTTATCCTTGACGAGGTCGGGGATGGCGACGCTGCCCTCCGCTCCGACAGGACCCATCTCTTCCTTGAGCTCTTTTTCGCCCGCGGCGGTGAAGCCGGTGAGCGTCTTGTAGTCGATGGTCTTTTCGCTCGTGATCATCTTGGCGAAGTCGAGCACGCCGTCGGTGGCGGCGACCTCGTTGGAGTGGATGTTGGAATACATCACGGGCACGCGGATATCGTCGAGCGCGCCGGACTTGATCTGGGCGAGCACGGCGTCGGGATCGGTCTCGGCCTGCTCGGTCAGGGCGAGCCACTTGCTCACGCTCGCCTTGGAGTCGGCCACGATGAGATAGGGCATATCACGGCCCGCGGTGGACTGGCCCATGGAGAATTCTTCCACGTAGAGACCGTTTTTCGTGCCGTTTGCCACGATCGTATCGAGCTCCTTGTAGATCTCCCACATGGTGTTGAAGTTTTCATACGGCGCGACCTTGACGCTCACGGAGCCGATATCCTTGCCGCTGTTCTTGGCGACGAGATCAAAGTAGCCGCACAGGTCGATGTAGTAGCCGCCGTTGGTGTGGGGCACGCTGTAGTCGACGCTGGTCACGCCGGTCCTGCGGTTGGTGGAGTAGAAGTAGTTGTTCACATGGAAGCTCACGTCGAGGACGGTCTTGCCGTTCTTTTCGTTCGCGGTGAGCTTGATGTCCGTGAACTGATGCTCGTCGCCCTCGGTCAGCCAGTCATTCAGAGGGCCGCCCGCGTAAGCGTAGGGGAACAGCTCCTCGTTGACGTAAGGGCGGGAATCGTCGCGCAGGAGCGAGAGCTCGACCGTGCCGGCTTCCACGGCGGCGGCGAGCGCGTCCTTGCTCATGCCGGACACGGGGATGGAGAGGGACACGTCCTTGCCATCCTCATTGGTGACAAGGGTGATGGTCGCGTTGACCGGGAACTTTGTTCCCAGCAGCGCATCGTCCTTGGGGTTCATGTCCTGATAGCTGACGGCGAACGCGGACGTGACCGCGAGCGAGAGCGTCATTACCAGGGCCATCAGCAGCGCGAGCGCTTTGCTGACAGAGTTTGGATAATGTTTCATGGTTTTCGTCCTCCAGAGTGGTCTTATGCCGCCACACACAGCGGCGGAAAGTTGATGGGTTTAGTGTAACTCAATAAAAATACATAGTCAAGAGAATATTCATACCTAATCATGTCAAATTTCAGCGTTGAATCTGTATTTTTGTTCATCATTTTTCACAAAGCAGTGCGTCAAGCCCCCGTCTTTCAGATCCTTTTGTGAATGTATTCGCAAATTTATACAGAACCGTGCTGCATAGGATATTCTTCTTCGCCGCGATTGCAAATGACGGCGGGGCGCATTATAATAAGAGGCAATCATCATTCAAACGCAGGAGGAATCGAATATGCGGCTGCAAAGCGCGATCTTTACACTGGGCGATACCCTCTTCACCCCCGACGGCGCGGCGCGCGAGGGACTCGACAAGGCGCTTTCACTTTTTAAGATGGAGGGCGTGTGGCTCGGCGCGGTGACGGCGCTCAGCGCGGAGGACGCGCAAAAAGCGCTCGAAAAGGCGGGGCTTAACTCGTATTTCCGCTTCGTGCTGACAGAATCCGTCGCGCTCTGCAAGGCGGACAGCGGCACGATGTTCGAGCGCGCGATGAAGCGCCTGCACGGGCAGAAAGACGACACGGTGGTCTTCTCCGGTTCGCTCAGCGCCCTTGAGCACGCCAGAGACGCGGGCTTTCGCACCGTGGCGGTGCGCGGCGAGGCGGAGGAGGAAGTGTGGCGCGCGATGCGCGCCGCCGCGGCGCAGAGCCTTGAAAATTACAGCGAGCTGCTGGGATGAATGAGGGAATGACAGCAAAAAAGAGTTCAGGCAAAAGCCTGAACTCTTTTTCTCTCTTTTAGGCCTCCGCGTCCTCCTGCGGCTGGAGCTTGCTGCCAAAATACGCGAGCACCACGCCGAGGATGGCGCACGCGACGCCCCAGACCATCTCCGCTGTCGAGGCAAAGTCCGTCGGAATGATGATGAGCGTGGAGGCCAGCACGATGCCGATGACGGCGTGATAAGCGATGGAGTAGTGCGTGTCGAAAAGCCTGCTCACAATGCGGGCAAACAGCGCCATCACGCCGACCATGCCAAGCCCCCAGGGGATGAGCACGGCAAGATCAAGCTGCGCGATGCCGTCGATCAGCGGCGTGAGAAGACCGACCGCCATCAGGATGGACGACGACGTCATCCCCGGGATGATGAAGCTGAAGCCCCACAGCACGCCGCAGAAGAGAAAGCCCCAGAAGTTTGCGGGCATCTCGGAAAACGAGCTGAACTTGACGGCCATCAGGGTGCCGAACAGCGCGAGGAAGCTGACGATCAGCGAGATGTACGAGCCGTTGCTGCGCCCCTGCGTACCCGCCTCGTGCCAGAGGTCGGGCAGCGTGCCGAGGATGAGCCCGATGAAGAGGCACGTGGCGACGGTTTCCGACTGGTGAAACAGCGCAAGGATCACGCTGCCGCCGCCCAAAAAGCCGATCGCCCAGCCGATGCCGACGGCGAGCAGCATCCGCCAGTAGCGTTGAAGCGCGCGCCTGGGGTGCGTGAGCAGCTCCATCGCGGGGCGGTAGATGCCGAATACGACTGCGAGCACGCCGCCAGAGATGCCCGGCAGGATCGCGCCCGCGCCGATGAGCACGCCTTGCAGCACGCGGATGATGCAGTTTTGTCTGCGGGTATTTTTCATGGAAGCGCCTTCTTTAATAGCCCTTTTTGCGGTCGACAAGGTGGTGCAGCGGACGGCCCGCAGCGTAATTCTCGAGGTTCTCGCAAAAGAGCGCGACGTTGCGCTCGCAGGTGTAGCCCAGCGTCATATTGCCTGCGACGTGCGGCGTGAGCAGGAGGTTCTTGGCCTTGCGCAGCGGATGATCCGCAGGCAGCGGCTCGGGCACGACGACGTCGAGCGCCGCGCCGGCGAGATGGCCGGAATCGAGAGACGCGATGAGCGCGTCCTGGTCGATCGCCGTGCCGCGGCCGACGTTGACGACATAAGCGCCCTTCGGGAGCAACGCCATGCGGTCTGCGTTCAGGATGTTCACCGTGTCGCTCACGGAGGGCAGCGACATGAAGAGAAGGTCGGTCTCGGGCAGGAGCTCATCCAGCGCCGTCACGGGATAGACCTTGTCAAAATCCGCCTTTTCCCGTCCGCTGCGGCTCACGCCGATGAGGCTTGCCGGGTGGAACGCGCGCACGCGGCGGGCAAATTCCGTGCCGATGTCGCCCGTGCCAAGGCAGGTGACGCGCGCGCCGTGGAGCGAGTGGATGCCGCCCGGGAGCACGCGCCAGCCGCCCTCGCGGATGATCTCGGTGTATTCAAGCTCGCGGCGCAGCAGCATCAGCGAGACCATGATCGAGTGCTCGGCGATGGTCGTGCCGTAGGCGCCGGAGGCATTGGTGAGCAGGCAGTCGGGGTTCTGATAGAGCTCGTCGCGGCAGAAGTGATCCACGCCCGCCCAGCAGCTTGCGTACCACTTGAGGTGCTTCGCCCCCGCGATGACCTTCTGCGAGGGGTGGCCGTAAAGAATGGTGCAGTCGTCCACCTTGCCCTCCGCCGCCTTGGACGAGGGGAAGAAGACGATGTCATAGCCGCAGCGCGCGGCAGTGTCACGCAGGGTCTTTTCATACGCGGGGGTCAGAAAGTCGATGATGACGCCGATTTTTTCACTCATGCTGCAATTCCTCCAAAATTCGTTCCGCGACGCGCAGGCCGTCGGCCGCGGCACTCATGATGCCGCCGGCGTAGCCCGCGCCCTCGCCGCAGGGATAGAGTCCGCGCAGGGCGGACTGGTAGCTTTCACTTCCGCGCACGATGCGCACAGGGGACGAAGAGCGCGTCTCCACCGCCGTCAGCACGGCGTCGGGAGAATCGAAGCCCCTTAATTTCCGCCCCAGCATCGGAAGGCCCTCCTCGAGCGCCTCGCAGACAAAGGGCGGGAGACAGTCGTGCAGGTCGCACCAGGTAACGTCGGGCCGATAGGTCGGCGCGACGCTTCCCGCGCCTGTAGACGCGCGGTGGGCAAGAAAGTCCCCGACGCGCTGCGCGGGCGCGCGATAGCCGCCTCCGCCGAGGCGGCAGGCCGCCTCCTCCAGCGCGCGCTGGAAGGAAACGCCCGCAAGGGCATCGTCCGAGGGGAAATCCTCGGGCGTGACGGAGACGAGAAGGCCTCCGTTGATGTTCACGCCGTCGCGCGCAAACTCGCTCATGCCGTTCGTCACGACGCGGTTTTCCTCCGACGCCGCGGCGACGACCTCGCCGCCGGGACAGACGCAGAACGAGAACACGCCGCGCCCTTTCCCCGTGTGGCAGGAGAGCTTATACGACGTGGGCGGAAGGCCGGGCGTGCCCGCCGCCGCCTTATACTGCGCCGCGTCCATGTCGCGCTGGCGGTGCTCGATGCGCACGCCGACGGCGAAGGGCTTCGGCTCCATCGGCACGCCCCGCTCGCGCAGCAGGGCAAAGGTGTCGCGCGCGCTGTGGCCGGGGGCGAGGACAACGTGGCGCGCGGGAAGAACGTAGTCCCCCTCGGGGGAGGAGACGCGCAGCGCGCGCACGCTGCCGCCGTCAATCTCGATATCCGTGAGCGTGTGGGAAAAGCGCACCTCGCCGCCGCGGTCGATGATCTCGCGGCGGAGGTTTTGCAGCACGATATAGAGCCTGTCCGTGCCGACGTGGGGCTTGGCGTCGAGCAAAATATCCCCGCTCGCGCCGAAGCGGACAAATTCTTCTAAAATAAACCCGTGGCGCTCGTCCTTCGTGCCGGTGTTGAGCTTGCCGTCGGAAAACGCGCCCGCGCCGCCCTCGCCGAACTGCACGTTCGAGGTCAGATCAAGCTCGCCCGTGCGCCAGAAGTGCTCGACATCGCGCTTTCGCTGCTCGACCGCGCGCCCGCGCTCCAATAAAATAGGTCTTGCGCCGCAGCGGGCCAGCAGCAGCGCGCAGAAAAGGCCCGCGGGCCCCGCGCCGATAACGACAGGGGAGACCTCCGGCGCTGAAACAGGCGCGGGCGGCGTATATTTCTTCGGCGCATAGGGCTGCACATTTTTATTCTTGCAGCGCTTTAGAACGCCGGATTCGTTTTTGACCTCGACCGCGACGGAGCAGACGAGCTTCACGCCCTCGCGCGCGTCGATGGAGCGGCGCAGGAGCGAGGCGGTCGTGAGCGCGTCCGCGCGCACGCGCAGGGCGCGAGCGCAGGCGGCGCGCAGCGCCTCTTCGCCCGAGCCGATGGGAAGGGTCAAATTGTCGATGCGAAGCATATGCGCCGCCTCCTCTTTTCTCAGTTGCGTTTCATTTTAGTATGAGTAAGGGCAAATCGCAAGGGAAAATCTGTGAACGTAAGAGAAACTTAGCAATCCCCATCAAACCTGCCGTCAAATTTAAGAAATCGTCAAATAGCGTTCAAGAAATATACATAAATATGCCCTATGATAACACCATCGAAAGTCAAGAGACCGCAGACAAGGGTCTCGTTCCATAGGAGGTCATCATTATGTACGAAGACGAAAACAACCTGTATCACTACAGCTACCGCAAGGGCGATGGCAGCGGTACCATCGACACGAAGAACTACGCGGAGGACCCGTGGGATAAAAACCAGGGTGACAAGTCCCCGAAGAAAAAGGGCGGCATGACAGGTAAGATCGTTGCGCTGGCGCTGGTGTGCGCGCTCGTCGGCGGCTTCATCGGCGCAGGCGTGAGCGCCGCCGCCAAGGTGAACCACACGAGCATGCAGATCAGCGACCGCGAGGTCGCTCAGGTGCAGACCGTCAAGGTCGACGGCAAGACGCAGATGTCGATGTCGGAGGTTTACGCCTCGAACGTCAACAGCGTGGTGTCCATCAACGTTTCCGCCACCACGAACTACTTCGGCCAGACCGTGCAGACCGCCGCGAGCGGCACGGGCTTTTTCATCACGGAGGACGGCTACATCCTCACGAACCACCATGTGGTGGACGGCGCGAGCAGCGTGAGCGTGACGCTCTACAACGGCGAGAGCTACGACGCGAAGGTCATCGGTAGCGACGAGGACTATGATATCGCCGTCATCAAGATCGACGTGACGGGTGCGACGCCCGTGGTGCTGGGCGACTCGAGCAAGGTCGCCATCGGCGAATCCGTCGCGGCCGTCGGCAACCCCCTCGGCGAGCTGACGTTCTCGATGAGCGAGGGCATCGTTTCCTGCGTCAACCGCGCCATCAATGTTGACGGCACGCCGTTCAACATGATCCAGGTCGACTGCTCCATCAACCCCGGCAACTCCGGCGGCCCGCTCTTCAACAGCTACGGTGAGGTCATCGGCATCGTGTCGGCCAAGTATTCGAGCTACTCGAACACCACCGTGGAGGGCATCGGCTTTGCCATCCCCATCAACGACGTGGTCTCCCTCGTCAAGGACATCATGACCAATGGCTATGTGACCAACAAGGCCTACATGGGCATCACCCCGCAGACGATGACCGCGCAGATGGCGCAGCAGTACCGCTACGACGTGACCGAGGGCGTCTTCGTCTGCTCCGTTGACCCGGACAGCGCCGCCGCCAAGGCGGGGCTCAAACTGGGCGACGTCATCACGAAGATGGACGACAAGGATATCGCGTCCTATGAAGACCTCGTTGCGGCCAAGAAGAGCTACAGCGCGGGCGACACCGTGACGCTGACCGTCTACCGCGAGGGTAAGACGATCGAAGTACCGCTCACCTT
Source organism: uncultured Eubacteriales bacterium (assembly GCA_900552015.1). GTDB lineage: Bacteria > Bacillota > Clostridia > Oscillospirales > Oscillospiraceae > Hominicoprocola. The sequence continues at coordinate 7,459 of URXY01000031.1, read as the reverse complement.
CGACGCGGCCCCCGAGACCACGGAGACGAGCTCCTCCGACCAGAGCACGGATAACAGCTACAATGGTAACGGCGGGTACGACAACGGCGGGTACGGCAATGGCGGCAACGGCTACTACTCCAATCCCTGGGATTTCTTCAATAACTTCTTCGGCTACGGCGGCTAAATGCCGCAAAGCAGCAAAAAGGCGGAACCTCTCAAAAAGAGGTTCCGCCTTTTTTATTTTTTTATTCGCGGTTTTATTTGCTGCGCTTGAGCACCTCGCACACGAGCGCATAGACGCGCGCGGTCGAGGCGACGTTCAGCCGCTCGTTCACGGAGTGCACATCGTGCAGCTCAGGACCCATGGACAGGGCATCGAGGCCGGGGATCTTTTCGATGAAGAGCCCGCACTCAAGGCCGCCGTGGGTCGCTTCGATGCGGCCGTCGCAGCCGGTGAGGTCACGGTAGACCGCCTGCACCTGCTTGCGCAGGGCGGAATTGCGGTCGTACTGCCAGCCGGGATAGCTGCTGCGCTCGCCGACGGTGCCGCCCGCGTACTCGACGATGGACTTCACGCGCTGGATGAGCATCTGCTTCTGAGACGCGATGCACGAGCGGACGGAGAAGGAGGATCTGATGCCCTTATCGTCCATGTGCATGACGCCGAGATTCAGCGACGTCTGGACAAGGCCGGGGAAATCGGCGTTCATCTCCTGCACGCCCTGCGGCAGCGCAAGGAGCACGTGGAGGATGCGGGAAGTCTCCTGCCCGGAGACGGCAGACTTGACCTCGGTCTTTTCGCAGGTGAGGGAAATGCCGCCGTCGGTCACGGCGTACTCATTTTTGAGCGTCGCGTCGAATTCCTTGATAAACGCCTCGAACGCGGGCGCGTCGGACGCGGAGACCGCGACGAGCGCGTCGTTTCTCAGGCAGATGACGTTGTCGAACTGGCCGCCCGCGAGATCATGCACGCGCAGCGACGGGCATTTCTCCATCGCGGAGTACAGCGTGCGGCCCATCAGGCAGTTGGCGTTGCCGCGGCCCTGGTTGATATTCACGCCGGAGTGGCCGCCCTTGAGGCCGGAGATGGTCACATGGTAGCCGGTCATGCCGTCCGTGTTCTCCTGCGGCGCGTTCAGCGCGCAGTCAAGGCGCACGCCGCCCGCACAGGACACGGTGAACACGCCCTCCTCCTCGGAGTCGAGGTTCAGGAGCTTCTTGCCCTTCAAGTCCGAGCAGTCCAGCGCGAACGCGCCGTCCATGCCGACCTCTTCATCGACGGTGAAGACCGCCTCGATAGGGGGATGGGGGAGCGTTTCGTCAGAGAGGATCGCGAGGATCATCGCAACGGCGATTCCGTTGTCGCCGCCGAGCGAGGTCTTGTCCGCCCAGACCCATTCGCCGTCGGTGCGGACATCGAGCCCGTCGCGCGTCATGTCCTTGGTGCAGTCCTCGGTCTTGGCGCAGACCATATCGATATGGCCCTGTAAAATGATGGGGTCGGCGTTTTCGTACCCGCAAGAACCGTCCTTCCAGATGATGAGGTTGTTGCATGACTCTTGACGGTATTTAAGGCCCAGTTCTTTCGCAAAGCCAACGCATAGATCGCTGATTCTCTTTGTATTTCCGCTGCCGTGTGGAACGGAGCAGAGCTTTTCAAAATAGTAAAATACCTTTTCAGGCTTGAGACCGGATAATACAGCCATGATAGCCTCCCGTATGAATTAGTTGATCTGCTTGCGGCGGCTCAAGTTCATCGTGCCGTCCTGCATGTCCTGAATGCTGTCGAGGCTCTTGCCCGTGCCCTCGGCCACGCACTGGATGGCGTTTTCGGCCACCATGGCGTGGATGCCGGTGCGCGCGGTGACGAGCTTGTCAAAGCCGCGAACTAAGCTGCCGCCGCCGGTCATGACGATGCCGTTGTTGGAGATATCGGCCACGAGCTCGGGCGGGGTCTTTTCGAGCACGAGGTGGACCTCCTCCATGATGCGCTCGACGGGCTCTTCAAAGGCCTCGAGCATCTCGGCAGACGACACGGAGATCAGCTCGGGAAGACCCGTGACAAGGCTGCGGCCCTTGACCTCCATGGTCATTTCCTCCTCCGGCGGGAAGACGCAGCCGATCTGCATCTTCATCTGCTCGGCCGTGCGCTCGCCGACGAGCAGGTTGTGCTTGCGGCGCATATACTTGACGACGGCCTCGTTGAACTGGTCGCCCGCGATCTTGATAGAAGAGGACTCAACGACGCCGGAGAGCGAGATGACCGCGATATCGGACGTACCGCCGCCGATGTCGATGATCATGTGACCCTCGGGCTGGGTGATGTCGATGCCCGCGCCGATGGCGGCGGCAACAGGCTCTTCAATGAGGTAGACGCGGCGCGCGCCGGCCTGGATACCCGCGTCGATGACCGCGCGCTCCTCGACCTCGGTGATGCCGGAGGGAACGCAGATGATGATGCGCGGCTTGAAGAGCTGGAAGCCCATGACCTTATGCAGGAATTCCTTGATCATGCGCTCGGTGACCTCGTAGTCGGAGATGACGCCCTCGCGCAGGGGACGGATGGCGATGATGTTGCCCGGCGTGCGGCCCAGCATGGCCTGCGCATCCGCGCCGACCTTCAAGAGCTTGCCGGTGTTCTTGTCGAGCGCCACGACCGAGGGCTCGTTGAGCACGATGCCTTTATCCTTAATGTAGATCAGCACCGACGCGGTGCCCAGATCCATGCCGATGTCTTTGGTAAAAGAAAACATAGCGTGTTACCTCTTATTTTTCTGAAAACTAAAATGAGCGATGCTCATACTTATCCATGATGCTTCCATTATAACGGCTCGAAATAGAGTTTGCAATAGCATTGTGCGCGATTTTCCGCACGGTATCAGGGGAAAATAAGGAAACGCAGGACCTCGCGCCGCCTCTTTTTTGAAGACTTCAGTCTTCGTCCGCCGCGGCGAGGGTGGCGCAGATGACTTTTTCCGCGCCAGCTTCCCGTAAAACTCTCGCGGCCTCGCGGAGCGTGGCGCCGGTGGTGAGGATATCGTCGATGAGCAGGATGCGTTTGTCCTTGATCTTGTCCTCATTGACGGCAACGTATGCGCCGACGACGTTTTTCTGCCGCTCCTCACGGGACGAAAGCGACGACTGCGCGACGTTGTCCTTCGTCTTTTGCAGCAGCGTTTCGGGCGCGACGCTCCAGTGGCGGCAGGTCTCGCGCGCGAGCAGATACGACTGGTCGTAGCCGCGCTCTTGTTTGCGCTTTTTCGACACGGGGACATAGGTCACAATGTCGAATTCTCCGCCGAAGTGCTCGGCAACGGCCTGCGCTAAAACATCGCCAAAGCCCGTGCAGCGGCTCTGTCCCGCGTGGAATTTGTAGTTCAGCAGCGCCTCGCGCACGATGCCCTCGTACTTGAGCGGGGCAAGGCACGCGCCGATCTCCGCTCTCTCATGGAGCGGCGTTTTGCAGTAGGGGAGGGCTTTTTCGCACTCAGAACACACGCCGTGAACGCCGGGTTTTCCACAGAACGCGCAGTGCGGTGGAAAAAGTAAGGACGCGAGCGATTCCAAAAAGCTCATTTTTCCTCCCCACCTTTCCGAAGCCGCCATTTGAGGCCGCTGTAGCGGCGGCTGCGGCGGTCGTTCTCCGCCATTTTGTTGACGGCGGAATCGTCGCCGACGATGACGAGCAGCTCGCGCGCGCGGGTGATGGCGGTATATAAAACGCCGCGCACCATCAGCGACGGCGCACACGGCGCGCCGACGAACACGACGCCGCGGTATTCGCTGCCCTGCGCCTTATGTACGGTCATGGCGTAGGCCATGTCGAGCTCCGCGAGCATGTCGGACGTGTAGGTCGCGGTGCGGTCGTCGAAGACGATCTCTAAAAGCTCGCCGCTCGGGTCGATCTTTGCGATCCTGCCGACGTCGCCGTTGAAGATGCCCGTGCCCGCCGTGCCGTCCGCCTTCTGCCAGACGACGTCGTAGTCGTTGCGCGTCTGCATGACACGGTCGCCCTCGCGGAAGGTGAGCTCGCCGAAGCGGCGCTCCTGCTTGCCGGGCTTCGGCGGGTTCAGCGCGGCCTGCAGGGCAAAGTTCAGCGACCGCGTCCCCGCGTCGCCGCGGCGGGTCGGGGTGAGCACCTGCAATTCGTCCGCGGGGATGCCCATTTTGTCGGGCAGCCTTGTTTTGCACAGCTCGACCACGGTTTCGACGAGCCGCACGCTGTCGCGGCGGGGAAGGAAGAAAAAGTCGTTCGCGGCAGCGTTTTTGAGCTTGGGCGGCATGCCGGTGTTGACGAGGTGCGCGTTGCGCACAATCATCGACTGCCCGGCCTGACGAAAGATATCGCGCAGGGCGACGGTCGCGGCGCGGCCGCTGCGGATGAGGTCGGAAAAGACGTTGCCCGCGCCGACGCTCGGAAGCTGGTCGGGGTCGCCGACGAGCACAAGGCGGCAGCCCGGGCGCAGCGCCGCGAGCAGCGCGCGCATGAGGGCAAGATCGACCATGGAGGTCTCGTCCACAATGAGCGCATCGGCCTCAAGCGGTTCCTTTTCGCCTTTGGTGAAGGTGACCTCGCCGGTCTGGTCGTTGAAGGTCATGCCGAGCATGCGGTGGATGGTCTGCGCGTCGCGGTCGCAGAGCTCGCCCATGCGCTTGGCGGCGCGGCCCGTGGGCGCGGCGAGCAGAACGTTCAATCCCATGCGCTCGAAGAGCGCGACGATGGCGCGCACGCTCGTCGTCTTGCCCGTGCCGGGACCGCCGGTCAGCAGCAGCAATTCTTCCTTTGCCGCGAGCTCGACCGCCTGACGCTGTAAGGGCGCGTACTGCACGCCCTGCTCGCGCTCGATCTCTGAGATGACGCGCTCCACGCCGCGCAGGGCGTCGGGCTTGTCCGCGAGCATCGCCTCGATGCGCGTGACAACATAGGTCTCGTCCTCCCACGACTGACGCAAATAGCAGGCCGTGACGTTCGCGACGCCTTCCTGCACGATGCGGTGGATGGCGATGAGATCGTCGAGGCTCTTTTCCACCGCGTCGACATCGCAGTCCAAAAGCTGGGCCGTCGCGGCGAGGAGCTTTTCGCGCGGGAGGAAGACGTGTCCGCCCGCGTCGCGGTTGTGGGAGAGCTCAAACGTCAGCCCCGCCTCGGTGCGGAGCGACGCGTCGCCGCCAAAGCCCATCGAAAGCGCGATCTCGTCGCAGACGGAGAAGTCCACGCCGAACGCGCTGTCGGACAGTAAGTACGGGTTGCGCTCGAGCGCGGCCATGGCGTTTGCGCCGAAGCGCCGGTAGAGCGGCACGCTGAGCGCGGCGGGCAGATCGTAATGCGCCAGAAATTCCATCACGCGGCGAAGGCCCATCTGCTCGTTGAAGGCCGCGGAGATCTCCTGCGCGCGGCGGGCGGTCATGCCCTTGATGGCCGTGAGCTTTTCCGGCTCGGATTCGAGCACCTGCAGCGTCTCGATGCCAAATCTGGCGACGAGCTTTTCCGCCGTCGCTGGGCCGACGCCGCGCACGACGCCGGAAGCGAGGTAGTTTAAAATCTCCGTCTCGTTCGACGGCAGGTACCGCTCGACCTCGCTCGCGGAAAACTGCTCGCCGTACTGCGGGTGGGAGGAAAACGAGCCGGTCGCCGTCAGATTTTCGCCCGGCGCCGCGCAGGGGACGCAGCCAACGAGCGTTAAAAGCTCGCCGTCGTCCGTCACAAGGCGCAGCACGGCATAGCCGTTTTCCTCATTCTGGAAAACGACGGACAGGACCGTGCCCATGATGGTCGTTTCTTCTCCCATAACTGTCTCCTAAGTGAAAAAATCGGTCAGTTCTTCCCTTTGGCAGAGGTAGACCTCGTATTCGCTGCGGCACAAGAGCTCCGCCACGCGGCGCGGCTCGTCGGCAAGGCCGCAGTCCACGATGACGACGCGCGAAAAGCCGCCCTCTTCATAGCGCGATCGCAGCAGCGCGCGCACCGTGTATTCGAGCGTCTTTGCCTCGCCGCACGTCTCGATGACCGCCGTGGCGGGGATGGTGCCGCGCCGCCGCGGGTGCACGATGGCCGAAACGAGCAGAAAAATCACCGCCGTTAAGCCGATGGCAGCGAGCGCCGCGACAACGCCGTCCTGTAAAAGCCGCATATCATCACCTCGCGCCATTCTACGGCGCGGACGGGCGATGGGTGAATCTTAACGCAGCATTTTCCTGAGATACTGGCCCGTATAGGACTGCTCGCACGCGGCGACCTCCTCGGGCGTGCCGCAGGTGACGAGCGTTCCGCCGCCGCTGCCGCCCTCGGGGCCGAGGTCGAGCAGATAATCCGCGCACTTGATGACGTCCAGATTGTGCTCGATAACGAGCACGGTGTTGCCCGCGTCGACAAGGCGCTGCAAAACCTCAAGGAGCTTTTTCACATCGTCCGTGTGGAGACCCGTGGTCGGCTCGTCGAGGATATAGATGGTGCGCCCCGTGGAGCGCTTAGAAAGCTCGGTCGCGAGCTTGACGCGCTGGGCTTCGCCGCCGGAGAGCGTCGTAGACGACTGGCCGAGGCGGATATAGCCGAGGCCGACCTCGCTGAGCGTGCGGAGCTTCGCTTCGAGCTTTGGAAGGTCGCGGAAGAATTCGAGCGCCTCCTCCACGGTCATTTCCAGCACGTCCGCGATGCTCTTGCCCTTGTAGTGGACCTCGAGCGTTTCGCGGTTGTAGCGCTTGCCCTTGCAGACCTCGCAGGGCACATAGATATCGGGCAGGAAGTGCATCTCGATCTTGAGCTGACCGTCGCCCGAGCAGGCCTCGCACCGGCCGCCGCGGACATTGAAGCTGAAGCGGCCCGCGGCATAGCCGCGCGCCTTCGCGTCCGGGGTCGAGGCGAAGAGGTCGCGGATGTCGTTAAATAAATTCGTATACGTTGCGGGGTTGGAGCGCGGCGTGCGGCCGATGGGGCTCTGGTCGATGCAGATGACCTTGTCGAGGAATTCCTCGCCCTCGATGGCCTTACAGCGGCCGGGGTGGACCTTCATGCGGTTTAAGTCCGCGCCGAGCTTTTTATAGATGATCTCGTTGACGAGCGACGATTTGCCGCTGCCGGACACGCCCGTGACGCACGTGAACGTGCCGAGCGGGAGCGAGACGTCGAGGTTTTTGAGGTTATTTTCCTGCGCGCCGCGCACGGTGAGGAAATTGCCGTTGCCTCTTCGGCGCTCTTTCGGCACTCCGATCTTTTTCTTTCCGCTCAAATACTGGCCGGTCAGGGAATTCGGGTTTGCCATGACCGCTGCCGGCGTGCCGCAGGCCACGACCTGACCGCCGTGCGCGCCCGCGCCGGGGCCGATGTCGATGAGGTAGTCCGCCGCGCGCATCGTGTCCTCATCGTGCTCGACGACGATGAGCGTGTTGCCAAGGTCGCGCAGTCTCTTGAGCGTGGCGAGCAGCTTGTCGTTGTCGCGCTGGTGCAGGCCGATGGACGGCTCGTCGAGGATATAGAGGA
>URXY01000030.1 GCA_900552015.1 uncultured Eubacteriales bacterium | reverse complement strand
GAGCAGCGTGATCTTCTTTGCGCGCACGCTCATCTCGCCGCGCTGGGTGCGGAACACTTCGCCCTCGACACCGACGATATCGCCGATGTCGTACTTCTTGAAGCGGTCATACTCCTCTTCATCCATCTCGTCCTTGCGAGCGTAGAGCTGGATGCGGCCGGACTTGTCCTGCAGGTCGCAGAAGCTGACCTTACCCATGCCGCGCTTACTCATGAGACGGCCCGCGACGCGGACCTCGCTGCCCTCGAGGGCGTCGAAGTTGTCCTTGATGTCCTGGGCATGGTGCGTCACGTCGAAGCGCGTCTCCTTGAAGGGGTCGCGGCCCTCAGCGCGCAGTGCGGCGAGCTTGTCGCGGCGGATCTTGAGGATCTCGCTGAGGTCCTGCTCGGGAGCCGCGGTGTTCTGATTTCTTTCTTCAGCCATGGTGTTTTACTCCTACTCTATATAATACAGCTTAGCGTTCGATCTTGACGATGCGGTAGACGATGGCGCCGACAGGGGCCTCCACGGTGACCTCATCGCCCTCCTTTGCGCCCATGAGCGCCTTGCCGAAGGGGGAATCCTCGGAAATGGCGCGGTGCATGGGATCGGCCTCCTGCGAGCCGACGACCTTGTACTCGGGCATCTCACGGCCGGATCTCACATCCTGCACGGTCACGCGGCAGCCGATGCCGATGCCGTTGGAGCCATCGTCGTTCTCGTCGACGATGACGGTGTGCAGCAGGATATCCTCGACCTCAGCAATACGGGAGTACAGCTTGCCCTGCTCGTTTTTCGCTTCATCATATTCACTGTTTTCGCTCAGGTCGCCGAAGCCGCGCGCCTCTTTGATGAGGTCCGCCACTTCTTTTTCACGCACGGTCTTGAGGTAGGTGAGCTCCTTCTGCAGCTCTTCCTTGCGCTCCGCGCTCATCTTGTACTCTTTTTTCATGTTCGCCATATTGAGATCGTTCCTTTCTTTCGCGCCTGCGGATATCGCATGGCACGCATACGAATACCATTTTAGCGAGACAATTATAGTGATTTCAGCCCGTGTTGTCAAGGTAACTTTGTGTTTTCCGCCGCTTTTGCGGGAAAAATCACATCTTTGACCGATATCGACTCTTCGCGCAGTGCGCCGGATAAGTACAGCGCGCAGAGAAGGTCGTTTTCCTCCCAGAGCACCGCTTCGGGCGGCAGGTCTTCGGCACCGTAGGAAACGCCGAGCGCGGCGTTTTCAAGCTCCAGAACAGGGCAGCGGCAGCGGGGCGCGATGCCGCTGAACACGGCGGCAAGGTCCGCGCGGATATTCTCCCGCGCGCAGACGGAAACGCTCGCGCCGCAGTCCCAGCGGATGGCGCGGGCGATGTGGGCATCCCCGGGCGCGCAGAGCATTAGATAGCGTACATCCCGTGCGAGTGAGATTGCCGATGCTTCCAGCGCGGCGGATAAACGGTCTGCGATGAGCGCAATGCGTGCGTGTTCCGCACGGAGACCCAGCTTTCCCATCGCACAGCGGACGATCGCCGCAGTCTTCACCTGCCGCAGTGGCCGTTCATCCGGCGGCAGGATGCCAAGGCGGGCAAAGACCGGTGCATTCGGGTGACCCTTTGGAAAGACGGCCTGCCGCACGCGGCGCTTTTTAAGGTATTTCACCGCACGCTTTGCAGAGAGCTGCGCCAGCACGCCCTCGCCGCGCGTGACATAGACCGCGCAGAAGTTCACGCCGCACAGCATTCGCGTACCGTTTTTCTCTCCTGCGTCCCGATAGCAGATGAGCCCCATCATCCCGCATTTCCTCCTCCCGGCACAAAAAGCTCCCCGCCAGTATATGGCGGGGAGCAAGTGTATTATGTGACCTACCAACCCTTGATGTAGTTGGTGAGGTACTTGAGCGGGTTGACGATCTGCCCGTTCTCGGTGATCTCAAAGTGCAGGTGCGGACCGCTGCTCACACCGGTCGTGCCGGTGATGCCGACGACCTGCCCCTGCGCGACATAGGTGCCTACGCTGACCGAGCGGGAGGAGAGGTGCTGATACGTCGTTGTGTTGCCGCTGCCGTGGCTGACAACGACATAATTGCCGCGATACTTATTGTAGGACGAGATGATGACCGTGCCTGCCTTGGCGGCGACGGCCTGCGTCGTATAGCCCACGCGGCCGATGTCGATGCCCGCGTGGTTCGTCGACGCGCCCGCGATACCTGTGTAGCGCGCGCCGAGCGGCGAGGTGACGTACCTGCTCGAGCACGGCCAGATATAGCCGCCGGAGGTCGCAGAGGTGTTGCCGTTCTTTGCAGCCAGTTCTTTAGAAAGACGAACGATCTCGGCCTGCTGACGCTCCATCGCAGCGTCCTTTTCTGAAAGGACCTGCTTATACTGCGCTTCGTTGGCCTTGAGGTCGGCAAGGACCTTCTCCGCCGCCGCGCGCTGGGTATTCAGCTCGCTCTTTTTGGCAACGAGCGTCTCCTTGGCGCTCTGCTGCTCGGCAAGCGACGCTTCAAGCGCCGCCTTCTTCTGCTCGATCTGCTCGCGCAGGGCGCGCAGGTCGTCGATGACCTTCTGGTCGCTGTCCATGATCTCGCTGATGAAGTCCATGGCGCTGAGAAGGTCGGAAAAGCTCGCTGAATCGAACAGCACGGACCAATAGGAGATGGTGCCACGCTCTTCCATCGCGCGCACGCGCTCGCAGAACTTTTCGTACTGGCGCGCTTCTTCCTCTTCATTCTCGCGAATTTCCTGTTCGGTCTGCTCGATGAGCGTTTCATATTCACCGATGAGCGACTCGACGCCTGAAATTTCCGACTGAAGGAGGTTGATCTGCTTGTCGATGTTCTCCTTCTGCGCAAGCGCGGCGCTCTTATCGTTCTGGATGGACTTGAGCTCCTTTTCGAGCTGCGACTTTTCCGAGTTCATGCCGCTGAGCTCGTCCTTGAGCTTATCGATATCCGCCTGCGTGACGGCGGAGGCATCCTGCACCATGGAAAAGGGCGTCAGCTCGCTGAGCGTGAGCGAGCAGATGACGGCGAGGACCAGAAGTACACGCAAAATGCTCTTTTTCATGTGCTCCTCCTTTACACGTGCAGGAACTTGCGGATAGCGGTCAGACTGCCGCCCACGCCGATGAGGATACCGGCGGCAGCGAAAATGGCCGCGACGGGCTGCCAGATGCTCGTGAAGTCTACGATGGTGAGTAACTGCAGCCGGTCAGACATCGCGAGACTCTTCGCGACCGACTCATACAGCAGCCATTGGAAGCCGAAGCCCAGCACCGCGCTGAGAAGGCCGATCATAAAGCCCTCGTAGACAAAGGGCCAGCGGATGAAGCCGTTCGTCGCGCCCACCATCTTCATGATGGCGATCTCGTCACGGCGGTCGAAGGTCGTGAGCTTGATGGTGTTGGAGATGATGAAGATCGACACGAGCAGCAGAATTGTGATGAGCGCGACGCACACAACGCCCGCAACATTTCGCAGCGTGATCAGGCCGCCGGAGATGTCCTCGTCCACGCGCACCTTGGCAACGCCGTCGACATTGTCCTTGATATCCTGCGCGGTCTGCCCGGCGGTGTTCAGGTCGTTGACAAAAACGGCATAGCGGTCGCGCAGGATCTCGGGATCGAGATTCTGAAAAAGCTCGTCGCCCTCATACTTTTCTTCAAAGGATTCAATCGCCTCTTCCTTGCTGATAAAGACGCATTCCTTCACATTGTCGCGCTGCTCGATGGCGCGGCCAACAGCCTTGGTCTGCGCCTCATCGCAGTTTTCATCTACGAAGGCAAGGATCTCGTACTCGCTCTCAAGCTTTTGCAGCTGCACCTGCGCGTTGTAGGCCACGAGCGAAAACGTGCCCATGACCACAAGGCAGGCGACCGTGATGCCCACCGCCGCGAACGACATGAAGCCGTGCGAAAACATATTCCGCACGCCCTCGCCGAAAAAGTAAGTAAAATCGTGTTTGCGCATAGCCCTACCTCGCATTATAGCCGACGCCGTCGCCATCGCTCGTGATGAGCCCCTGATCGAGCGTGACGACGCGTTTTTTGAACTGGTTGACAAGATCCTTTTCATGCGTGACGACGACCATCGTCGTGCCGAGCTGGTTGATGCGCTCGAGCAGGCGCATGATCTCCAGCGAGCGCGCGGGGTCCAGGTTGCCCGTCGGCTCGTCGGCGATGATGGTGCTGGGGTTGTTGATGAGCGCGCGCGCGATGGCCACGCGCTGCTGCTCGCCGCCGGAGATCTCGTTGGGGTAGCGGTCGGTCTTTTCCTCAAGGCCGACAAGCTCCAGCACATAGGGGATGCGCTTTTTGATCTCGCGCGGCGACGCGCCCACGGCGCGCATGGCAAAGCTCAGATTTTCGTAGACTGTCTTCTTCTCGATCAGGCGGAAGTCCTGAAAGATGATGCCGATGGAGCGCCGCAGCAGCGGGATCTGCCGCTCGGCGATATTCGTCAGGCTGAAGCCGTTGACGGCGATCTGTCCCGCGGTCGGCGTGATCTCGCCGGTGAGCAGCTTGATGATCGTCGACTTGCCGCTGCCGCTGGGGCCGACAAGGAAGACAAACTCGCCGTCCTCAATGCGCAGGGAGATGCCCCGCAGTGCGGCGGTGCCGCTTTCGTATTCTTTTTCAACGTTGCTCAGCCGTATCATGCTTCGTCCCTCATTTTCGGCAGGTTCGGACCCGATCCCACATATTTCTTATTTTATTATAGCGCGGCAAGGGCGGGATAGCAACAGACAATTATGTAAACTCTCGACTTTTTTTGCAGCCGATGCACAAAAAACAAGGGCCGTCCGGCGGACAGCCCTCGTGAAAGCTTTTTTGCTTTACGCCTCGATCCCGCGGGAAGCGAGGTACTTTTTGACCATGAGCGCGACCTTGAAGGTGATGGCGTCGTCGAACTCGCGCAGGTCGAGCCCCGTGAGCTTCTTGATCTTCTCGAGGCGGTAGACGAGCGTATTTCTGTGGACGAACAGCTTGCGTGCGGTTTCCGAAAGGATAAGGTTGTTCTCAAAGAACTTGTTGATCGTAAAGAGCGTCTCCTTGTCGAGCGCGTCGATGGGGTTCTTCTTGAAGACTTCCTGCAGGAACATCTCGCACAGCGTCGTCGGGAGCTGGTAGATGAGGCGGCCGATGCCGAGGTTCTCATAGCTGATGACGTACTTCTCCGTGTCGAAGACCTTACCGACCTCAATGGCCATCTGCGCTTCCTTATAGGACTTCGCAAGATCGCGCAGGTGCGTCGCTACCGTGCCGATACCCACGACCACGGTGCTCTCGCCGTTCACGCGCAGCGCCTCTTCGATGAGAGAGGCGGTCTTTTCAAGGTCGGGCATCTCAACATTCTCGCCGAGCTGCTGTACGAGTACGATGTCATCCTCGCCCATGGAGAGGACAAAGCTCGTCTGGCGGTCGGGGAAGATGTTCTGGATGGTCTCGACCGAGATGGCCTCGCTCTTTTCGTCCGCGCGGCGAACGACGAACACGCCGCGGTTGAGCTCGGCTTCGACGTGCAGCTCCTTGGCGCGCACATAGATATCGCTCAGCAGGATGTTGTCAGAGAGGATGCTCTTGACGAACGAGGTCTTGTCGTGCTTTTCCTCATAATAGCTCTTGGCGGTGTTGAGCGCGACAGTCGCCATGCGGCAGACGGTGGAGCTGAGCGCATCCTCGCCGCGTGTGAAGGCCGCAAAGTCGAACTGACCGCCCCAGCCCTCGAGCGCCTTGAAGGTCTTGCCCTCGAGCGCGACGCTGGCGCCCTCGGCGTCGTTGATGGGCTGCACCAGATGCGGCCAGCGCTGGCCGATCTCCGGCAGGTCGGTACAGGCGATGACCGTACCCTCCGAGTCGATCACGCCGATGACCGTATCGGTCGTTTCCTTGAATTGCAACACGATGTTCTGAAAGATCCTACCGGACATATCCGTGCCTCCTTAACCAAATCGGAAGTTTGTGCATTTCGTCAACTGGATGGGAACATTATACTGTCTCTGCTTCATTTTTGCAAGAACTTTTTTCTTTTTTCCACAAAAAAATTCGCTTTTTTTGGACATTCCGTAAAGGCATCCTTCGCGCTCGACAGAAAGCTCCTGTTTTCCCTTGGGCAAATTGTCTATCGATCACGCAAACGCGCGGTCTCCTGCGCCGTGAGCAGGCGGTATTCGCCCGCTTTCAGCCCCTCGTCCAGCGTGAGCGGCCCCATGGAAAGACGCTTGAGGTAGATGACGGGGTTTCCGCGCGAGGCAAGCATCCGCTTGACCTGATGGAACTTCCCCTCGCAGACGGTGACGAGCGCCTCGCTCTGCGCGCCGCTCTTTAAGATCTCAAGCTTCGCCGGCAGGCAGGAAAGCCCGTCGCCGAGCGTGATGCCCGCGGCAAAGGCCGCGCAGTCCTCCTCGACGAGCTCACCCTCGGTGCGGGCAAAGTAGACCTTGTCGACGTGTTTTTTCGGCGCGAGCAGGTCGTGGGCGAGCGCGCCGTCGTCGGTCAAAAGCATCAGCCCCTCCGTGTCCTTGTCGAGCCGCCCGACAGGGAAGAGACCGATCTTGCGGTACTCCGGCGCGAGTAGGTCGAGCACCGTCTCTCCGCGCCCGTCCTCGGTGGCCGAGAGCACGCCTGCGGGCTTGTGGAGCATCACATACGTGTGCTCGCGATAAAAAAGCTCTTCGCCGTTCACGCTGATGCGCGCGGTCAAGGGGTCGCATTTATCCTCCGGACTTGCGGCGATGCGCCCGTCGACGAGCACGCGTCCCTCGCGCACGAGGGTCTTGACCTCGCGGCGTGAAAAACGCCCCGTTGAGGCGATGATCTTGTCGAGTCTCTGCTCTGCCATGCTGCTTTCCGCCTTTCCTGTTGCTTCCATCCAGTTTAGCATACTTTTGCCGCCGGTGGAATAGCTTTTGAGAGAAAGGGTGTGATCTCGCGTGTTCATCATCACCGCAAAGTTCTCCCGCCGCCGCGCCTTCGCGCTCGCCGCCGTTGCCTGCCTTGCGCTCGCGCTCATCGTGCTGCCGCGCGCGTGTCGAAAAGGCGCCGAAGCGCCCACCATCCCCGCCGAAACGAACGAGCAGCGCCTCGCCTACCTCACCTCCCTCGGCTGGGCCGTCAACGACCAGCCCATCGAGACGCTGAGCATCACGCTGGGCGAAACGCTCGAAGAGCCGTATTTGAGCTACAACACGCTCCAGCTTGAGCAGGGCTTTGACCTTACGCGCCAATGCGGGAAAACGCTCTCGCGCTACACCTATGTCGTGACCAATTACCCCGACCGCCCGCAGTCCTGCCAGCTCGATCTCTACGTCTGCGAGGGCGTCGTCGCCGCGGGCGACATCGTCTGCACCGGCGAAAACGGCTTTATGGCAGGGCTCGACTTTCCTGCGTTCTGAGCGTGGTTTCTCTTCCTTCGCGCCCTCTCAAGAGAGGGCCTTTTCTTTTTGACTATTGCGTGCGCCTGTGGTATAATTTCCATGAATCGAAACAAAGGAACCGACCCATGGAATTTTACACCATCGCCAGCTCGAGCGCGGGCAACGCCGCGCTCGTTTGTCACGAAGATACCAACATTTTAATTGATGCGGGGGTCTCCTGCCGCCGCATCACGCAGACGCTCACGACGCTTTCGCTCACGCTTGCGGACCTGGACGGCATTTTGATCACGCACGAGCACATCGACCACGTGCGTGGGCTCGGAACGCTCGCGAAAAAGTGCGAGGCAAGGCTCTACGCGAGCCGCGGCACGGCATCCGCACTCGACTATCCCGCTGCGCGCGTGCACGCTTTCCCCGCAGGGGAGGAATTTACCATCGGCGCGCTGCACGTGAAGAGCTTCCGCACCTCGCACGACGCGCGCGAGAGCGTGGGCTACCGCGTCGAGAGCAACGACGGCTCGCTCGCCGTGCTGACGGACACCGGCATCATCACCGACGAGGCGCACGATGCCGCTCTCGGCGCGGACACGCTGCTGCTCGAAGCCAACCACGATATCGAAATGCTCAAGACCGGTCCGTACCCTTATCCGCTCAAGCGGCGCATCCTCGGCGAGTACGGGCATTTATCCAACGAAGCGGCGGCGGGATTCGCCATCGAATGCGTCCGCGCCGGCACGAGCGATATCCTGCTCGCGCACCTGAGCGGCGAGAACAACACGCCCCAGCTCGCGGAATACACCGTGGGACGGGCCCTGCAGGCGAGCGGACTGACCGTGCGGCTATCCGCCGCGCCGCGCGACACCATCAGCGAGGTACACATATGCAGAAGATCACCGTCCTTTGTGTCGGAAAACTGAAAGAGGCCTTCTACGAGCAGGCCGTCAAGGAATATGAAAAGCGCCTTTCGCGCTGCTGCAAGTTAGAGCTTTTGGAGCTGCCGGAGCAGCGCCTTGGCGACGAGCCGAGCGAGGCGGAGATCCGCCAGGCCCTCAAAAAGGAGGCTGCGCTCGTCGAGCAGAAGCTGCCAAAGGGCGGCGCGCTCATCGCCATGTGCATCGAAGGGCAGGAGATGAGCAGCGTAGCGCTTTCGCAGAAAATGCAGCAGCTCGCCGCGCGCGGCGCGTCGCAGCTGACGTTTTTGATCGGCTCAAGCTTCGGCCTTGACGAGGATATTAAGAAAAAGGCCGACCTGCGCCTTTCGATGTCACCGATGACCTTCCCGCACCATCTGGCGCGCGTGATGCTGCTCGAGCAGGTTTACCGCGCCTATCAGATCGAGGCGGGGACCAAATACCACAAATAATGAAACGCACCTACAAAAAGGAGGAATCGCCCATGTCGGACGAAGTGAAACTCACCTGGGGCAAGGCAGAACATGACCTTTCCGAGCGCTGGCCAAGATCCGCCGACGGCACGCCGGAGGAACCCGCGCTTTTGACCGTTGCGATGGACACGAACGCGGAGGCAGATATGCTCTGCTCCATGCTCCGCGCCTACGATATCCCTGTGCTGCGCAGATATGAGGGCGACGGCGCCTTCGGCAAGGTGGTGCTCGGCACGCCCGGGCACGGCACGGAGCTGTACGTCCCCGCGTCCATGCTCGAGGACGCAAAGGCGCTGATCCGCCCCATCGATGAAATTCCGGAACAGGAGGATAAGCAATGAATTACCGTCAGGAATATGAAAAGTGGCTCGCCTCTCCCGCGCTGAGCGAGGAAGAACGCGCCGAGCTCAAGGCCATCGCAAACGATGAAAAGGAGATCGAGAACCGCTTCTACGGTCCGCTCGAATTCGGTACGGCGGGCCTTCGCGGCACGATGTGCGTTGGCCTTCACAACATGAACCGCCATGTCATCCGCTGGGCGACGCAGGGCTTTGCCAACGTCATCCGCGCTGAGGGCGAAGAGGCCATGAAAAAGGGCGTCGCGATTTGCATGGACTGCCGCAACCACTCGATGGAGTTCGCGCGCGCCGCGGCCTGCGTCATGGCGGGCAACGGCATCGCCGTCAGGCTCTTTGAGTCCCTGCGCCCCACGCCCGAGCTTTCCTTTGCCGTGCGCGAATACGGCTGCACCGCGGGCATCAACGTCACCGCCTCGCACAACCCCAAGGAATATAACGGCTACAAGGTCTACTGGTCGGACGGCGCGCAGCTGCCGCCCCAGCACGCCGCCGCCATCGCAAGAGAACTCGAGACGATCGACATTTTCACGGGCGTTACGTCCATGGACTTTGACGAGGCCGTACAGAAGGGCCTCATCACGATGCTCGACGAGGACTGCGACGAGCGCTTTATGGCAAACGTCATGAGCATGGTCAACGACTATGAGACCGTCAAAAAGGTCGCCGACGACTTTAAGCTCGTCTACACGCCCTTCCACGGCTGCGGCTACAAGCTCGTACCCGAGGCGCTTACAAAGCTTGGCATCAAGCACCTTTTATGCGTACCCGAGCAGATGGTCATCGACGGCAATTTCCCGACCGTCGTGTCCCCGAACCCCGAGAATCCCGAGGGCTTCTACCTCGCCATCGACCTTGCCAAGAATAACGACGTCGACTTCATCCTCGGCACCGACCCCGACAGCGACCGCGTGGGCATCATGGTGCGCAACCGTCAGGGCGAATTTGAGCCCGTCACCGGCAACCAGACGGGCGTTCTGCTGCTCGACTACCTGATCGGCGCGATGAAGCGCGCGGGCAAGCTGCCCGCGAATGCCGCCGCGCTCAAGACTATCGTCACGACTGAGATGGCGCGCGCCGTCGCGGAGGCGAACGGCCTCGACTGCTACGACACGTTCACGGGCTTTAAGTTCATGGCCGAGAAGATGAATGAGCTTGAGGGCGCGGGCAAAAACACCGTCATCTTCTCCTACGAGGAGAGCTACGGCTACATGATCGGCCACTACGTGCGCGACAAGGACGCGGTCACGGCCTCGCTGCTGCTCACCGAAATGGCCGCGTGGTACTACTCCCAGGGCATGACGCTCTTCGACGCGCTCAACGCGCTTTTTGAAAAGTACGGCTGGTACGGTGAAAAGACGCACAACCTTGTCATGCCGGGCCTCGACGGCGCGGAGAAGATGGCAGCGCTGATGAAATCCCTGCGCGCGACGCCGCCGAGCGAGATCGCGGGCGTCAAGGTCACGACCTACAAGGATTACGCAGACGGCACCGCGCGCGACGCCGCGAGCGGCGAGGTGACGAAGATCGCGCTCGCAGGCTCGAACGTGCTGCGCTTCGAGCTCTGCGACGGCACGCACATCGTCGTGCGGCCTTCCGGCACCGAACCAAAGATCAAGGTCTACATCCTCACCAAGGGCACGGATGCGAGCGAGCGCGATGCGAACCTCGCCAAATATTCCGCCTGGGTCGGCACACTGGCCTGAGCCTTTCCCCAATATCAACGGGCGGCGGTATGGAAACATACCGCCGCTTTTCATCACCTTGCCGGCAAGCGGCAGAAGGGAGCCTTCTATGGTAATGCTCGCGCTTTATTGGTCCATCATGCTCGTCTGCTATGTTCTCGCGTCCCGCCTGCGCGCTCACGCGGCGAAATTCAAATTCGTGGACAAGCTCATGTCGCTTTCCGTCTACGCGCTGGTGCTTTTGATGGGCCTGCGTATGGGGGCGGACGAGGAGGTCACGTCGAGCCTTGGCAGCATCGGCGTGCAGGCGCTGCTCGTCACAGTCCTGACCGCTGCGGGCAGTATGCTCGGCGCGTTCGCCGTGCGAAAGCTCCTGCATATCGACCGTCACGCCCGTCCCGCCGGCACGGCAGTCGATGAGGAAGAAGCCGCGCGCGAAAAAGCCGACGTTTCGGGCGCGAAGATGTCGCTCATCATCCTGCTGATGGTCGTTGTCGGGATGCTGTTGGGGCATTTTGTCATCCTGCGCGTCTGCACGGACTTACCTGCCTTTCAGGCGCGCTCGGGCGATTGGCTCGTGATCGGGCTGTGCATCATGTTAGGGCTCATCGGCTTTAATATGGGCCTTGACGGCAGCATCGCGCGCATCCTGCGCGGCGCGGGGCTCGGCGTTATCCTTGTTCCCATCTTCGCCGTGCTCGGCACGCTGCTCGGCGGCGCGGTCTATGCCGCGCTCTCACCGATGACGCTGCGCGAGGGACTGGCCATCAGCGCAGGCTTCGGGTGGTACACGATGGCCCCGAGCGTCATCGCGAGCGCGGGGCACACGATGGCAAGCGCGGTCTCGTTTCTGCACAATGTGCTGCGCGAGATGCTCGGTATCATTCTGCTGCCCGTCATCGCGGGCAAGATCGGCTATATCGAGGCCATCACCATCCCTGGCACCGCCTCGACTGACGTGTGCCTGCCGATCGTCGAGCAGGTGTGCAACATCGAAACGGTGGCCTATTCGTTCTGCACCGGTCTTCTCATGACAGCGACCTCGGCGATCCTCGTGCCGATCATCATGGGAGTGTAGGGCGTCTGCTTTCTCTTTCAGAAAGGATATATACAAGCTCAAAAAGGACCTTCTCTCACGTTGGAGAAGGTCCTTTTTTCTCTGCTGCAAAAATACAGAGTAAGATTGTCTGCTGCCCGCTGCAAAAAGCACGAGTAACATGTTCGACTGTTCCTTGCAGAGAGAACGAGTAAAAATTACGTTTGCAGCTTGCAGCCAGCACGAGCAGCATTGCCGCGCTTCAGCGATAAACACCCGTGCGGCAGGGCTTTTATCGCTGCGGCGGGCTCGCAAAAAAGCTGCATGTTTTGTCCGCCTTGCCCTGGCAAAAAATACCGGCGCACGATACCAAAAAAGGTATCGTGCGCCGACGCGTTCATTTTGCTTGTTGCGCGGTCTTTTCCACTTGCCGGTATTAGGCCGCAAGCGGCTGTGTTCAGCTTTTCCGGCCTCAGCCAAGGGCGACGGGCGCGGTGACCTCCTTGAGCCAGTTGAGCTCATCGCCCTGAAGATACGGCGAAATGGCTGCGCAGACCTTTGCGTGATAGTCGTTCAGCAGCTCCACATCGCGGGAGGAGAGCATCGTCAGATCGATCGCGTCGCGGTCGTAGGGAACGAGCGTCAGCGGCTCGAGCTTGAGGAAACGGCCAAACTCCGTGCGCTCGGCCTCGCGCACGACGACAAGGTTCTCGATGCGTACGCCGAATTTGCCGGCAAGGTAGATGCCCGGCTCATTCGAGAAGATCATGCCCTCTTCGATGACACAGTGGCGCTTCTGGTGGTTCACATCCCAGTGGACACGCTCGGGGCCCTCGTGTACGCCAAGGACGAAGCCTACGCCGTGGCCCGTGCCGTGGTTGTAGTCAAGACCTGCCTCCCACAGCGGCGTGCGGGCAAGCATATCAAGGTTTTCGCCTGTGCAGCCGTAGAGGAACTTCGTCGCGCCGAGCTGCAAATGTCCGCGCAGGACGAGCGTGTAGATGCGCTTTTCCTCGTCCGTGAGCGGGCCCAGCGCAACGGTGCGGGTGATGTCGGTCGTGCCCTCTAAATACTGCGCGCCCGTGTCGGCAAGGCACAGGCCGTGCGGCTCGAGGGGAATATCGGTCTCCTCGGTCGGCTCGTAGTGGACGATCGCGCCGTGCGCGCCGTAGGCGAGGATGGGATCGAAGCTCTGCTCGAGGTAGTGTTCACCCTCGACGCGAAGCGATTCGAGCTTTTTCGCCGCGCTGAGCTCCGTGATGGGCTCCTTGCCGACGGCGTGCTTGAGCCAGTAGAGGAAGCGCGTGACGGCCACGCCGTCCTTGATGTGGGCAAGGCGCTCGTTTTCCTGCTCGGCAGGCGTCTTCATCGCTTTCATGAGTTGGATGGGGCTGGGGCGGTCGAGCGTTTCCGCGCCGTCGGGGACGCTTTGCGTGATGCGGTAGTTGGCGCGCTCGCCGTCGAGCAGCACGCGCGTGCCCGTGGGCAGCGCCGCGACGAGGCGGTAGATATCGTCATAGGGAGCGAGTGATACGCCGTCGGCTTTGAGCTGCGCTTCGATCTCCGCGCTCACAGCCTCCTTTTGCACGCAGAGCGTGGCCTGGTCACGCCCCAGCAGCAGGTAAGAGAGGAACACGGGCGTGTAGAGCACGTCGCCGCCGCGCAGATTCAGGAGCCACGCGACCTCGTCGAGCGCGGGGATGACGAATACGTCCGCACCGAGTTCTTCCATCTTGCCGCGCACCATGGAGAGCTTTTCCCTGCGCGTGAGGCCCGTGTACTTCACGTCCAGCGTCCACACCGGCTCGCAGGAGAGCGCGGGGCGGTCCGCCCACACGAGGTCGACAAGGTCCTCGCCGCCTGCAAAGCGGATGTGCTTTTCGCGCGTCTTTTCACCGATGGTACGGGCAAAGGCGTTGCTGACCGTGCGAGAGTCGAAGCCGATAAAGCCGTTTTCCTCTACATGATCGCGCAGAAAGTCGGCGATCTCAGGCACGCCCGACTCGCCCATGCGCATGAGCTCGATGCCGCTGCCGTCTAACTGCTGCGCGGCCTGCAGGAAGTAGCGGCCATCCGTCCATAGCGCGGCGCTGTCCGGCAGCACGACGAGCGTGCCGGCGGAGCCGGTGAAGCCGGAGAGAAATTCGCGCGCTTTGAAGTGCGTGCCGACATATTCGGACGCGTGGAAGTCGTCGGTCACGACGACATAGGCGCTGATGCCGCGCTTTTTCATCTCCGCGCGCAGCAGCGTGAGCTTTTCAGAGGTTTTCATCGCTTACTCCTTTTCTTCAACAAAGCTTTGGACGAGCGTGACGAGCACGTTCGTCATCGCGCCGAGGCTGTCCGCGGGGATCCATTCGCGCACGCCGTGGAAGTTGTAGCCGCCGGTGGAGAGGTTGGGGCAGGGAAGTCCGTCCCAGGAAAGGCGCGCGCCGTCCGTGCCGCCGCGGATGGGGACGCATTCGGGCGTGACGCCGTTTGCGCGGAAGGCGTTCTCCGCGCGCTCGATGAGGTGGAAGTGGGGGAGAATTTTCTCCTTCATGTTGTAGTAGCTGTCGCTGATCTGGGCCTCGGCCGTGCCGTCGCCGTAAATTTCGTTGATGCGCGCGGCGCAGTCGGCGAAGAGAGCCTTTTTCTCCTCAAAGCGCTCGCGGTCGTGGTCGCGGATGATGTAGCGCAGCGTCGCCTCGGTCACACTGCCGCTCATCTCGGTCAGGTGGAAGAAGCCCTCGTAGCCGTCGGTCTTCTCCGGTACCTCATCCTCAGGCAGCATCGCATGGAACGCCATCGCCGCGGTCGCGGCGTTGATCATCACATTTTTGGCGCTGCCGGGGTGGACGCCGACACCGTGCACCGTCAGAACGGCGGACGCGGCGTTGAAGTTTTCAAATTCGATCTCACCGAGCGGGCCGCCGTCCACGGTATAGCCGTAGTCGCAGCCGAGTTCCTGCACGTCGAGACCGTCGACACCGTTGCCGATCTCCTCGTCGGTCGTGAAGATGACGCGCACCTCGCCGTGCTTGACGTTTTTCTCGATCATCGTTTCGACCGCGGCCATGATCTCGGCGACGCCGGCCTTGTCGTCCGCGCCGAGCAGCGTCGTGCCGTCGGTGACGATGAGCTCTTCGCCCACATGGCTTTCAAGGCCGGGGCAGAGCGCCTCGGTGAGGGAGACAGTGTCGTTGAGCTTCAGCTCGCCGCCCTCGTAGCGCACGAGGCGGGGCTTGACGTTTTCGCCCGAAGCGTCGGGAGCGGTGTCCATGTGCGCGATGAGCGCGATGACGGGCGCGTCCACGCCCTTGCTCGCGGGGAGCGTTGCGAGCACGTTGCCGCAGTCGTCCATGCGGACGTCCTCAAGCTTCAGCGCTTCAAGCTCCTGCATCAGCGCGCGGCCGAGGTCCTTCTGCCGCTCCGTAGAGGGCGAGGTGCCGGTAAATTCGTCCGAGGTGGTGTAATAGGTCACATATCGCAGAAAACGCGATTTGGCAGATTCCATTTTGGGTACCTCCTTGCAGTCATGCTGCGTGATATTTCCCGCTTAGTGTACCACAAAAACGGCAGAGATGTAAAGCCGGGGGCGGCAGGAAGCGGCAAAATGCGGCCAAGCTCCGCAAATTCTTTTTCTTGACAAAACGGAGCAGTTAATAATATAGTGTGATACACATTAAATAAAGGACCGGGAGGGAAAAGAGAACATGAGCGTGGAGACGATAACGAGCCGGCAGAATCCGCTGATGACGCATCTGCGCAAATTGGGTTCTTCCCGCTCCTATCGCGTGAAAAGCGGCGAATACCTCTGCGACGGGACAAAGCTCCTTCAGGAAGCGCTCAAATGGAGCGCGCCGGTCAAAACGGCGCTGTTCTCCGAGGGCGTTGACATTCCGGCGCTGCCCGGCAGCGTGCGCGCCGTGTGCGTGAGCGAAGACCTGATGCGCTCGGTGAGCCCGATGGAGACGCCGCAGGGCGCACTGTTTACGGTTGCGCTTCCCGAGACGAAGCTGCCCGAAACGCTTGCGGGTAAGCACTATCTCGTGCTGGACGGCGTGCAGGACCCCGGGAACGTGGGGACCATCCTGCGCACGGCGGACGCGTTTGAGTGCGACGGCGTGTTCTTAGTCAACGCCTGCGCCGACCTCTTCAATCCCAAGACGGCGCGCGCCACGATGGGCGCGATCTTCCGCCGCGAGGCGTACAGCGTCACGCCGGAGGAGCTTTTCGCGCTGCTCAGTAAAAGCGGCGTCCCGCTCTACGGCACAGCGCTGCGCGAGGACACCGTGCCGCTGTCTGACGCGAACCTGTCCAAAGCCGCTGTCGCCATCGGCAGCGAGGGGCGCGGACTGTCGCAGCAAATGCTGGATGAGTGCGCCAAGACGCTCAAAATTCCCATGAGCCCGCGCTGCGAGTCGCTCAACGCGGCCATCGCGGCGACGGTCGTTCTGTGGGAGATGTATCGCTGAAACAAACAAGGAGGTGCTCTTCATGGCGGGACTCAAATACTGGGTGTGGCTCTCGGAAGTCAAAGGACTGACGAATCGCTCAAAGCTTCTGCTGCTCGACTATTTCGGCACGCCGGAGAACATCTACTATGCCGACGAGGACGAGTACCGCCTCGTCGAGGGCATCGAGCCGCGGCAGATCGCGCTGCTTGCGGAAAAATCATTGGAAAACGCCGACCGCATCCTTGGCGCGTGCTCGCGTCTGGGGCTGCGCATCCTCACGATGCAGGACGCGGACTATCCCGTGCGCTTGCGCAATATTTTTGAGCCGCCGTGCCTGCTTTATGTCAAAGGCCAGCTCCCCGTTATCGACGAGGAGGTCGCCGTCGCCATGGTCGGCACGCGCAAAGCCTCGCCCTACGGCATCGAGGCGGCGGAAAAGATCGCCTACGGCCTGAGCCGTCAGGGAGCGGTCGTGATCTCCGGCGCGGCGGCGGGCGTAGATTCAGCGTCCCATCGCGGCGCGCTGCGCGCGGGCGGAAAGACCATCGCCGTGCTCGGCAACGGGCTGGACATTGTCTATCCGGCGGAGAACGCGTGGCTCTACCGCGACATTGCGGCCTCGGGCGCGCTCATCAGCGAGTATCCGCCCGGGACGGCGGCCGAGGCGTGGCATTTTCCCGTGCGAAACCGCATCATCAGCGGCTTGAGCCTCGCGACCATCGTGGTCGAAGCGCCGGAAAAGAGCGGCGCGCTCATCACGGCGAATACCGCGCTTGAGCAGGGACGCGATGTTTTCGCCGTTCCCGGTCCGATCGACGCGCCACTCAGCCGCGGCTGCAACCGTTTGATCGCGGACGGCGCGGCGGGCCTCATCACCGATAGCTGGGATGTGCTGCGCGAGTACGAGGCCATCTATCCGCATAAAATACTCGGCGAGCGCGTGGAGCTTCCGCGTACGCTCGGCTATCAGGCGCGCGAGGAGCAAGCGCGCGCCAAGCAGGCCGCGGCGGAGGAAATACTGTCGCTGCCGACACTGAATCTGAAAACCAACGACGCGGGGCTGACCGACGATCAGATCGCCATTCTGCGCACGCTGAAAGACGGCGCGCTGCAGGTGGACGATTTGATCGAAAAGACGCAGATCCCCACGCGCCGTGTTCTTTCCGCGCTGACGATGATGGAGCTTGAGGGCTACGTCGAGCAGGGCAGCGGCAAGCATTTTTCTTTGACCGTCACACTACTGGAGGAATAACATTCATGGCAAAAAAGCATCTGGTGATCGTCGAGTCTCCGGCAAAGGCGAAAACCATTGGAAAATATCTCGGCAAAGACTACGAGGTCAAGGCCAGCATGGGCCATCTGCGCGACCTGCCCAAAAGCAAGCTCGGCGTCGACATCGAGCACGACTTCGAGCCTGTCTACCAGCCCATCCGAGGCAAAGAGGAGCTCATCAGCGAGCTCAAAAAGGCCGCCAAGAGCAGCGACACCGTCTATCTTGCAACGGACCCGGATCGCGAGGGCGAGGCCATCTCCTGGCATCTAAAAGCACTTTTGGATCTGGACGATGAAAAGGCCAAGCGCGTGACCTTCAACGAGATCACGAAAAAGGTCGTCTCCGAGAGCATCAAGGAGCCGCGCGCCATCGACCAGGACCTGGTCGACGCGCAGCAGGCACGCCGCGTGCTCGACCGCATCGTGGGCTATGAGCTCAGCCCGCTTTTGTGGAAAAAAGTTCGCCGCGGCCTCTCGGCGGGCCGCGTGCAGTCCGTCGCCGTGCGCATGGTGGACGACCGCGAGAAAGAAATTCAGGCCTTTGAGCCGCAGGAATACTGGACGCTCGACGTTGACCTTACGGACGAAGCCTCGCACAAGACCTTTGAGGCGCATTATTACGGAAAAGACGGCAAGAAGGTCGAGCCGACCTCGGGCGAGCAGGTGGACGGCATCATTGCCGACATCGGCGACAAGCCCTTTACCGTGACGAATATCAAGCGCACGGACAAGCAGCGCTCCCCGTCTCTGCCGTTCACCACTTCCACCTTACAGCAGGAGGCCTCGCGCAAGCTCAACATGACGCCGCGCCGCACCATGGCCATCGCCCAGCAGCTCTATGAGGGCGTGGACATCACGGGCGAGGGCACGGTGGGTCTCATCACCTACATGCGTACCGACTCGCTGCGCATCTCCGAAGAGGCCATCGCTGCGGCGAAGACGTTTATCCTGGGCCGCTACGGGCAGAGCTACTATCCCAAGACCGCCCGCCACTACAAGGCCAAGGCCGGCGCGCAGGACGCGCACGAGGCCATCCGCCCCTCGAACGTTGACCTGACGCCCGAGCAGATCAAGGCCGATCTGACGGGCGAGCAGTACCGCCTGTACCGCCTCATCTGGAGCCGCTTTTTGGCCTCCCAGATGGCGAACGCCGTGTACGACAGCGTGAGCGCGCAGATCATGGCGGGCGGACACGAGTTCCACGCGAGTGCCAGCAACCTGAAATTCTCCGGCTACACCGCCGTTTACGAGGAATCCCGCGACGACGACAGCAAGGAGGAAAAGGAGGGCACGCTGCCGCCGCTCGTCGAGGGGCAGGGCCTGACGCTCGAGGCCTACACGCCGCTCCAGCACTTCACCCAGCCGCCCGCACGCTATACGGACGCGACGCTTATCCGTGCGATGGAACAGAACGGCATCGGCCGCCCGTCGACTTACGCGCCGACGGTCTCGACCATTTTGGATCGTGAATATGTCGTCAAAGACGGCAAGTACCTGCGCCCCACACCGCTCGGCGAGGTGGTGACGGGCCTGATGGAAGAGCGCTTCCCCGACATCGTGGACATGAAGTTCACCGCCCGCATGGAGGAAAAGCTCGATACCGTTGAGGAGGGCAAGACCGCGTGGAAGGACGTCATCCGCGACTTTTACGGCGGCTTTGAGCGCGACCTTGAAAACGCCGAGAAGGCGCTTGAGGGCGTGAGACTCAAGGTCCCCGATGAGGTCAGCGAGGAGAAGTGCGACGTCTGCGGCCGCAACATGGTCATCAAGAGCGGGCGCTTTGGCCGCTTCCTTGCCTGCCCGGGCTACCCTGAGTGCACGTTCACCAAGCCCCTTGTCATCGAAATGCCGGGCCGCTGCCCCAAGTGCGGCGGGCGCATGATGAAGCGCACGGGCGTGAGCAAGAAGACGAACAAGCAGTACACGTACTACGCCTGCGAATTCTCCACCAGCAGCGATCCCGAGAAGAAGTGCGACTTCATGACTTGGGATGTGCCGACAAAGGACGACTGCCCTGAGTGCGGCCAGACGATGTTCAAAAAGGCGGGCAAGGGCTTTAAGCGCCCGTACTGCATCAACCCCGCGTGTTCGCGCTTTGTGCCGGAAGACCAGCGCGGCTATGTGAAAAAGAAGACCACCGAGACCGCGGAAGAGGGCGCGGAGAGCGCCGAAGCCGCCGATGCGGCGGAGACCGCGGCAAAGAAGACCGCCGCCAGGAAGACGACGGCTAAGAAGAGCACCACCGCAAAGAAAACGAGCACAAAAGCGGCGAGCACCAAGAAGACCGCGACGAAGACCGCCGCAGCGAAGAAAACGACAAAGAAGGCCGCAGCCGAGGATGGTGCAGAAAAGCCCGCAAAAAAGACGGCGGCAAAGAAGACCGCGACCACGAAAAAGGCGGCCGCTAAGAAGACGACCGCCAAGTCCGCGGCCAAAAAGACCGCGGAGAAAGAAGAGAACTGATGCAAGTAACTGTGATCGGCGCCGGCCTTGCCGGCTGCGAGGCTGCCTGGCAGCTCGCGCAGCGCGGCATCGCCGTGACGCTGCATGAAATGAAACCCGAAAAAAGAACGCCCGCGCACCATGCGGACTCCTTTGCCGAGCTTTGCTGCTCGAATTCGCTGCGCTCGGACCAGATCGAAAACGCGGTCGGCCTTCTCAAAGAGGAGCTGCGCCGCCTCGATTCGCTGATCCTTGCCTGCGCGGACGCGACGCGCGTGGAGGCGGGCGGCGCGCTGGCGGTCGACCGCTACGGCTTTTCAAAGCGCGTGACAGAGAAGATCCGTTCGCATCCCAATATCACGGTCGTCTCCGGTGAGGTGACGGCCATCCCCGAGGGGAACGTCATCATCGCCTCGGGCCCCTTGACGAGCGACGCGCTCGCCGCCGCCATCGCCGAGAAGATCGGCGACGGGCACACGCTGAACTTTTTCGATGCCGCCGCGCCGCTCGTGACGTTTGAGAGCATCGACATGGAGTCGGCATTTTTCGCCTCGCGCTACGACAAGGGCACGGCGGACTACATCAACTGCCCGATGACGGAGGAGGAGTACGACGCCTTCTGGCAGGCGCTCACGACCGCCGAGGAAGCGAGCGTACACGGCTTTGAGGATAAAAACGTCTTCGAGGGCTGCATGCCCGTCGAGGTCATGGCGCGCCGCGGACACGATACGCTCTGCTACGGCCCCCTCAAGCCGCGCGGTCTGCGAGACCCGAAGACGGGGAAAGAGCCCTATGCCGTCGTCCAGCTGCGGCGCGACAACGCGCAGGGCAGCGTTTATAACCTCGTCGGATTCCAGACGCATCTGCGCTTTCCCGAGCAGAAGCGCGTCTTTTCGATGATCCCCGCGCTGAAAGATGCGGACTTTGTCCGCTACGGCGTGATGCACCGCAACACCTATCTCCGCTCGCCGGGGATGCTCGACCGCTACTACCGCCTCATCGCGGACGAGCGCATCGCCTTTGCCGGGCAGATGACCGGCGTGGAGGGCTATATCGAGTCCGCGGCCTCGGGCTTTTTGGCAGGTATCGAGATGGCAAGAAGACTCGAGGGCAAGCCGCCCATCGACTTCCCACGCGAGACGGCCATCGGCGCGCTGGGGCTTTACATCAGCGATACGACGGTCTCGGACTTCCAGCCGATGAACGTGAACTTTGGTATCATGCCGCCGCTGGGGTATCGCGTGAAGGGCGGCAAGCGCGTGAAAAATGCGCAGCTCGCCGCGCGCTCGCTTGAAAAGATCGACGCGATGCGCGAGGACGTGCTGAGTGACAGGAAAGGAGCGAGCGTATGAAGATCATCGTTGACGCCATGGGCGGCGATTTCGCCCCTCTCGCACCCGTGAAGGGTGCGCTGATGGCGCATGAACAGTACGGCGTGGATATCGTCTTGACCGGGAAGAGCGAGGAGATATTGAAGGCGGCGCAGCAGTGCGGCTGCAAGGAGCTTCCTGCGGGCGTGGAGATCGTGAACACGACGGAGGTCGTTGAGATCTGCGACGACCCGGCCACAGCCTTCAAAAGAAAAAAGGATTCCTCCCTCACTGTGGGGCTTACGATGCTGCACGGCGGCGAGGCGGACGGTTTTGTGAGTGCGGGCAGCACGGGCGCGCTCCTTGCGGGGGCGACGCTCCTTGTCAAGCGCATCCGGGGTCTTCGCCGCGCGGCGCTCGCGCCCACCATCCCGACGGCGAAGGGCAAGGCGGTGCTCATCGACTGCGGCGCGAACGCCGAGTGCACGGTGGAGTACCTGCTGCAATTCGCCTACCTCGGCAGCTACTATGCAAGCAAGGTCCTCGGCGTTGAAAATCCGCGCGTGGGGCTTCTGAACATCGGCGCGGAGGAGAGCAAGGGCGATACCCTGCGCCGCGAGACGTATCAGAAGCTCAAGGAAGCGGGCGAGGCGGGGCATCTCAACTTCACCGGAAACATTGAGGCCAAGGAGGCGATGCTCGGCGAGTGCGACGTCATCGTCGCCGACGGCTACAGCGGCAACATCATGCTCAAGAGCATCGAGGGCACGGGCAAGCTTCTTTCCATCAAATTGAAGGAAATGCTGATGCACAGCACCGGCACGAAGCTGGCGGCGCTGCTGCTCAAGGGACAGCTCGGCGATTTCAAGAAGATGCTCGATGCCAACGAGGTCGGCGGCACGGCGCTGCTCGGTATCTCGAAGCCCGTCATCAAGGCGCACGGCAGCGCAAGCGAGGTGGGCTTCTGCAATGCGGTGCGCCAGGCGATGGAGGTCGCGCGCAGCGGTATCATCGACGACATCGCGCAAAATATCGACAAGATGCGTATTGAACAGAAGGCATAACGCTGCGAATGCCCAAAAGCGGCAAAATGGGTATTGACACGGCAGTACCTTTGCCGTATCATTTGGAAGAACCAAAACCGTGAGAGGAAGTATAAGACTTATGAGTCCCGAAGAAATTTTCAAAACGATGCAGAAGCTGATCGTGGAGCAGTTCGCGCTCGACCCCGCTGAGGTCACGATGGACAGCTCGTTTGAGGAAGATCTTGGCGCCGACTCTGTGGACCTTGTCGAACTGGTGATGGCCATGGAAGAGGAATTCGAGGTCGATGAGATCCCCGAAGAGGAACTCGCCTCGCTCAAGACGGTCGGCGACTGTGTGCGCTACCTGAGCGCGAAGCTCGGTTAAAAAGAAGAAAGCCGCCCCGCTTCGTGCGGGGCGTCCTTTTATCAGGAGGAACATATGATGCAGGCCTTGGAAGAGAAACTGCAATATCATTTCAAAAACCCAGCGCTGCTCGAAGAGGCGCTGCGCCACAGCTCGTATGCCAATGAGCACCGCGGCGCGCACTTTTTCAGCAACGAGCGTCTGGAATTCTTGGGCGACAGCGTGCTCGGCTTTGTCACAGCGGAGTTCCTGTTTGCCAAGCACCCGAACGCGCCGGAGGGAGAACTCACGCGCATCCGCGCGCTGCTCGTGTGCGAGGCCAGCCTGCACGAGGTCGCGCAGCGTCTGGAGCTTGGCAAATACCTGAAGCTCGGCAACGGCGAGGAGGGCTGCGGCGGCCGCACGCGCCCGTCCATTCTGGCCGACGCGACCGAAGCGGTCTTCGCTGCCGTGTATCTCGACGGCGGCATCAGCGCGGCCAGTGCGCTCATCCACCGCGTGCTGCTCGACACCGAGCGCGAGGAGGTCGCCGAGGAGAAGCGCCGCGACTACAAGACGCTTTTGCAGGAGTTCGTGCAGCGCACGCCGAACCAGACGCTCTCCTATCGCCTCTTCGGCGAGAGCGGACCCGACCACGACAAGACCTTCTGCTTTGAAGTGCTGCTCAACGGAGACGTTGTGGGCAAGGGTGAGGGCCGCAGCAAGAAGGAAGCCGAGCAGATGGCCGCAAAGGACGCGCTCGAAAAGCTTGACAGGCGCTGAGAAAGGGAGATACACATGATCACCGACTGCTTCGATAACAAAACCGAGCCCGTGATCAACCTGCGGGACTTTTACGGCGAGCAGAAGCATCTCGTCGAAAAATGCCTGATCGTCTTTTCACAGAAAATTTATCAGCATTTGCTCGACACCTTTCCCTGCGAGAAGATCGGCCTCATCGGCGCGTGCAACGGGAATATCCCTATCTACCGGATGCACTACAAGGGTACGGACATCGCCTTTTACCTCTCGGGCATCGGCTCGGCGGCTGCCGCGTCGGAGTGCCGCGAGGCGAGCTGGATCGTCGGCGCGTCGAAGTTCGTAATGTTCGGTTCCTGCGGGAGCCTTGATCGGGAGGCGACGAAGGGCAAGTTCATCGTCCCGACGGAGAGCTACCGCGGCGAGGGTTGCTCGTATTACTTCGCCGCGCCGTCTGATTACATCACGGTCGAGAACGCGCAGAGACTCTCTGAGATATTCACAGAGTTGGGCGTGCCGCACGTGACGGGGCGGGTGTGGACGACGGATTCCATGCTCCGCGAGACCGCGGGCCTCGTCGCGCAGCGGCGGAGCGAGGACTGCATCGCTGTAGAGATGGAGCTTGCCGGTGTGCAGGCTGTGTGCAGCTTTTACGGCCTGGAACTTTATGATTTTCTTGAGGCAGGGGATGTGTTGGAGGAGAGCGGATACGATGTTGCGGACCTTCGCGATGCGAACCACGACCTCGGCAAGCTCTATATCGCGCTGGAAGCAGCGCTGCGCATTTGAATAGTCCGGATAACAGAAAAATCGTCGTGAAGTTCACGACGATTTTTTGCTGTCCTTTTGCGGCTTTTCAAAGAGAATAGAGAGCCCTGCATAAAGTAAAAATAAGCCGAAAGGCTTGCGGAGAACGGTGCTGTCGAGCGCCGTTGTAACAACGGCGGCAATGAGCGCGCAGACGACACCGGCCGGGATGGCCGCGCGCAGGACAGCTTTGTCGAGATATCCGTTTTTCCGGTGCGCAAAGAGCGAGATGCCCGCTGTTGGCAGGAAGTAGAGCAGGTTGATAGCCTGCGCCGTCTGCTGTTCCACGCCGAAGAAGAGCGTCATGCAGAGGAGCAGCAGTGTTCCGCCGCCGATGCCCCAGGCTGAGAGAATGCCCGTCACGAGCCCGCAGAGCGCGGGGAAGAGCCAGTCCGTCACAGAAGATACCTCGCCGCGCCGTAGAGCAGAAACAGCGCAAAAATGCGTTTGAGCCATGTGTTCGGCACGTTCTTGAAGAGCCTGCCACCGATGAGCCCGCCCGCAAGCCCGCCGACAAGGTAGGGGAGAGATTCCTTGAGCGGCAGGGCGCTGCGGAAGAAGTAAACGCCCGCCGAGACGAGACACACGGGAAAGATGACCGCTACGCAGGTCGCAAAGGCTGTCTTTTCCTCGAGCTCTGCCCATTTGCGCAGAAGCAGTACGAGCGGGATGCCGCCGCCTCCGCCGAATAGACCGTTCACCGTGCCCGCGATCGCGCCGCAGACGCGGTATGTGCCCTTTTCCGTCATGCCATCACCGCCTTTTTATGCTATGTAGCGGCCGCCTGAGGGGCGGCTGCAGTGCCTTTACTGCTTCTTGAAGCTCTGGCAGTCGGTGCACTGGTCCATGGTGGGGTTGGCCTCGTGCGTGCCGACCTGGATGGCGTTCAGACCGCAGTACTGGGCGTCCTTGCAGTGGTTGGCACAGTTGGTCACGGCGCAGCGGATGGAGGTGTTGGGCGTGCAGGAGCAGCCGTTGTTGGTATGATCGGTCATAATGATTTCCTCCTAAAAGTAGTCTTGGCATTCGCCGATCGTAGCTTGTGCAGAATTTGCACGGCTATACCGAGATCGAAATTTCATTTTGACCGTTCTCATCGTGTCCTCCAAAGTGCAGACCCTTTCCCCTAAAAGGGTATTTCGGGCGATTTTCAGAGAAAAATCAAGATTTGAAAAACACAAAAATACAACTAATTCAATATAAAAAGAAAGGATTCCAAACATTTCTGCTTGAAATCCTAACTTCTGGAGGTGACACCCAGATTTGAACTGGGGAATGAGGGTTTTGCAGACCCTTGCCTTACCACTTGGCCACGGTACCATATAAAATAAGGAACGCAGTGGCGTTCCTTATTTGTTTGGAGCGGGTGACGAGGCTCGAACTCGCTACCTCCACCTTGGCAAGGTGGCGCTCTACCGGATGAGCTACACCCGCA
>URXY01000029.1 GCA_900552015.1 uncultured Eubacteriales bacterium | reverse complement strand
AGGTGCACGCTCCATTCGCGGAACAGGTGTTATCTTAGCACCTCATTCCTCGTTTGTCAACAGTTAATTTTACTTTTTTCGACATTTTCTTTTCCGTCACTTTACAAAGCTCTCCAAAAGTCAGTATTTTCAATGGTTTGCGGGCATTCTGCCAAGAACAGGATGCCCGCATTTTTTCTATTCATTCATTTATGCTGCGTTTCGGCCGATCAAAGTATCGTAGCGCATCAGCAGCAGCGCGACCTGCGCGCGGCTGACAGCCTGCGTCGGGTACCAGACACATTCCTTTTCCGTGATGAGGCCGCTGTTCCACGCCCAAGTCACAGCATCCTTACCGCTCTCGGAAACCTTGGGTGCATAGGGATATCCCTCAAGCGTGCCGGTGATGGCCGGTTCACCCGCAAGACGGTAGAGCACAATGAGTGCCTGCTCACAGGAAAGGAAACCGTTTGGATCAAACGCGCCGCCATTGCCGCCCATCAGTCCCTCGCCGACCATCCATTTGACATATTCATAATACCACTCGTCCCCCGTGAGGTCGCTGAAGCTCGCCTCCTCCGCCGTCGGCGTACCGCCGGCAAAGCGGTACATGATGACAGCGAACTGTGAGCGTTCCACGCCGTACTCTGGCCGGAAGAGGCTCTGCTCCTCATCACCGCTCATCACGCCGGTGGAAACGACATAGTCGACCGCCTGCGCATACCATGCGTCAAGCGCAACATCGGTAAAGGTATAGGTCTTGGCCGTGCCGTCCTCCGCCGTCACCGTAATATCTACACCGCCGTTTTCATTTGCTGCGAGCGAGCCGAGCGTCTCATCCGTGACATTGTTCGTATCGGCTGCGCTGTTCGCATCCGTCTGTTCCGTTTGGCCGTCAGCATTGTTTGTCGAAGCGTCTTCTTTATCCTTTGTGCCCTTGAGGCGCAGGACCAGCATGATCGCCAGCACCAGCACCAAAAGGATCATGATCAGCCATTTCTTTCGCACGATCGTCACTCCTTGTCTGCGAAATTATCACATATTATAACATGTTAGCATACCACCCACGTCCTTGCAAGAATTTTTGACATCGTTCACAGAAAGTGCACAAACGCACCGCTCACCCTCCCGGTCTCTCAGCATAGGATGGAGGGCAGGAGATATCCTGCAAGGGATCAAAGGAGGGTGATCGTCATCAACCGTTTTCAGAACAATTGTAGCTGCGATTTTCCGCCGCCCCGTCCCGTGCCGCCCCCGCCGCCGTTTCCGCCGTATCCCGGCCCCGGTGTGATCGGGCCGACGGGTCCGCAGGGCGTGCAGGGCATTCAGGGCGTACCCGGCCCGATGGGTCCGACCGGACCGCAAGGCGTTCAGGGTATCCAGGGCCCCGCAGGGATAGCAGGTGCAGTCGGGCCGACAGGGCCTGCCGGAGCGCAGGGCGTTCAAGGCCCGCAGGGGCCCGCAGGTGCTGTCGGTCCTGCAGGACCGCAGGGTGCGCAGGGTCCCGCAGGAGCAGCCGGTCCTACTGGCCCCACCGGGCCGCAGGGACCTGTGGGCGCGGCCGGAACGACCGGCGCGACTGGTCCTACTGGTCCGACCGGACCACAGGGGCTTGTCGGCAGCGACGGCGCGCAGGGCCCCCAGGGGCCAACCGGTCCCACCGGCCCGACTGGGCCGACTGGACCGAGCGATACGCGCGCGGCGGCAGCTGTTGCCGATGCGACAAGCGTAGAGGACGTCGTCGAGCAGTTCAACGCGCTGCTGGCAAATCTCCGCGCAGCGGGTCTGCTTGCGACCTGAACCATGGCGGTACGGTGTTCACCGTGCCGCCATACATATAAAATAGGAAGGTGAGTCCTATTCCCTGTCGGATATGTGTTTACGCCATCTGTAAAAACGAGTCGCAGTTTGTGGACCGCTTCATGGATTCGATGTCCGAGGCGGACGATATCTGCGTGCTGGATACAGGGTCGACGGACGATACGGTCGAAAGGCTCAAAGCACGCGGCGCACACGTCGAGCAGAAGATCATCGCGCCGTGGCGCTTCGATGTCGCGCGCAATAAATCGCTGAAGCTCATCCCCAAGGACGCCGATATCTGCTGCTGCATCGACCTCGACGAGCAGTTTCAGCCCGGCTGGCGCGAAAAGCTCGAGCGCGCGTGGCAACCGGACACAACACGCGCCCGCTACCGCTACACGTGGAGCTTTCTGCCCGATGGGCGCGAGGGCTGCGTCTTCTGGACGGACAAAATTCACAAAAACGGCTGCTACCGCTGGGTAAATCCGGTGCACGAGGTTCTTCAATATCTGGGCGAGGGCGGCGAGCGCTTTGTCGACGCCGAGGGCGTGCAGCTCGACCACCACCCCGACCCGAGCAAATCGCGCGGGCAGTATCTTCCACTTTTAGAGCTTGCCGTGCGGGAGGACCCGCAAAACGACCGCAACCGCCACTATTTAGGCCGCGAGTACATGTTCCGCGGCGAGTGGGCGCAGGCAGTCTCGACCCTGAAGGCGCACCTCGCGATGCCGCAGGCCGTGTGGCGCGATGAGCGCTGCGCCTCGATGCGCTACATCGCTCGCTGCCTGCGGCATTTGGGGCGCGAGGACGAGGCCGTGCTCTGGCTGCACCGCGCCATCGCGGAAGCGCCGCACCTGCGCGAGCCGTATCTGGAGTTTGCCGACCTGCTTTATCAGCAAAAGGACTGGTGCGGCGTCATTTTTATGGTAAACTGCGCGCTCGCGATCGCCGAGCGGCCGCGCACCTATATCTGCGAGCCGTTCGCGTGGGGCAGCTTCCCCTACGATCTTCTGAGCGTCGCGTACTTTCACCTTTCGCAGTGGGAAAGCGCGCTGAAAAACGCGGAAAAAGCGTTTGCGCTTGCACCGGACGATGCGCGTTTGCAGGAAAACTGCGCACTGCTCAGGGCGAAAATTCAGAAAGAAAGCCGTATTTGATGGCTTTCTTCGGTTTTCAGTTGCTTTTTCTGCCGCCGTATGATAGAGTATTAGAGATTATAAACTGAGGGGGTACGGCAATGGAACTGTGCGAACGCTACTTACATTATATGAGCGCGCTGTGCGAGGGCACAATGCCCGCGCCGCCGGAGCTTGCGCTCACCGCCGATACCACTGAGGAGCGCGCCGCGCAGCTGCAAAGCGCGCTGAAAGATTTGAGTGTGCCGGACTTTGTGCGCCTGTGCGCCAAAAGCGCAGGCGACGAGCTGGACGAGTCGATATTCGACCATTTCAGCGAGGAGGATTTCTCCCGCGCACTACTGCAAATTCTCACCGCCGCGACGGAACTGGAGCAGCCCGAGGAAAAGCCGCCCGCAGCAGAAAGTACCCCTGATCCCGACGCGGGCAAGCACGCGTTCGAGGTCTTCTGCGACTGCGTCGAATTGGACGAGCAGCTTGTCGCCTACCTCATCGACGTTTTGAAGCGGCAGGACAGAACCGCGTTCTATAAGTTATCGCAGGTCACGACGCACTTGGACCTCGACCCGCGCGAATTTCTCTACTGGCTCGCCCACCGCGAGGACTACGGCTCAACCGATGAGCGTGCCTGCGCGCTCATTATGGACGCGTGCTTTGCCCGGCTCTATGAAGAGCAGCAGGGCGAGCTTTTGGGCGCGCTGCTCTCGGGTGACCGACAGACCTTTGAGCTTTTCCGCATGGAAGCGCCCGAGCTGCGCCAAGTCCCCGCCGCAACCTATGAATGGTACAGCAGCAACTATCTCGACCGCGACTATCCGCTGCGGTTTATTTTACGATGCAACGGCGTTGCATTTCCCGATACGCCGGAGGAGGAAAAATGAACAGAGAGGAAATGTATTTGTCGCTCGGTGTGAGCAAAAAGGTGCTCGCCTTCGGCGAGACCGTGCTCGATGAGCTCAAGCCCCGCTTTGCCGAGATCGAGCAGATCGCCGAGCTCAACCAGGCGAAAGTCATCGCCGCGATGCAGAAAAACCGCGTGAACGCGACGCACTTCGCCGCCTCGACGGGCTACGGCTACGACGATGAGGGCCGCGACAACTTAGAGCGCGTGTACGCGAGCGCCTTTCACACCGAGGCCGCGCTCGTCCGCCCGCAGATCACCTGCGGCACGCACGCGCTGGCCATCGCGCTTTCCGCGAACCTTTTGCCGGGCGATGAGCTGCTTGCCATCTCCGGCAAGCCCTACGACACGCTCGAAGAGGTCATCGGCATCCGCGAAAGCCCGTGCTCGCTCAAGGAGTACGGCGTCAGCTATGCGCAGGTCGATTTGCTCGAAGACGGCAGCTTTGACTTCCCCGCCATCGAGCGCGCGCTGAACGATAAGACCAAGCTCATCCACATCCAGCGCTCCAAGGGCTACTGCCCGCGCCCGACGATCTCCGTCGACGCCATCGGCGAGGCCATCGCGTTCTGCAAAAAGCTGCACCCCGACGTCGTCGTCATGGTCGACAACTGCTACGGCGAATTTGTCGAGGCGAACGAGCCGAGCGATCTCGGCGCGGATATAATCGTCGGCAGTCTCATCAAGAACCCCGGCGGCGGTCTCGCCCCCATCGGCGGCTACATCTGCGGCACGCAGCAGTGCGTCGACCGCTGCGCCTACCGTCTCTCCGCGCCCGGTCTCGGGCAGGAGGTCGGTGCAAACCTCGGTCTCATGCCTGCGCTGTATCAGGGCTTCTTCCTCGCGCCCAACGTCGTTTCCGGCGCGGTCAAGGGCGCGGTATTCGTCGCCGCGTGCTATGAAAAGCTCGGCTTCACCGTCGTTCCGTCGTCGAAAGAGGCGCGCCACGACATCATCCAGTGCGTCGAGCTCGGCTCTCCCGAGGGCATGGTCGCCTTCTGCAAGGGCATCCAGTCCGCCGCCGCGGTCGACAGCTATGTCGACCCTGTCCCCGCGCCGATGCCCGGCTACGATTCCGACGTCATCATGGCGGCAGGCGCATTCGTGCAGGGCAGCTCCATCGAGCTCTCCGCCGATGGCCCCGTGCGTGAGCCCTACGCCGTCTACTATCAGGGCGGCCTCACCTGGTACCACGCCAAGCTCGGCGTGCTGCTGTCGCTGCAAAAGATGCTCGACGCCGGGCTCATCACCCTGCCGTAACGAAAATTTCCCCTTCCGTAAAGGATACCGCTTTTTTATGCTCATCCGTAGAACACCCGCAGCCAATCGGCACTTTCGCCGCCGTCCGCCCCCGCGTACCGTTGTTTTTACCATCTAAAAAATAACAGTACAAAGGAGTTTAACAATTTTATATGTGGTTCTGGCTTTCTCTGATCGCGCTGCTCTGCTGGAGCGGCAGCGACCTGTTTTCCAAGATCGGCTGTCAGGGAGAGGACGATCATCTCGCCCACCTCAAGATGGTCATCGCCGTCGGTACGGTGATGGGCCTTCACGCCGCATTCGAAATTTTTGTCGGCGGCACGGAGATCAGCTGGTCCGTCATCTGGACGTATCTGCCCGTGTCGCTGCTGTACATCGGCTCGATGACGCTCGGTTATCTCGGCCTCCGCTACATTGAGCTGTCCGTCTCGTCGCCGATCTGCAACTCGTCGGGCGCGCTCGTCGCCGTGATGACACTGCTATTTGTCGGCGGCGAGGACTATTCCCCGCTCGCCCTCGGCGCGATCGTCCTCGTCTGCGTGGGTGCGATCGGTCTCGGTGTGGTGGATGCCACGGAGGACCCCGAGCTGCGCGCCGCCCGTCAGGCGGAGGGCAACCGCAAGTATTCCAAGAGCTTCCTGGCCCTCGCCCTGCCCGTGGCCTACTGCCTGCTCGACGCCGCCGGCACCTTCGCCGACAACCGCGTGCTGGAAACGCTGAACGAGGGCAGCGCAAACTGCGCCTACGAGCTGACGTTCCTGTTTGCCGCGGTGCTGTGCTTCATCTATGTGGTCTTCATCAAGAAGGATCGCCTGCTGCCCAAGCGCGAAGCGCCGAAGTACATCGGCGCCGTCTGCGAAACGGCCGGTCAGTTCGCCTACATCTATGCCATCGCCGATACGGAGCATCTGGCGATGTCCGCGCCGATCATCAGCTCCTACTGCGCGGCAAGCGTGCTGTGGAGCCGGCTTTTCCTCAAGGAAAAGCTCTCGTGGAAGCATTACCTGATGATCCTGTTTGTTGTCATCGGCATTGCCGTGATGGGCGTGTTCGACATTTGATCTGCAAATCGCATCAAAAAAGGAGTGTTCTTAAAAAGAACACTCCTTTTTCTTATTTCTGCTCTATTCCAGTGGGATGTCCAGCACGTTCACACCGCGCTTGAAGGCGTATTCGACCGTCGAACGCGTCCCGCCGCGCGCGCCGTCGTTCACGGCGATCAGCAGGCTCGCATGGTCGACCATGTAGCGGTTGCGCCGCTGCATGCAGCCCGGCGTGTAGCTCTGCTGCACCATGGTCTCATAGTCGCAGCGAGCTAAAATGTCGCGGTAGCGGGATTTTTGCGCTTCGCCCCAGCCGTCCGCCTGCGAGGGACACGGGATGGCCGCCTCGAGCGTGATGTGCGGGTATGTGCTTTTCAGCGCCAGCACGGTTTCGGCAAAGTAGAGGTCACAGCCCTCGGCCATACCGCAGATGAAATGTTCTATCCCCTCGTGGATGGCGCTCTCCACCGCCGCGCGCAGCTTCGCCTTGAGTGCGATGCAGCGCAGGTCGCTCTCATTTTCGCCCCACGGGAGCTTTCCCGGCCGATGGCCGGTGAACGCGCAGGAGCAGGGTCTTCCCCGCATCGGCATCGCCTCCTCTCTTTGCACATTATAGAACATCTGTTCTCCTTTGTAAAGTATTTTCCTCTTGACATTTTGGAGATTTGTCGTATACTCAAGCTATCAACTGAATCACTTGTCTTCGAGGCGGGGTGAAACTCCCCACCGGCGGTTACAGTCCGCAAGCGGTAATTTTTTATCGCACGAACCGGTGAAATTCCGGTACCGACGGTCACAGTCCGGATGAGAGAAGATGTGCTGCGCGCGATCTACCACGCAATTTTCACGCTCTTTTGCGTCATGCACCTTGGAAGACTTGTTCTTTCAGGGGAAATGACAAAAAGGAGTGTATTTTTATGTCCGAATCCAATGCCAGCGCCATCTCCAAGCCCCGCGCGATCAGCCGCACCCACAAGCTCACGGTGACCGCCATGCTCTCGACCGTCGCGTTCCTGCTGATGTTCATCGAGTTCCCGATCCCCGCGCTCATCCCCGCATTCGTCAAGCTCGACATCTCCGATCTCCCCGAGCTGCTCGCGGCGTTCTCGCTCGGTCCCATCTACGGCGTTGTCGTAACGCTGCTCAAGAACGTGCTGTTCTCCGTGCTGCATGGCACGTCTTCCGCCTACGTCGGCGAGCTCTTCAACTTCATCATGGGCAGCGTCTTCTCCTTCTCTGCAGGCTTCATCTATCAGCGCAAGAAGTCCCGCAAGAGTGCCCTCACCGGCGCGCTCGTCGGCGCGCTGCTGATGGCGGTGCTGTCCGTACCCCTCAACTACTTTGTGGTCTACCCCGCCTACGTTGTGTGCTATCACCTGCCGCTTGAAGCCATCATCGGCATGTATCAGGCCATCCGTCCCTCGACCAACGGCCTCCTTGAGTGCCTGATGGTCTTCAATATGCCCTTCACCTTCGTCAAGGGTATGATCGACGTGGCGCTGTGCTTCCTCATCTACAAGCCCCTCTCCCCGCTGCTGCACAAGTAAACCGAAATACACGGCAAGGCCGTCAGGACGAACGTCCTGACGGCCTTGTTCTGCTTTTTTATATCCTTTGCGCGGCGATAAAGCGGTTGGGCGGTGCGGTGAACAGGTCCTCCTGCTCCAGCACGGTAAATCCCGCGCTCAAAATGTCCGCTTCCAGCGTCCTGCGCGTGTCGAAAGCGACGAAGGGGCGCTTGCCGGTGTGGTATTCAAACCATTTGCGGACTCGCTCGCGCGTGAAGCCCTCGCCGAGACAATCGGATACCACGAGAAGCTTTCCGTCTGCTTTGAGCAGCTCGCGGACGCGCGCGAGCACCTCCGCGCGCTGCTCGACATAGAGCAGCACATTGCACGCGAGCACCGCATCGAAGCTCGCAGGCGCGAGAGCGGCATCAAAAAGGTCGGTCTGCGTCAGCAGGACGTTCGCAATGCCCTGCGCCGCCGCCTTTCCCTGCGCGCGGCGGATCATTTCATCCGAAATGTCGATGCCGCGCAGTTCCTTGACATACGGTGCGAGCGACAACGTGACGATGCCCGTGCCGCAGGCAAAGTCCAGCACCGTGTCCGTCGGCTTTAAGTATTTTCTCATGCAGGCAGTCGTTTTCTCGTAAGCTTCCTGATAGAAGACGCCCGCGTCCGCGTCGTAGACCGCCGCGCGGCGGTCCCAGAATTCTTTTGCAGTCGGTCTCATTTTCCGCCCTTAAAGACCATATGAACGCCGTCGCTGCTCGTGAGATAGGCCATCGGGCCGTAGGCCTTGATGCCAAAATCCAGCACGTCGCCGACATGGATCTCATCCTTCACATCTTCAACATCGAGGATCGTATGGTCGGACGACGCGCCAATGATCTCAACACCTTCCTTGCGCGGCACAAGGTCGAAGCAGTTGCCGTAGTCCACGCGTCCCATGGCAACGAGCGCGCGGCGGCGGATGCCGCGATCCTCGTAGTGGCCGACCTCGCCAAACGCGTTCACGCTCAGCTCGCCGACCGGAAAGCTCGGCTTGTCACGGCACTCGATGACCTCGGCCTTGATGGTCATGACGCCCGTCTGCAAAAAGTCGGGGGCGAAGTTGTCCGTCTCGCCGCGCAGGCCGATGTCGCCGAGGCGCAGCAGGTTGATGCGGTAAGGCATCGTGCCGTTCATCGCCATATAGGCAGATGTCGACGCGCCGCCGCTGATATAGTCGAGCTTGCGGCCGATCCCGCGCTCAATGTCGGATGCGAGGCTGACAAGCGCCTGCATGTTGCGCTTGTTCGGCGTGACAGAGCCATAGCAGCTCAAATTGACGCCCACGCCCGCAAGGCGCAGATTCTTGAGCTCTTGCTCGATCTCGAGCGCGGCGTCGATCG
The DNA here is from genome assembly GCA_900552015.1 of uncultured Eubacteriales bacterium. Taxonomy (GTDB): domain Bacteria; phylum Bacillota; class Clostridia; order Oscillospirales; family Oscillospiraceae; genus Hominicoprocola. Next base: position 16,669 of record URXY01000029.1, on the reverse strand, counting down.
CGTCCTCCTCGTTCCAGAAGCCTTCGCGCAGGTCGCCGAGGTCCATCATCAGGATGACCTCATGTATCTTATTCTGCCGCTTTGCCTCTTCGTTGAGGGCGCGCAGCACGGTGATGTCACTTTGCAGGCTGATGTCGCACAGCTCCACCACGTCCGCAAGCTCCGAGAGCATGGGGATGCGGATGAGCATCAGCGGTTTTTTGCTGATCCCGGCCTCGCGCATGGCGCGCAGCTGGCTCACACGCGACGTGGCGATGAACTTCACGCCGCTCTCTTCGTAAACGCGCACGATCTCAGGCAGCGCGGACACTGCCTTCACGACGCCTGCGACCTCGATGAGAGAATCATGGCAGCGCTCTACGAGCGCTGCCAGATTCTCTGCCAATTGATCGAGATCGAATTCCACACAGGGATATTGATTCCGATTCATTGTCATGATTTTTTAATTCCTTTAGGTAGGGACTTTACTGTAGGGTCACAAACTGATTTACTGCGCGACCTTCTTGCTCTTCTTGAAGGGCTTGCCCGCAAGATCCTTGAGCGTCCAGCCGATCAGCACGCACAGCCAGTTGATGATGGGCATGAGCCAGTTGAAGATGGCCCAGGGACCGTAACCGCCGGCACCCCAAGGAGCGATGTTCAGGGTATCCTTGATGAACACACCGCAGGTGTTCCAGGGGATCAGAGCAGAGGTAACGGTACCGGCGCCTTCAAGGGCAGAGGACAGAACTGCCGGGTGCACGCCCATCTTGTGATACTCCTCGGCATACATACGGCCGGGAACCACGATGGAGATGTACTGCTCGGGCATGGTGGCGTTGGAGAGAACGCAGGTCACTTCGGTCAGGCCAACGAGAGCCGCAGGGCCCTTGGCAAACTTCTTGAGGGAGTTGACGATGACCTCGAGCTGGTGGGTCTCCTCCATGATACCGCCGAACATCATGGCGATGATCGTCATGGAGACGGAGGACATCATACCCATGATACCGCCGCTTTCCAGCAGTCTCGTCATGGTGTAGCTCGTTTCGGGAGTGAGATTGGCCTCGAACATGGCGAGCGCTTCCTCAGAGAAGTAGTAGCCGTTCTTACCATAATCGAAGATGGTGCCGAGCGTGCAGGCGCCGGGCTGGAAGATAAGGCCGAGGATGACGCCGGCAACAATACCGAGGGTGATGCCGGGGATCGCGGGGACCTTCATGGCAACCGCCACGATAACGATGACCGGAGGCAGGAGCAGCACAGGGCTGATGTTAAAGATACCGCCCTCGGCAGCATTCAGCGCGTTGGAGAACTCGATCACGCGGGACATATCCGCATCGCCGCCGTGATACTGCATCACGCCGAGGACGCCGAAGAAGATCAGGGTGATGGCATAGGTGATGCCGGTGGGCAGGATCATGGCCTTGACGTGGGTCATCACGTCCGTACCGGCCATGGCGGGTGCAAGGTTCGTCGTATCGGACAGCGGGCTCATCTTATCGCCGAAATAGGCGCCGGAGAGGACCGCGCCGGCGGTCATGCCGGGGCTCATGCCGAGGCCGAAGCCGATACCCATCAACGCAACGCCCATCGTACCCATCGTACCCCAGGAGGTACCGGTGGCGAGCGAGGTGATGGAGCAGATCAGAACGCAGGCAATGAAGAAAATTGCGGGTTTGAGGACCTTCAGGCCGTAGTAGATCATCGTAGGCACGACGCCCGCGTTGATCCACACGCCGATCAGGATACCGACGATGATCAGGATGCAGATCGACTGCAATGCTTTATAGATACCGTCCATCATGGACTTTTCAACTTCATCCCACTTATAGCCGAGATGCAGTGCCATGATCGCGGCGGCCATTACGCCGACAAACATAGGTACATGCGGGTCAACGCCGAAGATGATGATACCGACCGCCAGCGCAGCGATCAGGACGGCCAATGTCAACAGGGCTTCCAACAGCTTGGGCATTCTCTTTTCCTTACTCATAGTGTTACCAACCTTTCGAAATTTTGGGGGTCGCTTCGCTATTTGTATGGATATCTATGCATTTATTTTAGCATGATCCCATAGCGATAGCAAGTGTTTTTGAATGGTGAACGCAGGCCCTGGATGATGACCTGCTTGCCGTTGCCTGCGGCGATGCGACCAACGCAGTTTTACGGTAATGCTCTTTCCTTCTTCAATTCTCGCGGTATCTACCGATGCAGCTCTTGGATCGCACTCCTCCTTTTGGATTTTACACTGGCACAACACAAGGGGTGAAATGCTGTTTGTAAAATGCTGAAAATACCTCTCTCCCCGGCCCGCCGATCCCCCATCGGCAGGCCGGGGATGAGGTCATGTATACTTCCGGCAAAGCACGGGAAGGGAACCCGTGCCGCCAGCCTCGCAGGCAAGAAACGCGAGGTAGTATCGCAGTAAATTACCAGCCGAGCTTGGTCATGGCCTCGTCGACAGCCTTGATGACAATGTCGATCTCCTCTTCATTGACGATCAGCGGCGGGACAAAGCGCAGGACGTTGCCGTTGGTGTTGTTGATCAGGACGTTGCTGTCCTTGAAGCACAGGTCGACGACGGGCTGGCCGGAGGGCTTGTTGAGCTGGATGCCGTCGATCAGGCCGAGACCGCGGATCTCGTTGACCGTCTCGGGGTGGTTCTTCTCAATGATCTCGTGGGCCTGCTTGCGGAAATACTCGCCCATCTTGCGGGAGTTCTCGATGACTCCTTCGTTGATCATCACGTCGAGCGTGGTGGCAGCGAGTGCGCAGGCGAGAGGACCGCCGGCGAAGGTGGAGCCGTGGGTGCCGGGCGTCAGGGTCTTGGCAGCCTCGCCGCGGGCGCAGACAGCGCCGATGGGCACGCCGGAACCGAGCGCCTTGGCCATGGAGCAGGTATCGGGCTCAACGCCGTAGTTCTGGTGCGCGAAGAGCTTGCCGGTACGGCCGGAACCGACCTGGACCTCGTCGAACATGAGGAGGATGCCCTTCTCGTCGCACAGGTCACGCAGACCCTGCAGGAATTCCTGGGAAGCGGGACGCACGCCGCCCTCGCCCTGGACAGGCTCGGTCAGGATGGCGCAGACATACTCATCCATGATGTCCTTGACGGACTGGAGGTTGTTGAACTCGGCATAGCGGAAGCCGGAGGGCAGGGGCTCGAAGTAGCGGTGCACCGCATACTGGCCGGTGGCCGTGCAGGTCGCGAGGGTGCGGCCGTGGAAGGAGTTCTTCATCGTGATGACGACGAAGCGCTCGGGATGGCCGTGATCCTTGGCATACTTGCGGGCGAGCTTGATTTGCCCTTCGTTGGCCTCAGCACCGGAGTTGGCGAAGAGGACCTTGTCGAAGCAGCTGTTCTCGACGATGAGCTTCGCGGTCTGGACGGCGGGCTCATTGTAGAAGTAGTTGGAGCAGTGCAGGATCGTCTTGGAACGCTCCTCGAGGCACTTGACGATTGCGGGATGGCAGTGGCCCAGACCGTTGACGGCGATACCGCCGATGAAGTCGAGGTACTTGTTGCCGTCCTTATCGAAGACGTAAGCGCCTTCGCCGCGCTCGATGGAAAGGGGCATACGGACGTGGTTGCCATAGAGATACTTGTCGCCGTTCTCGATGACTTCGGCGTTGGTCTTGAACTTTTCGATCATTATTATGTCCTCCTATAATAAAAGTTGGGTGTATATTTTACCATTTGATGCCGACGCTCGGCTGTGCGGTGCCGATCGTCGTGCCGGTGCCCTCGTTCGTGAAGGCCTCGTAGAGCACGGAGTGCGGCTTGCGGCCGTCGATGATGTTGACGCTCGTCACGCCCTCTTCGATGGCCTGCACGCAGCAGTCGACCTTCGGGATCATGCCGCCGGCGATCGTGCCCTTGTCCTTGAGCGCCTTGACATCCTCGATGTTCAGATAGCTGATGACGTCGCGGATCTTGATGTCGTTGCACAGGCCCTCGATATCGGTGAGGATCACGAGCTTCTCAGCGCCGAGCGCGGAAGCGAGCTTGCCCGCGGCGGTGTCGCCGTTGATGTTGAAGGTGTGGCCCTGACCGTCGGTTCCGACGGGGGCGATGACAGGGATGTAGCCCGCGTCGAGCATGGCGAAGATGGGCTTGGGGTCGACGTAATCCACGTCGCCGACGAAGCCGTGCACCTCGTCGCGCTGGTGGCAGTGGTAAATGTCGCCGCTGACGCCGGAGAGGCCGACCGCCTTGCCGCCGAGCTTGTTGATAAATCCGACGAGTTCAGTGTTCACCTGACCGACGAGCACCATCTCGACAACACGCATGATGTCGGCGGAGGTGTAGCGAAGGCCTTCGATGAATTCAACGGGGATGTCGAGCTTTTCGAGCATCTTGTTGATGCCCGGGCCGCCGCCGTGGCTCAGCACCGGCTTCATGCCAAGGAGCTTGAGCAGCACCACGTCGTGCATGACGGCGTCCTTGAGCTCTTCATTGATCATGGCGTTGCCGCCGTACTTGATGACGATGATCTTGCCCTGATACTTCTGAAGGTAAGGCATCGCCTCCATCAGAGTTTCGACCTTGTTTGCGATATCGCTCATTGGTGGACCCTCCTTCGAAAATTAGGTGCGGTAGTCGCCGTTGATCTTGACGTAATCGTAGGTGAGGTCGCAGCCCCAGGCCTTGGCCTCGCCGTCGCCCTGATAGAAGCGGACGATAACGGTGATGTCATGCTCGGTGAGGACCTTCTTGGCGAGCTCTTCGCTGAACTCTGCGCCGAAGCCGTCCTTCATGACCTGCACCTCGCCGGCAGCGCTCTTGATGATGCAGTCGGCACGGGTCGGGTCAACGTCTGCGCCCGAGTAACCGGCAGCGGCCATGATGCGGCCCCAGTTGGCGTCGCGGCCGAAGACGGCAGCCTTGAAGAGCATGGAGCCCGCGATGGACTTGGCGACCAGGCGCGCGTCGTGCTCGGTGGGCAGGCCGTAGGCCTCGACCTCGATGAGGTGGGTCGCGCCTTCACCGTCGGAAGCGACGCGGCGGGCCATATCGGTGCAGATGGCGAGCACGAGGTCGGCCATCGCTTTCTTGTCTTCTTCGGTCTTGATCTCAACGCCGGAAGCGCCGTTGGCGAGCAGGAAGATTGAGTCGTTCGTGGAGGTGTCTCCGTCGACGGTGCACATGTTGAAGCTCTTATCCACAGCTGCGGAGAGCATCTTCTGCAGGTCTGCGGGATCCGCCTTGGCGTCGGTCGTCACGTAGACGAGCATCGTCGCCATATTGGGGTGGATCATGCCAGAGCCCTTGGCCATCGCGCCGATCTTCACGGTGCCGGTGGAGAGCTGCAGCTCATAGGCGCACTCCTTGCGGACGGTATCGGTGGTCATGATGGCGTAGGCAGCCTCGGAGCCGTTCTCCTTGGCAAGCTTTGCGGGAATGATCTCGCGGATGCCCTGAAGCACCTTGTCGACCGGAAGTCTCTGGCCGATGACGCCGGTGGAGCAGACGAAGACTTCGTCCTCCCCGAGGCCGAGGAGCTTTTCCGCCTCGCGCTCGACGGTGCGGGCATCCTCGATGCCCTGCGTGCCGGTGGCTGCGTTGGCGTTGCCGGAGTTGATGACGACGGCGCGGGCCTTGCCCTTTTTCAGGATCTCGCGGTCAAGGATGACCGGAGCTGCGCAGAACTTGTTCGTGGTGAAGCAGGCCGCGCAGGAGCAGGGCAGGTCAGAGTAGAGAACGGCGACGTCGGGCTTCTTGTTCTCGCGCTTTTTGATGGCGGTGTAGGTAGCACCCGCGGTGAAGCCCTGCGGCGTGGTCACGCCGCCATCGATCTTTTTCAGATTGGACATAGTGGGGGGATCTCCTCTCTTAACATTAGTTTAACAGCTTTCCTGTTCAAATCGGGTCGAAGCTCGTCGAACCGAAAATTACGGATACATCGGGGGCATCATCAGGCCGGTGGTCTCGGGCAGGCCCATGATGAGGTTCATGTTCTGAATGGCCTGGCCGGCAGCGCCCTTGCCGATGTTGTCGATCACGGAGGAGACGATCAGGCGGTGGGTACGCGCGTCGAAGGTCGGGGTCATCTCACAGAAGTTCGTGCCGTAGACCCACTTGGTCTGAACGGGCAGGCTCGCCGGGAAGACCTTGACGAAGGGCTCATCCTTGTAGAAGTCTTTGTAGAGCTCATAAACTTCCTCGTTGGTGAAGTCTCTGTCGCAGGTAGCGTAGATGGTGACCTCGATACCGCGGACCTGGGGCAGGAGGTGCGGCTGGAAGTTGATGTACTGCCAGGTCTCGGGCTTCATCAGGTCCTTGCCGGTGATGTAGGCGATGTTCTGCTCGATCTCGGGCGTGTGGCGGTGGCCGCCGCCGAGGGCGTAAGCGCAGAAGTTGTTCTCCGCCTCAGTGAGGAGCTTGTTGAGGGCGGGACGGCGGCCTGCGCCGGTGTAGCCGCTCTTGGCATCGATGACGATGGTATTGTCAACGATGTGACCAGCCTTGAGCATGGGCTGGAGACCGAGGGTGGAAGCAGTGGGATAGCAGCCGGGGTTGGCGATGAGCTTCTTGCCCTTGGCAAGGTCGCGCATGACCTCAGGGATGCAGTAAACAGCGTCGTGGGTCATCTTGGCGTCGGGGTGCTTCTGGCCGTACCACTTCTCCCAGACGTCGACATCGCGGAAGCGGATGTCAGCGCCGATATCGATGATGGCGCAGTCCTCAGCGAGAACGATCTCCGCCCACTTGGCCACGTCACCGGACGGGACCTGAATCATGATGACGTCGCTCTTCTTCGCGGTCTCGCGGACGGTCTCCTCGGTGAGATCCATGATGACCTGATCGTAGAAGCCGCGCAGCGCGGGATGATGCGTGGAGATCGCGTCGCCCACACCGTATGTATCGAGCACGTTGACGAGCTCACCTTCGGGATGATTGACCATCATGCGGAGCACTTCACCGCAGACATAACCGGTAGCGCCAATGCAGGAATAATGGACCATGACTGTTTCCTCCTCGTTATTTTCACGTGTTTTTGTACTACTTCGAAAATTCCGTGTAGGGGCATTGAATTTTCTTTGGCCATATTGTATAATCTTCATACGCTTTTGAAAAGCGAATATATTTTTATCTCAACATTCCAAAATGGAATCCGCGAGATACTATCGAGGGTATTGATAATGAGTATTCGTAAATATATTGCCTATCTGCGCACCGTGGAGACCGGCAGCATCACACAGGCGGCGGGCGAGCTGGGCTACACGCAGTCCGCCGTGAGCAAGATGATCTCGGACCTTGAGCAGGACTGGCAGGTCAAGCTTCTGACGCGCAACCACTCCGGCATCGAAATTTCCTCCGACGGCATGGTGCTCCTCCCCACGATCCGCGAGATCGTCAAGGACTATGAAGACCTCAACTTCGCCGTGTCCGAGCTGCACGGCGTGCAGTCCGGTACGCTGCGGCTCGGATGCTTTACGAGCCTTGCCATCAGCCTGCTGCCGGAAATTCTGAAGGACTTCCACCAGCGCTATCCGAACATCCAGATCCAGTTGCTCACGGGCGAATACTATGAGATCTCCGAGTGGCTGCGCCGCGGCGCGATCGACTGCGGCTTCCTCGTCACGCCTGTTTCCAACGACTTTGAGCCCACCCCCATCCTGCACGACACGATGGTCGCCATCCTGCCCAAGGGACACCCGATGGAGGGCGCGCCCGTCTTCCCGCTCGAGCAGCTCCCGCACGAGACCTTCGTTCGCCTGATGGAGATCGAAGACTACGAATTCACGCGCCTGCTCGACCAGTACAACATCCACCCCGAGATCACCTACGACACGACGAGCGACTTTGCGCTCCTCTCGATGGTCGAGGCAGGGCTCGGCGTGAGCATCGTACACAGCCTGCTGCTCCAGCCCTCGCGCTACCACGTCGTCAGTAAGCCGTTGAACGTCAAGCAGTCGCGCGAGATCTGCATCACAGTGAAAAAGGGCTTTCTGCCCTCGACCATCACACAGCTCTTTTTGCAGCACGTGGTCGACTACACGCGCGGCATCGAGGAGATCAGCGTCAGGCGGTGATTTGTCCGCTAAACAGCGACACTCGTCTTCTCATCGTGTTATTCAACCGCAGGTTGGAGAAAAAAAGAGACGATTCAACCACCGCGCCATTGTCAAACCGGTCTCTTGCCCCTATACTGAGCCCATACCGGTGATTCGAAAGCCGCGGCTGCAGCACGGGGCAAGGAAGGATCGAACAGCATGAAAGAGACGATATGCAAGCTCTGGCGCGAAGGCCAGACACTGAAAAACAGGGAGACGACACAGGACACGCTCACCCGCGCGCTCGGCGCGGAACGTCCGCCCTTCGCTTTCCCGATGCTCGGCGCGTTCCGCTGAGCCGACTACTTTATTATTATAACGCAGTACAGGAGGATAGACAGTTGGAAGAACTGACAATGGGAGCGCGTATCTCAGCCCGCCGCAAGGATAAAGGGCTGACACAGGAGGCGCTGGCGAATATTCTCGGCGTGAGCAATCAGGCCGTTTCCAAGTGGGAGAGCGATGCGTGCTGCCCCGATATCGCACTGCTGCCGCAGCTTGTCGATGCGCTGGAGATGACGCTCGACGAGCTCTTCGGCCGCGAGAGCAAAGAAACGTCCTCTGAAAAAGCGGATGCGGACGGTCAGGTCCTTCCTATCGCGGCGGAGCTGCCGTGGGAGGATGACGACAGCATCCACGCGGTGCTCTTTCAGGGGCACCGGCTGCTCCAGCCGAAACAGGGAAGTCTGTTCCGCCACGACAAATACGACGAGATCCGCAAGACCGTCGAGCTGCACTTTTCCGGCAGCGCACAGGACATTTACAGCGATTTTTCCATCGTCTGCACCGATACGACCATCGGTGGGAATGTCAAGGCGGGCGATGGCATCACCTGCGGCGACATCGGCGGCAATGTGCAGGCCGGCGACAGCGTCACCTGCGGCAATGTCGGCGGCGGTGTGCAGGCGGGCGACAGCGTGAACTGCTCCGGCGATGTGCAGGGCAGCGTCCGTGCGGGTGACAACGTCACCTGCGGCAGCGTCGGCGGTGATGTGCAGGCCAGCGACAGTGTGCGCTGCGGCGATGTGCAGGGCAATGTCCGCGCGAGCGACAGCGTCACCTGCGGCGACGTCGGCGGCAGCGTGAACGCCGAGCGCGTGCGCTGCACCAGTGCCGGCAGCGAGGAGCAGGGGGGCTTCTCTTTTACAAAGAAGGGCAAGAGCTTTTCCTTCACCACCCGGTAAAATGTGCGGAAGCGCGGTGCCTTGGCCAAAGGTGCCGCGCTTTTTTCCTTGTCATCCCCCGTCTTTTGTGTTACCATAACTCTGACAAAGGAAAAGGTGGGAAGATCATGGAAAATACCTTCAAGAGTTCCGTCTTCGGCGGCTTCAACCGCGATGACGTCATCCGCTATATCGAAAAGACTTCGCTTGAGAGCAAACAGCAGATCGAAGCGCTCGAACAGGAGAGCGACGGCCTCTGCCGCGAGAATGCAGAGCTGCGCGACAAGCTCGCCGCCGCCGAGCGCGAACGCGACCGGCTCACCGAGACCTCCGCCACCGCCACCGGTGCGCAGGCTGCGCTCAAAAAGGGCCTGACCGCCGCGCAGGAGACCATCACCGAGCTGCGCGCGCAGCTCGAAGAGAGTGCGCAGAAGCTCACCGCCCAGAAAGCCGAGCATGAGCGTCAGCTCGCCGCGCAGAAGGCAGAGCATGACCGCGAAACGCAGAAGCTCGAAGCCGAGCTTGCTGAGCTCCGCCCGCAGGTGGATGAATACGGCCGCGTCAAGGCGCACATCGCCGACATCGAGCTCTCCGCCCGCGAGCGCGCCGACGCGCTCGACGCCGCCACACGCGAGCGCTTGCAGGCGATGATCGCGGCATGCAGAGGTCAGTGCGAGCAGGTGCTCTCGACGCTCGGCGCGACTTGCGAGAGCGTGTGCAGCGAGCTCAAGCGCGCGGACGCTGCCGTCGCACAGCTGCCCGAGGCGTTCACCACGCTGGAGGGCCAGCTCGACGAGCTCAAAAAGTTAGAGCAGTGACAAGATAGCAAAAAAGAAGTGCGTTCCCGTTAGGAACGCACTTCTTTTTATGCTAATTCGCTGTACTGATCAAAAATGTCTGCAAATTCGTCCAGACGGTCCCGCAGATCGTCGGGCGCCTCGGTGCGGAAGTAAAGCACCTCTCCCCCGCGGCGCAGGATAAGAAACTGGTGGACTTCGTCCGGTTCATTGGGAAACCGGGTATTTGGTTTGATAAATTCTGCGTAGTACGCCTCGTCAAAGCCGTCGATGGAAATCATCTGCGCACCGCTTTCCATGAAATAGTCGCGCAGTTCATGCGCCAGCGGAGCGGCCAGCATGGAAATGCGAGGGGCGTAGAATTCTACCTCTGTGCTCAGCTGCTCCCAGCCGTCGATCATTCCCGCATGCGGTGTTTCGCCGACAGAATACACATGCCCGCCGAGCGGCGTCGAAAGATCGCGCTGATAGCACCAGTCAAACGGATCGCCGCCGAGCTCTTCGGCGCGAAGATAGGGCAGCGTCGGCTCGTCATAGTCATCGCCGTACTTGCTGTATCCCCCTTTTCCAAAGAGCACCGCGACCATCAGCACAACGACAATGAGAGAAAGCGCGCGGTCCACCCCCGCCCAGCGGTTGCGCGGCATCTTCTCCGTGCGCTCGCAGTCCTCCATCGCGCGTTTGAGCGTGCGCATCTCTTTCCTCTCCTGTGCGCCGCTGAACATACCAATGATGCTGCCAAGAAAAAGTGAAACACCCTGAATCACATCATTCTTTGGCATCGTGAGCAGCGACAGCAGCGGGATACTCCACACATAAAACAGGAGATAAATGAGCAGCACATCTGCCACCAGATAGATTAGCGGCAGAAAATAGCTGCCGCGCATTTTTTTGCGCAGCCGCCGGTAGCCGTAGCTATCCGTGCAGGGGCGCGGTGAGGGCGCACGCGCGGTCTTGTCGCCGCGCCAGATATAGAAGACGTCCGGCAGACGTACTCCCAGCCCAGGCGGGCACGCTTTTCGCGCAACAGCTCGTCGGGGTCGTCATCGTCCGCGGCGGGTTCCAGGTGATAGCGGCAGTCGCGCGGCTCGCCGATCACAAAATCGTCGTAGCGGAGCAGGAGCTTCCCCTCCGCCGCGCGCTCAGAAAGCCACTGCTCGATGCCGCGCGGGTCGTAGGCGCTGGGTGCAAAGCGGATGCTCTTCGTCTTTGGCTCGTCGGCTTCCGGCTCAGCAGCTTTAGGTACGGCAGTCTCTCCACCCTCCGGAAGCTCCGCCGCTTCGCGCAGGTTCTCGTCCATTCGCGTTCCCTCCTCTCTTCTCTCTATGCAAAGTATAGGAGACAGACGTGATTTTTTCAAGCAAGTTCAGCGAGCATCGACAAAAAACGTGCGCAAGTTTACTGTTACATTGCAAAAAAGGCAGGAAATTCCTGCCTTTTTCATTTCACAGCAAAATCGGCTGAATTTGTCTTCCCTCCAGCGCCGCCTCGGCCGTCGGGATAATTTTGCGGAAGTCCGCGATGAGCGACGTGGGCTTTGCTTCGGCGTTGTCCTGCCCGAAGGGGACAAAATAGTAGTTCTTGCGGTTCAGCAGCACCGCGATGTTCGGCGCGCTCGCGGATAGGCCGTCGTTCGTCGCCAGCGCAAGCACGACGGGCTTTCCGTTGCGCAGGTGCCCCTTTGCCGCCATCGTCACCGGGCCGTCCGTAATGCCGTGGGCGAGCTTGGCAAGCGTGTTTCCCGTGCAGGGCGCGATGACGAGCACCTCCATCGCGCCCTGCGGGCCGAGGGGCTCGGCTTCGACGATATCGCGCACGGCCTTTCTCCCCGCGATAGCCTCCACGCGGGTGACGAAGTCCTCCGCCGTGCCGAAGCGCGTGGAATACTTCGCTGCGTTTTCCGACAAAATCGGGACGATCTCATGCTCGCGTGCGATGTCCTCGTAGAGTTTCAGCAGCTCGGGATGGTTGCAGAACGAGCCGCAAAAGGCAAATCCGATCTTCATGCTTCCTCCTTGATGAGTCGACATAACGTCTTTTTGATGGCCCGCGCCGCCGTCTCCGGCGCGACGCGCCCGGGCAGTCCCCCTGCCTTGAGATACGAAAGGCGCAGCGTTTCGACCGCGTCCATGTCAAAGCCGCTCGCGCTCGCAAGCTCGATGAGCAGGCAGTCCGGCGGCAGCTCGGCAAGGAGCGTTTCGTCCAATACCTGATGCGGCACGGTGTTGAACACCACGCGGAATTCCCCCAGCGTGCCGGAGAGGCGGTTCGTGTGCAGCGGCGCGTAGCCGAACGCGTCGATCCACGCAAGGTCCGACCGCTTGCGCGCGCTGACGCTGACCTTCGCTCCCAGCGCGCTCAGATTGTGCGCGAGCACCTTTCCGATGCGGCCAAAGCCGAGCACGAGGCACGGCGTGCCGTGCAGCGTGACACTCGTGTGCTTCATCGCCGCCTCGATGGCCCCCTCCGCCGTCGGGATCGCGTTGCGCACGCTCAGTTCTTCCGAGGCAAAGTAGTCCGTGATCGTAAGCCCCAACGACTGCGCGAGCGTTGACGCGTCGTTTCCCACATTGCCCGCGAAAATGCGGTGCTCGCGCCGCAGCGAGCGCAGCAGGCTCTCCATCGTGAGCTCCGTGCCGCTCAAATAGCCGTTTTTCTCCGCCGGCAGCGGCAGGACGATGATCTCCGCTTTCAGCGCGTCGCACAGCGCCAATGGCTTTGGTGCGCCGCTCAGCTCCCACGAGCAGACGTCGTAACCCTCCACCGCCATCATCTGAGCGAGCAGGCGCATGCGCGCGTCACCGCCCAGGAATGCTATCGTCTGGTCCATCTCATTCCCCCTTTTCCATAAAGGGTATGCCTCAGCGCGTGCGCGCATGACGCAAACTGTTTTTGATTTTCCGCTTGACAAACCATTTTCCATCGTTATAATAAGAATTATTCTAATTCTTATTCAGGAGGGACGCATGACCAAGTACGCTCGACAGATCCTCGACCTCGTCCTGTGCTCCGCCGAGCACCCGACCGCCGAGCAGGTTTTTTTGCAAATGAAGCAGACAAACCCGAAAATTGCGCAAGCTACGGTGTATAACAACCTCAACGCGCTTGTGGCTGACGGCAAGCTCATCCGCCTGTCACAGCCAGGCTCGTCCGACCGCTACGACAACACCACGCGCCACGATCACCTGATCTGCACCCGCTGCGGCACGCTCACGGACTTCAAGTTCACTGACCTGACGCAAGACATCGAGGTCGCGCTCGGCGCGCGCATCCAGTCCTACGACCTTCGTATCCACTATCTCTGCCCCGCCTGCCGCAAGGCGCAGGAGCCGCATGAAAATTTTGAAAGATGAAAGGGAGAATTTCACCATGAAGACCAACAAGTATTCCGGTACCAAGACCGAGCAGAACCTGCGCACCGCCTTCTCGGGCGAATCCGAGGCGCGCAACAAGTACACCTTCTTCGCCTCCACCGCCAAGAAGGAGGGCTATGAGCAGATCGCCGCGCTCTTCCAGAAGACCGCGGACAACGAAAAGGAGCACGCCAAGATGTGGTTCAAGGAGCTCCAGGGCATTGGCTCCACCGCCGACAATCTGCTCTCCGCCGCTGAGGGCGAAAACTACGAGTGGACCGACATGTACGATTCTTTCGCCAAGACCGCAGAGGAAGAGGGCTTTCCCGAGCTGGCGCAGAAGTTCCGCCTCGTCGGCGAGATCGAGCGCCATCACGAAGAGCGCTACCGCGCGCTGCTGCGCAACGTCGAGACCGCCAAGGTCTTTGAAAAGAGCGAGGTCAAGGTCTGGGAGTGCCGCAACTGCGGCCACATCGTCGTCGGCACCAAAGCCCCCGACGTCTGCCCCACCTGCAACCACCCCCAGAGCTACTTCGAAGTCCACGCGGAGAATTATTGAGCAAAAACAGTGGTAGATCGCACGGAAACGTGCTCTATATTTGGCAGGATAAAAACGCAACGTGTCCTTTTTGAGGATGCCAGAGCTGGTAGGTAGCCCAGCCGTCTGCGCCGCATGGCACAGGTAAGTAACCCTCCCCTCCGGGTCGTCCGTTTCTGCCGGCATCAATTTCAGGAGGGATTCGTTATGGACATTGATTCCACAAAGCTGACCGTGTTTTTTGAGCCGCCGTTCTGGGTCGGCGTGTTCGAGCGCATCGAGAGGCAGCGGCTCTCGGTATGCAAGATCACCTTCGGTGCAGAACCGAAAGACTACGAGGTTTGGGAATATCTGCTCAAAAATCACAGCCGACTGCGCTTCAGTCCGTCTGTTGCCGCACCGCAAAAGAGAGCCGCCGCCAATCCCAAGCGCTCGCAGCGTCAGCTCCGAAAAGAGACTGCCGCTGCAATCGGCACAAGATCGCAGCAGGCGCTGCAAATGCAGCGTGAAGCAAACAAGCTGGCGCGGACCGCGCAGAACCGTGCGCAGCGCGACGAGGAAAAGCAGCGCCGCTTTGCGCAAAAGCAACAGAAACGAAAAGAAAAGCATCGGGGCAGATAAGGCACCCCCGCGCAGGGGTATCAACCCAATACCGTTCATGAGCAGAAAGCGAGGACGCCGAAAATCCGGCGTCCTCGCTTTGCATTTTGGTGCGCCCGGCATGGGCAACAACTAGGTGGTGAAAGGCCACTACGCGCTCGGCAGTAGGAAGCGTTAGCCGAAGGCAAGGGTGTTCATCGTGAGGTGGAATCTGAAGGAAGCCGGATGTCAAGGTGAGGAGCCTTGGCGGGCAAACTCCTGAACCGACGAACAGAAATCACATAGTAGGCCGCACAGGGACGGACGAGTGTGCCAAACAACACAAAGTCCAATGCTGTCCGAATCCCGTGCGGTAAATGTGGCGGTTACATAGGAGGAAAGTTGTCGTTCTTACCCGGGGAGGACTTGCAGACGGGAAGTAGGAAATCCGAAAGCCGCAGTAACAACGAACTGCAAGAAGTCAGCCGAGGCCATAGTACCTTGATTTTTTTCAAGGGAAGGGCCGAACAATCGTAAGTCTCAAGTACAGACCGGAAGGGAGGTCGGTGTATTGAAAGCAGAATACCAAGGGAACGAGGGCTTCCTGCAAAGAGATAGTGTGGAACACAAAGGGTATGCAGAAGCGCGGAGCACTGACTGCAGAGAAGGGAAAGAACGAGACGGTGCAAGTGACCTGCTGGAAGCAATACTGGGCAGGGATAACCTGAACAGCGCCCACAAGCGGGTCAAGAGAAACCACGGCGCAGCGGGAATCGACGGAATGACCGTAGAGAAAGCACTGCCGTGGTTGAAGGAACACAGGGGAGAACTTTTGCAGAGCATCCGGGACGGAAGCTATATGCCCAGCCCGGTGCGGCGGAAGGAAATCCCGAAACCGGATGGCAGCGTGCGAAAGCTGGGAATCCCCACGGTAGTAGACCGTGTGATTCAGCAGGCAATCGCACAGAAGCTGCAAATTCCAGACTGGGATATTGGCGTATCGCCGGTAGTCCTGTATTAAAGTGTTCCATTACAAACGAAAGGCTCGCAGCAGCGGGATACTTTAGTATCCTCAACTACTACGAGTCCTTGCACTTATGCTGTTGAACCGCCGTGTACCGGTCGGTACGCACGGTGGTGTGAGAGGTCGGCTATCTTTGAGAGAGCCTCCTACTCGATTAAGACATCTGACAGAGGAATATTAGACCTTGTTGGAAGACATTTTACAACGTGGAGCGTCCGAGAATTTACACCAATTCTACACCCATGCGGCATGGAAAAGCATGGATTTGTGTGGAATTATATGAGAGGGTGAAGGTAGAAATAAGACGATACTATGGAAATATATGAAATTCTGCCGGGATATATCAATGTACATAAAATGCACTTGACGCACCTAATTGTAACACGCGGGATTATACACGTATATACAAGCGCAATGCGGATGTTGTGCAGATGTGATGCAAGTGCAGCAAAAAACTTTCGGGGAAGTGCATCCGGCGCAATCTTGATTCTTTGGTGTGCAGGCATTATAATGCAAAAGAAAGCAAAGAAAAGGAATCATGAATTTTATGGATGACCGGGTATTGCAGATACAAAACAGAACCTGCCGAGTCTATGGCACGGTCGGCGCCGAATACCTGCTGCTGCAAATGGCGGACGAGCACGACCCTGCAGGGATGGAACGGGAAGCGGAAGCCCTGCGACGGCAAACCGCACGACCGTTTTTGCTGGTCGCTGTCCCCGTGGAAAATTGGAACGACGACCTGTCGCCTTGGTCCGCACCGCCCGCGTGGGGCAAGCAGGGCTTCGGCGGCAGGGCAGAGGATACGCTGGCGTGGCTGGAGCAGGCTGTGCCGAGCATCCGTCGGCAGTATTCTATAAAGGAAGATGCCAAGGTTATTTTGGGCGGCTACTCGCTGGCGGGGCTGTTTGCGCTGTGGGCGGCAACCCGGACCGATACCCTGTACGGCGTGGCGGCGGCTTCGCCGTCCGTGTGGTTTCCCGGCTGGCCAGAATACGAAGCGGCGCACCCTATCCAAACGCAGCGCGTTTACCTCAGCCTTGGTGACCGCGAGGAACATACCAAAAATCAGACGATGGCGGCTGTGGGTGACAACATCCGCGCCCTGCACACCGCCCTGACTCGGCGCGGCGCAGATTGCACACTGGAATGGAACGCAGGCGGTCACTTCAAGGATG
>URXY01000028.1 GCA_900552015.1 uncultured Eubacteriales bacterium | reverse complement strand
CCATACGCTCGCCGCTCTTGCTGAAGGCCACCACGGACGGGGTGGTGCGGTTGCCTTCGGCGTTGGGGATGACGACGGCTTCGCCGCCCTCCATCACAGCCACACAAGAGTTGGTAGTACCAAGGTCGATACCGATAACTTTAGACATAATGTTGTCCTCCTAAGATCTATCTTAATTTTTTTGTTAACGAAATTAATTTATCATTTCGCGCTTCCGCGCGGAATTTGCACTTTAATTGGCCACTTTTACAATGGCAAATCGCAGCACCTTATCGCCCAGCGTGAAGCCCTGCTGAAGCACCTCGACCACGGTGTTTTCGCCGTAGTTCTCGTCTTCCACATGCATCACGGCGTTGTGCTTTTCGGGGTCGAAGGGCTTTCCGGCGGCGTCCATCGTTTCTACGCCGAGCTTTTTGAGGCTCTCCTTGAACTGGTTGAACACCATCTCAAGGCCCTTGCGGTGGGGCGACTCCTCGTCGCCGTACTGGGCAAGGCCGCGCTCGAGGTTATCGTAAACGCCCAGCAGCGCCTTGATCGTGTCGATCTTCGCGTCGGCATAAAGGTTTTCCTTTTCCTTCGCGGTGCGCTTGCGGTAGTTGTCGTACTCGGCGGCAAGGCGCAGGTATTTGTCCTGCTCGTCGGCAAGCGACTTGGCAAGGCCTTCCATCTTCTCCATCTGCTCGCGCGTGACGGTGAAGGTCTCGGGCTCCGCGCTCTTTTCGGCGGTCTCGTCAGCCTTGGCAGTTTCTGCGGTCTTGGCCGCCTCGTCTGCTGTCGGCTGCTGCGCCGTGTTCTTTTCCGGCGTGCTCTCCGCCGCGTTCTGCTTGTCTTTCTTACCCATTTCTTACTCCTTATCTTCTTCCCTGGGCGGAAGCTCGTTCTTGCCGAACATCCGCGTCAGGCTGTCTGCAAAATAACTCAGCCGCGCCGTCACGGTGGCGTAGTCCATTCTGGTGGGACCCACCACACCGACGAGGCCGCGCATCCCGTCGCCGATATCGTAGCTGGCGACGACCACGCTCGTTTCCTTGAGCGCCTCGTTCACGTTTTCCGGCCCGATCAGGATCTTGAGCGGCGCGCCGTCATCCGGCACGGGAAGCTCTTCCTTGTTATCCACAAGGAATGTCACGAGATCGTGCGCCTTGTCGACATCGCGGTACTCAGGCATTTTCAAGATCTGGCTCGCGCCCGCGGTCTCCACGCTGCGCTGCGCGCTCTGCTCGAGCACACCGATCGCATATTCGACCGCTTTGGACACCACTAAAAACAGCTCGGGCGAAAGCTGCTCGGAAAGGCTCATCAGCCTTGCACTCATCTCATCGGCGCTCCGGCCGGTGAAGTGCGTGTTCAAAAGCTCCTTGACGTCCGCGAGCCGCTGGCTGTCGAACGGGAGGTCCGAGCGCTGGAGCTGGCTCTTCACGCGGTTATCCTCGCCCATCACCACGACGATGAAACTCACTTCATCGACCGCGATGAGCTCGAAGCGCTTGACGCTCGCCTCGCGCCGTCCGCCCGTCACGCTGTACACGGGGTAATTGACGATGCTCGACACCATCTGCCCCGCCTTGGCGATCACGCTGTCCGTGCCGCTGAGCTTGGACTTTAGCTGCTCGTTGATCTCCTCCGCTTCCGTTTCGGAGACCTCGCGCTTTTCCATCAGCTCGTTGACGTACAGGCGGTAACCTTTCGGCGACGGCACGCGTCCGGCAGAGGTGTGCGGCTGCTCGAGGTAGCCCATTTCGACCAGGTCCGCAAGCTCGTTGCGGATGGTCGCGGAGCTCACCGAACCGCCCATCTCCTCGGCCAGCGCCTTGGAGCCGACCGGCTCAGCCGCGGCGATGTAATCCTCGACAACGCGCTTGAGAATCTGCTTTTTGCGCTCGGTCAAGTCCATACACCGCGCTCCTTTCGTAGCTTTAGCACTCCTTTCCCTCGAGTGCTAAACGCAGTGTACCACCGACATTTCCCATTGTCAATAGGAGGCAGTGTAAACAGTTTGTGAACTACGAAAAGTCGGGCGAGCAATGCCTCGCAAAAGCGTCTCTGCCGTTTTTGGCGCAAAAAAGAGGAACGCTTTCGCGTTCCTCTTTTTGTAAAACCGTTTATTCCGCCTTGGGCGCTTCGGCGGCTTTCGCGGCTTCAGCAGCCTTGGCTTCGGCGGCTGCCTTGGCGGCAGCGGCCTTGCGCTCGGCGGCAGCCTTCTGCGCGGCCTTGAACTTTTCCTTCTCCTCGGGAGTCGGGATGGGCTCGATGGCGTTACGCGGGCAGGCCTTGGCACACATGGTGCAGTTTTTGCACTTGGTGTAGTCGATGACGGCCACGTTGTTGACGACATGGATGGCGTCGAACTTACAGGTGCGCTCGCACATACCGCAGGCAATGCAGGAGTTGGCGCACACCTTCGTAACGGCGGGGCCCTTCTCCTTGTTCGAGCAGTTGACGAAGACCTTCTGCTTGTAGGGCACCTCGACGATCAGCTTGCGCGGGCAGGCCTCACGGCAGGCGCCGCAGTCGGTGCACTTCTCCTTGTCGACCTCGGCGACGCCCTGCTCATTGATATGGATGGCGTCGAACTGGCAGGCGGCAACGCAGGTACCAAAGCCCATGCAGCCAAAGGAGCACGCGGTCGGGCCGCCGGCGACCTTCGTCGCGGCGACGCAGTCGTGAAGACCGACATACTCGAAATTCTTCACAGAGGCCTCGCCGCCGTTGCACAGCACGTGCGCGACCTGCTTTTCGCCGCTGGGGGCTTCCATGCCCATGATGGCGGCGATCTTGGCGGCGCCCTCCGCGCCCGCGGGCGCGCAGGCGGTGACGGGAGCCTTACCGGCGAGGATCGCCTCGGCGCAGCCCGCGCAGCCGGGGTAGCCGCAGCCGCCGCAGTTTGCGCCGGCGAGGCAGGCCTGGATCTTGGGCAGGCGCTCATCGACCTTGACCTCAAAAGCCTTGGCCGCAACGGACAGGATCAGGCCGAACACGACGGCGATCACGCCCAGCACGAGGACAGCGTAAATAACGTTTGTAATCATAATTTCGTCCCCTCCTTACATGGGCCACACCTGCAGGCCCGAGAAGCCCATGAAAGCAAGGGCGATGAGACCTGCGGTGATCAGCGCGATGGGGAAGCCTTCAAATGCCTTGGGATAATCGGCAAACTCCAAGCGTTCGCGCACCGTGGAGAAGAGGTAGATCGCCAGCAGGAAGCCAAGGCCGCCGGTGATGCCGTAAACCACGGACTCGATGAAGTTGTAGTCGTTCTGCACGTTGAGCAGCACCACGCCGAGCACGGCGCAGTTGGTGGTGATCAGCGGCAGGTACACGCCGAGGGCCGTGTAGAGCGTCGGCATGGACTTTTTGAGGAACATCTCGATGAACTGCACGAGGCTCGCCACCACGAGAATGAAGGCGACGGTCTGCATGTAGCCGAGGCCGAGCTTGACAAGGATGATGTTCACGCCGTAGCAGAACGCCGAGGCAAGGCCCATGACGAACGTAACGGCAAGACCCATACCGACGGCCGTGTCGCTCTTTTTCGACACGCCGAGGAACGGGCAGATACCCAGGAACTGCGAGAAGATGAAGTTATTCGTCAGGATCGCGCCGAGGGAAATAGCAAGAAGTTTCGTGACACTCATTTATTTGCCCTCCGTTTCGTTTGCTTTTGCCTTTTTCTTCTCACTTCTGGCGAGCGCCCACTGCATGATGGCGATCAGCGTGCCGAGGCACAGGAAGCCGCCGACGGGCAACGTGAGCATACCGGCGGGAACATAGGAAGAAGGCATGACCTGGATGCCGAGCAGCGTGCCCGCGCCGAACAGCTCACGGAACGCGCTCAGGATCAGCAGCACCACCGTGTAGCCGATGCCCTGGCAGATGCCGTCCACCGCGGAGGCGGCAACGGAGTTCTTGCTGGCAAAGGCCTCGGCGCGGCCGAGGATGATGCAGTTGACGACGATCAGCGGGATGAACACGCCAAGGCTGTTGGCAATGTCAGGGAAGAACGCCTGCAGGCACAGATCAACGATCGTAACGAAGCCTGCGATGACGACGATGTAGCACGCGATACGCACTTCGTTGGGGATGATCTTGCGCAGAAGGGAAATAAAGATATTCGAAAGCGTCAGGATGATGAGAACAGAGATGCCCATACCAAAGCCGTTTGCAACACTCGTGGTGATGGCCATGGTGGAGCACATACCGAGCACCTGCACCAGAACGGGGTTTTGGTAGATCAGACCGTCTTTGAGCTGTTTGTTGAAATTCATAGATCGTTCCCCCTTTCTCAGTTCATGGCCTCGGCGGCAGCCAGAGCGGCGTTGACGCCCTTGGTCACGCCCTTGGTGGAGACCGTCGCGCCGGTGACGGCGTCGATGTTCTGCTTGACGACGAGCGTGCCCGCGCCGGACTTGCCGACGAACTGATCGAGCGCGCCGGTGCCGGCGGAGGTCGCCTCGTTATCCATGACCTTGGAGCCGATGCCCTTGGTCTCGGAGTTGTTGACGATGGAAACGCCCGTGACGGTGAGGTCGGCGTCCACGCCGACGATCATCACGATGTTGCCCTGAGAGCCGCTCGCGGTGACCTTGAAGGCATAGCCGATGGTGTCGCCGCCGGACTTGACCTCATAGACCTCGCTCAGCTTGCCGCCCTGGTCGTTGGCGGCGTCGATCATGGCCTGCGGGATCTCCTCCATCGGGGGGAACTCGCAGTCGGCCGCAGAGACGACCTTGGCGAGCGCCTCTTCGGTCTTTTGCTTGTTGATGGCCGCGATCTTATCCGCGGTCAGCATGTTGGTCAGGCCCAGCAGCAGCGCGACGACCAGCGAGATCGCCGTCAGCGTACCGGCTACCTTGAAAATGAATTTACCTTCGATCTTCATTTCTTTGCCGCCTCCTTCGCTGCTTTCTTATCTACACCGAAGCGGGTGGGCTTGGTGTACTTGTCAATGATCCAGGTGCAGCAGTTCATCACGAGGATGGAGTAGCACACGCCCTCGGGATAGGAGCCGAAGTAGCGGATGAACACGGTGATAAGACCGCAGCCGAGACCGAAGATGAGCTGGCCCTTCTTCGTCACGGGAGAGGTGACATAGTCCGTTGCCATGAAGAACGCGCCGAGGAACAGACCGCCGCCGAGCACGTTGTAGAGCATCCACGTCAGCGCGTCGTTGCCCTGAGGGAAGAGGAAGGTGAGGATCGCCACGCTGCCGATGTAGGCCACGGGGATCTGCCAGGAGATGACCTTGCGGAAGATGAGGTAAAGCCCGCCGATGAGCAGCATCATCGAGGATATCTCACCGAGAGAGCCGCCGATGTTGCCGATGAACATATCGGAGAGGCTGTACTGCGCGGTCAGCTCAGCAAACTCGCCGCTCTTCATCGTGGTGAGCGGGGTGGCAGCGGTCACCACGTCGGCAAGGCCGCCGAAGAGCGGCGCCTTGGTGCTCGGGTCGATCCAGCTCGTCATCTGGCCGGTGTAGCACGCGACGAGCGCGGCGCGGCCGGCGAGCGCGGGGTTCAGGAAGTTCTTGCCGAGACCGCCATAGAGCTGCTTGACGACAAAGATCGCGAAGAAGTTGCCGACGATCAGCATCCAGTAAGGAAGCGTCACGGGGCAGACGAACGCGAGCAGCATACCGGTGACGGCGGCGGAGAGGTCGCCGAGCGTCTGCGTCTTGTGCAGGAGCTTGCGGTACAGCCACTCAAAGAACATGGCAGACGCCATGGAGACGACGACCGCGATCAGTGCGCGGAAGCCAAAACGGATCACGCTCATCAAGAGCGCGGGGCAGAGCGCGATGATCACGTCGAGCATGATCGAGCGCGTGTCTTCATTGGTACGGATATGGGGGTTGGAGGAAGCGATGAGCTTCAGACCCTTATAATCATTCAGCATCCCTTATGCCTCCTTCTTTGCTTCTTCGGCAGCCTTGGCAGCCTCTGCCGCGGCCTTGGCCTTGGCGGCGGCTTCCTTGACCTTCTGCTTGCCGACCTTGAACGAATGCGTCAGGTGCAGGCGGCCCGGGCAGATGTAGGAGCACGCGCCGCACTCGATGCAGTCCATCACGTGCGCCGCCTCGAGGTCCTCGATGCGGTTCTTCTGCACATATAAGTAAAGGTAGAGGGGCTCAAGGTGCATCGGGCAAGCCTCGACGCAGCGGCCGCAGCGGATGCAGGTCGGGTCAGCGGAGACCTTGTTCTCGCTGCCCGCAAATGCCAGCACCGCGCCCGTGCCCTTGGCCACGGGGAAGTCGGCGGAGGCCTGGGCCATACCCATCATCGGGCCGCCGGCGATGAGCTTGAACGTCTCGTCCTTCAAGCCGCCGCAGGCGTCGAAGAGAAGCGCGACCGGCGTGCCGATGGGGCACTCCAGGTTCTTCGGCTCCACAACGCCGCTGCCGGACACCGTGACGACCTTGCGCACCACAGGCATACCCTCTTTGATGGCATGGTAGATGGCGATGGTCGTGTTGATGTTGAACACGGCGCAACCGATGTTCGCGGGAAGGCCGCCGGGGGGCACCTGCTTGCCCGTGATGGCCTGGCAGAGCTGCTTTTCACCGCCCTGCGGGTAGCGGCAGCGCAGCGCCTCGACCACGACGGGAGCCTTCTGCTCCTCGATGACCTTATTGAGCGCGTCGATGCCGTTTTTCTTGTTGTCCTCCACGCCGATGACGACCTTGTTCACGCCGAACATCTTGGCGAGGTAGCAGCAGCCGCCGATGATCTCGGCGGGACGCTCGAGCATCGCGCGATGGTCGCCGGTGATGTAGGGCTCGCATTCCGCGCCGTTGATGATCACCGTGTCGACCTTGCCGATGCCGCTGGATATCTTCGTGTGGGTCGGGAACGTAGCGCCGCCCATGCCGACGATACCGGCCTGCTTGACCATTTCGATCATTTCCTCAACGCTCAGCGCGTCGGGGTCGGCGGGGGCTTTCACCTCTTCACTCAGCTCGTCCTTGAAGTCATTGTCGATCACGACGGACATGACCTTGCCGCCCATGGAGTAGGGACGGGGCTCCACCGCAGCGACCGTACCGGAAACGCTTGCGTGAATGGGAGCGCCGAGACCCTTGAATTCGCCGATCTTCTGTCCAAGCTTGACATAGTCGCCCTTGGAGACCGTGGGAGTGCAGGGTGCGCCGAAGTGCATCGACATGGGGATGACCACCTGAGCGGGGGGTGCCAGCTGTTCGATGGCCTTTTCATTGGTAGCAGCCTTCATATCGTTTGGATGAACGCCGCCAAAGAAAGCTTGTGCCATAGTCTTCACCTCATCTTTATACTGCCAGAGCAGCGGAAACACTGCTCCATAATCGGATAGATTATACATCCTTTCTATGGCGTTGTCCAGAAAATATTCTGCGTGACTATTATTTTCCTGCACATTTTATCAGATTTCGACGGGATTTTTTTGCAGAATCGTCACTTTGTACGACAATTTGCTTTTTTGCGCCACGCTGCCGGTTTTCCCCATTTTCCTACCAACTTGACGCATTTATGTCAAAATGATATAATGAGATATTGTCAAATGGCAACTTTTTGCGCTTTCTCATCTGCTTTTTCTTCCCCGAAAAGAAAGGAGTTCTTTATGCCCGTTTCGCTCGATCTCGGCCGGATCAAGGCCGAGTCCCGCTCGCTGCTGCGCAGCGGCACCGTCTCCCCCCTCAAGGTGACCGCGCTGCTGCTCGCCATCACCCTCGTGCTCGACGTCATCGATTCCGCCGTGAGCTACATGATCGACACCTCCGGCGGGCTCACGGTGCTCTCGTTCAGCTTCGTCAGCATCCTCGTCAGTCTCATCTCCATCGTGCTCAACGCAGGCTACCTCTGCTACTGTCTCGGCATCCGCCGCGGCGAGCATATGCCGTATGAGAGCCTGTTCGACGCGTTTTCGTTCGCAGGCAAAGCCATCCTGCTCTCCATCGTCGAGGGCATCTTTATCGGCCTGTGGTCGCTCCTTTTCGTCGTCCCCGGTATCATCGCGGCATACCGCTACAGCTTTGCGATGATGGACCTCTGCGAGAACCCCGATCTCGGCGTGATGGAGGCGCTGGATCTCAGCAAGCAGCAGACCTACGGCTACAAGGGCCAGCTCTTCATGCTCAGCCTGAGCTTTTTCGGCTGGCTGCTGCTCGCGGGCGTGGCCGTCACGGCGGTCGAGTCCATCCTCTTCGGCGGCGTTGACAACATTCTCTCGCTCGAGACGGCCGCCTCGCTCTCGCAGGCCGTGTCTTCCACGTTCCTCCAGCAGCTCTTCGCGAGCCTTGCGAGCGTTGTGCTCACGCCGTATATCCGCCTGTCGTTCTGCGGCTTCTACCTGCGCGTCACGCAGGGCGACGCTCCGCAGCAGCCCCAGCTCCCGGAAGGCGATCCCTGGGACAACGATTTCTGACTTCTGACAAAAAACACAGCGGGATATCCTGATGCGATATCCCGCTGTGTTTCATTTTATTTGAGGATATAGACCGTCTTCACGCCAAGGAGCTTGCAGAGCTCCGTCTTTTCGGCAATGTCTGTCTCGCTCTCGTACCACACGCAGACGGTCGAAGCGCCGCTTTTGTTGTAGAGATACGAGCTTTTATACTGCGTGGAGCGGTGGAAGGTGGTGTTCTTCGTGTCGGTAAGCATCGCTTGCAGCTTTTCTGCCGGAAGCTCCTCTGCCTCGCCGGTCGCCACGCCCTTTTTGTCCGTCTTCTGCACCACGCTGCCTGCGCACAGAAGGACGCTGCCGCCCTTCCCCGCCAGCACCGCCGCGGCATAGACCTCCTCGAGCGCGGCGCACGGGCTGACGGCCTGCTCCCCCTTGCGCGCAGCGTGCCCAATGGTGAAAACGCAGTCCGTCTCCGGCACATCGAGCGTGCTCGGTTCACCCTCGGCTTCGACCCAGTGCGCGTCCTTGACGCTCACATTTGCGTGCAGGCGCTCATAAGTGCGCAGCAGCACCGCCGCGGCCTGTTCGCGCGTGGCCGTGCCCTTGGGATCAAAGTTGTACTTGTTCACGCCCGTCATGATGCCCATGCGGTAGGCAAGGGCGATGTAGCCGCGGTTGGTCGTGCAGTCGGCAAAGGGGCAGTTTTTCCCGATGTGCGCCGTCAGGCCGGCGAAGCCCAGCGTATCGCTCTGCACCGGCTGCGCGTCCGCATCGGCGATGATGCCGGCCAGAACTCCGTAGTCCAGCGCGCGCATGGTCATGGCCGCCATCTCCTCGCGCGTCACGGCGTCGTTCGGGCGGCAGGTCGTGCTGTGGCCGGGGAAGACGTCGTGCGCGCTCGCGGTCTCAATGGCGCTGTAGTACCACTTCTTCGTGTCCTGATTGTCTGAAAAGCTGCCCTTTTCGGGCGTTACGGTCTTCCAGCCCATCAGGCGGCAGAGCGCCGCGGCATAGGCCGCGCGCGTCATCTTCTGCCCGAGGCCGAACTTGCCGTTCCCCACGCCCTGGAGCAGGTCATATTGCTTGCACTGCGCGATGCTGCTCGCTGCCCAGTGCTTATCCGGCACGTCGGAATAGCCGGACTTGTTCGCCGCCGAGACCGCCGTCGCCATCGTCAGCACGGCGAGCAGCAGCGCCAGCGTGCGTTTTAAGAGCTGTTTCATCTTCATTTCCCCCTTTTTGGGTGATCTTTCTGCCGTATTGTAGCACAAAGTTCCGCAGATAGTCAAATTCCCTCTTTACCTTTTTCTCTCTCTTTGTTAGAATATTAGGTTGTATTAGTATGATGAGATAGTGTTGCCCGCTGCGGCGGCACGCCATCGGAAAGGAAGGTGAGCAAACCGTGAAATACGAGCGCTGGCAGATTCCCGCCGTGCCGGAGCAGGCCGTCAAGACGCTGACGGACGCCGGATACCCCTATCTCGTTTCATCGGTGCTGGCCGCACGCGGCGTGCAGACGAGCGAGCAGGCCGCCGAAGCGCTGGAGCGCGAGCGGACGCTCTCCTACTCTCCGTTTCTGATGAAGGACATGGACAAGGCCGCCGCGCGCATCACGCGGGCGCTGGAGGGGGGCGAAAAGCTCGCGGTCTTCGGCGACTACGACGTAGACGGCATCACCTCCACCTGTCTTCTCACCGATTATCTCCGCTCGCGCGGAGCGGATGTGACGATGCACATCCCCCGCCGCATCGAAGAGGGCTACGGCCTCGGCTGCGATGCCATCCGCGCACTTTCCGAGTCCGGCGTGACGCTGATCGTCACGGTCGACTGCGGCATCACGGGCGTGGAGGAAACGGCCTACGCCGCAACGCTCGGCGTGGATCTTGTCATCACCGACCATCACGAGTGCAAAGAGCAGCTCCCCGCCGCCGTGGCCGTTGTCGACCCCCACCGGCCGGACTGCCCCTACCCCTTCAAGCATTTAGCGGGCGTGGGCGTCGCGCTCAAGCTCGTTTTGGCCCTTGGCGAGGGGCGCGAGGATGCGCTGTTTGCGCGCTACTGCACGCTTGCCGCCATCGGCACGATCGCCGACGTCATGCGCATGGAGGGCGAGAACCGCACCATCGTGCAGTGCGGCCTTGAAGGGATCGACCGCAGCGACTTTACAGGCCTGCACGCGCTGCTGCGCGAGGCAGGGCTCACCTCGCGCCCGATCTCGTCCATCCAGATCGGCTTTGTGCTCGCCCCGCGCATCAATGCCGCGGGCAGAATGGGCCGGGCCGAGCTTGCCGCCGAACTTCTTTTGACCGACGATCCCATCCGCGCGGAAAAGCTCGCCCGCGAGTTGTGCGAGCTCAACCGCGAGAGGCAGAGCGTGGAGCAGGACATCTTCCGCCGCGCCATCGAGCAGATGGAGCACCTGCCCGAAAACGAGCGCAGCGCGCTCGTGCTTTCGAGCGAGGACTGGCATCAGGGCGTTGTGGGCATCGTGGCATCGCGGCTTTCCGAAAAATTCTCCTGCCCGAGCTTTATGATCCACCTCTCCGACGGGTCGGGCAAGGGCTCCTGCCGCAGTTACGGCGGCTTCAACCTCTTCAACGCGCTCGAAGCGTGCTCCGACCTTCTCGTGAGCTTCGGCGGACACGAGCTCGCCGCGGGCTTCACCATCGAAGAAAAGAATATCCCCGCCTTCCGCACGCGCATGAACCAGTATGTCCGCGCTCACACGGGCAAGCAGTCGCACGTTTCCTCGCTCGATATCGACGTGGACTTACAGCAGCCCTCCCTCGTCTCGCTCGAGGAGGTCGAGGCGCTCTCACTGCTCGAGCCCTATGGCGCGGGCAACAACCGCCCCGTCTTCTGCCTGCGCGGCGCGACGCTCGAGAGCGTGCAGGGCGTTGGCCAGAACCGACACCTGAAGCTGCGGCTGCAAAAGAGCCGCGTGAATTTTGACGGCATTTTCTTCTCTGTCACCGCCGAAGAGTGCGGCGTGTGCGCGGGGATGCGCGTGGACGCGGCGTTCTATCTGCAGGTGAACGAGTTCCGCTCCCAGCGCTCGCTGCAATTGCAGCTCATCGACCTGCGCCCCTCGCTCGACCCCAGCGGACGGGAAAACGAGGCGCTTTCTCTCTGCCGCGCGCTCATCGGCGGCGACACGCTCTCTCCGCGCGACGCCTCGCGGGCGCTCCCCTCGCGCGACCAGTTCGTGCGCGCGTGGCGCATTCTAGAGCGTGAAGTCGGCAACGGCGGCGTCTGTGAGCCCATGCTGCCGCTGCTGCGCAGGCTCAGCGCGGAAATGGTCGGTGCGGAGACCTTTCTGCGCACGGCGATGTGCTTACAGGTCTTCGCCGAGCGGGGCCTTCTCTCGATCGAACGCGAGGGAGACGCTCTCGCCCTCCGCCTGACGGCGGACGGCAAAAAGGTCGAGCTTGACAAGAGCCCCTATCTTTCCGCCCTGCACGGCTTTCTTTCATAAAGGAGACGACCCGATATGACTCAGGATACCATGACCACTAAAAAAGAGAATACCGCATCGGCGCAGCCGAGCGTCCCCGCCGCGAAGGAAAAGGAGACCGTGAAGGAACGTCCGCCCCTCTCGCCCGAGCATGAAGCGCTCGTGAGCGGGATGTACGACCATCTCGTCAAGACCATCCGCGACTACAATCCCGGCGCGGACTTTGCGCAGATCGACAAGGCCTACCACTATGCCAAGGATCACCACTGCGGCCAGCTACGCAAGGACGGCACGCCGTTTATCACCCACCCCCTCGCTGTCGCGCAGATCATCGCCGAGGAATTGCGGCTCGACTCCGAGTCCATCGAGGCCGCCCTCATGCACGACTGCATCGAGGATACCGACGCGACCTACGCCGAGATCGCCAAGGAGTTCTCTCCCGCGGTCGCAGACCTTGTCGAGGGCGTCTCCAAGCTCACGCGCGTGCAGTACGCCAGCAAGGAAGAAGAGCAGATGGAGAACCTGCGCAAGATGCTCATGGCCATGGCCAAGGACATCCGCGTCATCCTCATCAAGCTAGCCGACCGCACGCACAACATGCGCACCATGGAGTATCAGACAGCGGAAAAGCAGCGGCAGAAGTCGCTCGAAACGATGGAAATTTACGCGCCCATCGCCCACCGCCTCGGTATGCAGCGCATCAAGTGGGAGCTCGAAGACCTGTCGCTCAAGTACCTCGACCCCGTCGGCTACGAGGAGATCACCCGCTCGCTCGAGGCCAAGCAGTCCGAGCACGAGGCCTTCATGGAGCGCGTGCAGGAGCAGATCGAAACGCGATTGAAAGAGCAGCACGTCCCCTATCTCAAGGTCTACGGGCGCATGAAGCACCCCTACAGCATATACCGCAAGATGTACGCGCAGAACAAGACGATGGATGAGGTGCTCGACCTCTTCGCCTTCCGCGTCATCGTCGACACCGTGGCCGACTGCTACAACGTGCTCGGCATCATCCACGACCTTTACCGGCCCGTGCTCGGCCGCTTCAAGGACTATATCGGCACGCCCAAGCCGAATATGTACCAGTCTCTCCACACCACCGTCATCGGCGCGGACGGCATCCCGTTCGAAGTGCAGATCCGCACCGAGGAGATGCACGAGATCGCCGAATACGGCGTCGCAGCACACTGGAAATACAAGCAGGGCATCAACGGCAGCGCCAACGAGCACAACTACGAATGGGTGCGCCGT
This sequence comes from uncultured Eubacteriales bacterium, assembly GCA_900552015.1. Lineage (GTDB taxonomy): Bacteria > Bacillota > Clostridia > Oscillospirales > Oscillospiraceae > Hominicoprocola. The sequence continues at coordinate 13,093 of URXY01000028.1, read as the reverse complement.
CTTCTCGAAAATCAGGAGAACACCGACGCCGAGGAGTTCGTCCACACGCTCAAAGTCGATATGTTCGCCGACGAGGTCTTCGTTTTTTCCCCGCGCGGCGACGTGACGAACCTTCCCGCCGGTGCGACGCCCATCGACTTTGCCTACTCCATCCATTCCGCCATCGGCAACCGCATGACGGGCGCGAAGGTCAACGGGCGCATCGCCCCGCTCGACTATCAGCTCAAAAACGGCGATATCGTCGAAATTCTGACCTCGAAGAGCGCGCACGGCCCCAGCCGCGACTGGCTGAAGATCGCCAAATCCAGCGAGGCGCGCAGCAAGATCCGCCAGTGGTTCAAAAAGGAGCGCCGCGAAGAGAATATCATCAACGGCCGCATCTCGTTTGAAGCCGAGCTCAAGCATCTCGGCATCCCGATGAACGAAGTGCTCGGCACCGATCTTGAGGCAGCGCTGCTCAAAAAGACCTCGTTCGGCTCGATGGACGAGATGTACGCCGCCATCGGCTACGGCGGCTTCTCCGCGCAGAAGGCTGTCAACCGCATCCACGACGAGATCGTCAAACTTGAAAAGCAGCGCAAGGAAGAGCGCGACGCCACCGTGCCGGTCGACAACTCCAGCGCGACGCGCCCGGCCATCCCCAAGCGCACGAAGAGCGAGCAGGGCATCGTGGTCGAGGGACTTTCGAACTGCCTTGTCAAATTCTCCAAGTGCTGCACGCCCGTCCCCGGCGATGAGATCGTCGGCTTCATCACACGCGGCTACGGCGTGTCCGTCCACCGCTGCGACTGTCCCAACGCCGCGCCCGAGCGCCGCAAGCCCGAGGAGCGCGGCCGCTGGATCAAGGTCAGCTGGGGCACGGATGTCAAGGAATCCTACCAGACCGCGCTCGATATTTACGCCAAGGACCGCCTCGACCTCGTGCTCGACGTTTCCGCCGCGCTCTCGTCCTCGCAGACGCGCGTGGCGTCCATCAACGCGACCACGACCTCCGACGGTTTCGCGGTCATCCATCTCAATATCTTCATTTCCGACGCGCAGCACCTCGCCGCCGTCATGCGCCGCCTGCACCAGATCAGCGGCGTGATGAAGGTAGATCGTCCCGCCGGATAACAACATCTTCCCCCCTTCCACGGGGACAAAAAGGAGAATCACCATGCGAGCAGTATTGACCAAAGTAAAACACGCCTCCGTCACGATCGACGGGACCCTCAAGGGCAAGATTGGCAGGGGCTTTCTGATCCTGCTGGGCGTCGCGCCCGACGACACGGAAGAAAAATGCCGCAAGATGGCGGACAAGCTCTGCTCGCTGCGCATTTTTGAAGACGAGAACGACAAAATAAACCTCTCGCTCGACGATGTCGGCGGCGAGCTTCTGGTCGTCTCGCAGTTCACGCTCTACGGCAACTGCCGCAAGGGCCGCCGTCCCGAATTTTTAAGCGCGGCACGGCCGGAGATCGCCGTCCCGATGTACGAAAAATTTGTGGACATCTGCCGCGAGAAGGGCTACCATGTGGAGACCGGCGAGTTCGGCGCGCACATGGAGGTCGAGTCCCTCAATGACGGGCCGTTCACGCTGATCGTCGATTCCGCCGATCTAGACGCGCCCAAAAAGCAATAAGGAAAGGGGTATTTTCACATGAAAGTCATCACCACCGTCGTCGGCTCTCTGCAGACGAACTGCTACCTGCTCATCGACGAGGAAACGAAGCTCGCCGCGCTCATCGACCCGGGTGACAATGCCGACAAGCTCCTTGCCCTCATCAAGGAAGAGGGCGTCACGCTCAAATACATCCTGCTCACCCACGGCCACCGCGACCACACGCTCGCCGTGCCCGCCGTCAAGCAAGCCATCCCCGAGGCGGAGGTCTACATTGGCGAGGCCGACGCCCACTCCACGGGCATCTATCACTATCCCCTCGCCGACTTCATCCCCGACCTCAAATTCTACGGCGAGGGCGACACGCTCACGCTCGGCTCGCTCACCATCCATGTGATGGCAACGCCCGGCCACACGCTCGGCGGCGTCACGCTGCTCGTCGGCGACGCGATGTTCTCCGGCGACACGCTCTTTGCAGGCTCCATGGGCCGCACAGACCTGCCCGGCGGCAACGGCGAGCAAATGGTCGGATCTCTGCGCCGCCTCGGCCAGATCAAGGGCGAATACACCGTCTACCCCGGCCATATGCGCGCGACCATCCTCTCGCGCGAGCAGGAATACAACCCCTATATCCGCCAGGCACTGCGGTGATCAAGGACAGTTCACATGAAAGTACAGCTCATTGGGCATGATGAAAAATACGCGCTGGAGCAGAGCCTCTTAACGCTCTTCCTCGGCGAAAAGCCCGTCTACGGAGAGGTCGACGAAGCAAGCGACGTGCATTGGGCGCGCGTGACGCTCACCGAGGACGAGGAGACCGTACAGGTGACGACCGAGCTCTGCCTTGATGGCAAGTCCGCCGCCCACAGCTACAGCTACCCCCTCTCCGGCACGGAGTATGAAAAAGAAGGACAGCGCCGTCACGCCGTCGGCATCAGCTTTTTCGGCGCGGCGAAGGACCTGCTCGGCATCTCCCCCGCGTGGGGGAGCCTGACCGGCGTGCGGCCCGCGAAGGTCGCGCTCTCCCTCATCCGCGAAGGCGGCAAAGCGAAGGCTGAAAAGGAGCTTCAGGAGCTCTACTGCGTCACGCCCGCGCGCGCCCGCCTCGCCATCGAGGCAGCAGACGCCGGCATCCGCGCCGCGGCGGAGCTGGAGCCGAACGACATCTCTCTTTACGTCGGCATCCCGTTCTGCCCGACGCGGTGTGCGTATTGCAGCTTTGTGGCGCAGAGCGTCGAAAAGTCGTTCTCGCTCGTCGAGCCGTATTTAGAGGCGCTTTTCGACGAGATCACCGCCGCGGGACAGCTCGTGCGCGAGTTGGGGCTGAACGTCAAGTCGTTCTACATGGGCGGCGGCACGCCGACCACGCTGACCGCCGACCAGATGGACCGCCTGCTCACGAAATTGGAGCAGAATTTTGACTTTAACGGTCTCGCCGAGCTGACGATCGAGGCGGGCCGTCCCGATACGATCGACGAAGAGAAGCTGCGCGTGCTGCGCGCGCACAACACCACGCGCGTTTCCATCAACCCCCAGACGATGGAGGACAACGTCCTCGCGGCCATCGGCCGCCGCCACACGGCGGACGACATCCGCCGCGCGATGGAGCAGGTGCGCGCCGCGGGCTTCCCGCACGTCAACATGGACCTCATCGCAGGCCTGCCCGAGGACACGCCCGAGGGCTTTGCAAGGAGTCTCGACGAGGTCATCTCGATGGGCGCGGACAACATCACGGTGCACACGCTGTCGCTCAAAAAAGGCAGCCGCATCACGCTCGAAGGAAGCCGCATCCCCGGCGCGGCGGAAGTCGCCGAAATGCTGGACTATGCCGACCCTACGCTGCGTAAGAATGGTTTTGCCCCCTATTACCTCTACCGTCAGAAGTATATGTCCGGCAGCTTTGAAAATGTGGGCTGGACGAAGCCCGGCGGCACGGGACTCTACAACATCTACATCATGGAAGAGCTGCACTCCATCCTCTCGCTCGGCGCGGGCGGCTCGACCAAGATGGTCGGCAGCGGGCAGATCCGCCGCGCGTTCAACGCAAAGTATCCTCGAGAATACATCGACCGGCCGGAAAAGCGCCGCGCGAACCTGATGGACTTCGCCCGCTTTTACGCCGAACAAGGAGAATAACGATGAACAAAACCGATTTTTTTACCGCCGACGCGGTCAAGCCGCACTTCACCTATGATGATTACTGCGAGAGCGCGGATACGATCGCGTCTCACCTCGGCGATCTCCGTCCCGAGGTACTGCTGGTGCTCGGCAGCGGCCTGGGCTTTCTCGGCGACCGCGTCGAGGCGCGCACCTGCGTGAGCTATGCGGACATCCCGCACTTCCGCGCGTCCACCGCGCCGGGACACGAGGGCCGCTTCGTTTTCGGCGAGCTGCGCGGCAAGCGCGTGGCGGTCATGCAGGGCCGCATGCACTGCTACGAGGGCTACACGATGGAGGACGCCGCCTACGCCTGCCGCGTCATCCGCTTACTCGGCGCAAAGACGATGATCGTGACGAACGCCGCGGGCGCGGTGAACACCGAGTATTCCGCGGGCGATCTGATGCTCATTTCCGATCACATCAAGCTTTTCGACTTTGGCCCGCTCTGGGGGCCGAATATCGAGGAATTCGGCACGCGCTTCCCCGATATGTCCAATGTCTACTCCCCCCGCCTGCGCGAGCTTGCCAAGGAAGTCGCCAAGGAGCAGGACCTCACGCTGCGCGAGGGCGTCTACATGTACTTCCCCGGCCCGCAGTTCGAAACCCCCGCCGAGGTGCGCGCCGCGCGCGTGCTCGGCGCGGACGCCGTGGGCATGTCCACCGTGCCGGAGGCCATCGCCGCCGCGCACTGCGGCTATGAGATCCTCGGCGTGACGCTCTGCGCCAACATGGCCGCGGGCGTTCTCCCCCAGCCGCTCTCGGGCGAGGAGGTCAACGAGATGGCGGAGCAGTCGGCCCCGCATTTCTCCTCGCTCATCCTCGGCTGCCTCGAGCGGCTGTAACACAGTTTATTTCAGCAAAAAGGAAACGGTCGAATTTTAATGGCTACGGAAAAGAAACAGTCCTTTTTCGGCGGTGCGGCGGTATTGGCCGTCGGTGTCGTCATCGTGAAGATCATCGGCGCGCTCTTCAAAATTCCGCTCGCGAACATCCTGAGCGAAACGGGCAACGCCGACTTCAACAACGCCTATAACATCTATGCCGTGCTTCTGACCATCTCGACCGCGGGGCTTCCCGTGGCGCTCTCAAAGATGATCTCGGAGGCGAAGACGCTCGGGCGCGAGCGTCAGGCGCGGCGCGTGCTCAAGGTGTCGTTCGCCGCGTTTTTGACGCTCGGCATCCTCTCGTTCGTCATCATGTGGTTCGGCAACGAGAGGTGCGCGGCGCTTCTCAATAACCCGAACGCCGCCTACGGCATCAAGGCGCTCGCCCCGGGCGTTGTGTGCGTCGGCTGCCTTGCCGCGTTCCGTGGCTTTGCGCAGGGCAGCTTCCGCATGACGCCGACCGCCGTCTCGCAGATCATCGAGGCGGTGAGCAAGCTCTTCATCGGCCTTGGCCTTTCGATGTATGTCGTGAGCCTCGGCTATCCCGATTACATCGCCGCGGCCGCGGCGATCGTCGGCGTGACGGTCGGCTCGGTGCTCGCGCTCGTCTACATGCTCATCGACTATCTGCGCCACCGTTCGCGCGCAGCGGCGGAGGATGTGCCCGATCCCTCGGGTACGATCTTGAAGCGTCTGCTCTCCATCGCCATCCCCATCACGCTGTCGGCCTCGATGGTGTCGATCATCACGCTCATCGACACGTCGCTCGTGCAGGGCCAGCTCCAGAACGCGCTGGGCTACACGCTCGAAGAGACCCGCCATCTCTACGGCACATACTCCTCGGGCATGAACCTCTACAATCTGCCGTCGTCGATGATGACGGCACTGACCATCTCCGTCATTCCGACGGTGTCGGCGTCCCTCGCGCGGAACGACCGCGTGCACACCTCGCGCGTCATCAACTCGTCGCTGCGCGTCACGGGCCTCATGGCCTTTCCCATGGGCCTTGGCCTCTGGGCGCTGGCCGAGCCCATCATGAAGCTCTGCTACCCGCGCTACGACAGCGAGCTCGGCGGCTCGCTTTTAGCCGTGCTCGGCATCGCAAGTATGTTCGTCTGCCTGATGCTCATTTCAAACTCCATCCTGCAGTCCTACGGCCGCGTACACGTGCCGGTCTTCACAATGCTCATCGGCGGCGTGGTCAAGATCATCTTCAACTACAATCTCACCGCCGTGCCGTCCATCAATATCCACGCCGCTCCCTTCGGCACGCTCGTGTGCTTTGTGATCGTATCGTCGCTCAACCTCTTTTTCGTCTACCGCACGATGGAGGATAAGCCGAACTACTTCAAGGTCTTCGCAAAGCCCCTGATCGCGTCGCTCGTGATGGCACTCTGCGCGAAGCTCTCGTATCGCTTCTTCGCCGCCCATATCGCGCTCGGCGGCGCGACCATGACGCAGCTTGTGAATGTGGGCCTTGCGGTCGTGCTGGCGGTCATCGTCTATGTCGCGCTTGTCCTCGCCCTGCGCATCGTCACGCGCGACGATCTCGCGCTGCTGCCCAAGGGCGAGAAACTCGCCCGCGTGCTCCACGTGCGTTAAAAATCCCTGAAAAATCAGGGAAATTCCGCAAAACACCTTGCAATGAGAGGGAATGTATGATAAATTATCCTGAGAAAGATATCTACACATATAATGACCTTGTCGACATTCTGCGCATTCTGCGCGCGCCGGGCGGATGCCCGTGGGACCGCGAGCAAACGCATCAGTCGAACCGCCGCAACTTCCTTGAAGAAGCGTATGAAGCCGCCGAGGCCTTTGACCTCGACGATCCGGAGCTGATGAAAGAGGAGCTCGGCGATATGCTGATGCAGGTCCTCTTCAACATCCACATGGAAGAGGAAGCCGGCCGCTTCACGACGGACGACGTGACTGATCATGTCGTGCGCAAGCTCATCTTCCGCCACCCGCACGTGTTTTCGAGCACGCGGGCAGACGACAGTGAGCAGGTGCTCGTCAACTGGGACAAGCTCAAGCGGCAGGAAAAGGGCCAGCGCACCACCGCCGACGCGATGGATTCCGTCGCCCGTTCCCTCCCAGCCCTCTGGCGGGCGGACAAGCTGCAGAGCAAGGCCGCAAAAGCGGGCTTCGAGTTCGCCGATGTTTCCGGCGCGCTCGACAAGCTCGACGAGGAAACGCGCGAGCTGCGCTCTGCCGTCGAGACCGGCACGAATTTTGAAGAAGAGCTCGGCGACGTGCTCTTTGCCGCCGTCAAGGTCGGGCGCTTCTGCGGCGTTGACCCCGAAGCGGCGCTCACGAAGACCTGCGAAAAATTCATCACCCGCTTCCGCAAGGTGGAGGAAGCCGTCGCCGCGCGCGGACGCGAGATGACCGAAGTTCCGCTCGAAGAGCTCACGGCGCTGTGGAACGCCGCCAAACAAACTCAATGATCAAGGGCGAGCTCGCCTTTTGTCATACACCCCCGGAAGACCCCATTCCGGATCAACTATCAGGAGGATCAAACGATGAACAAGACTGAACTCATTGCTGCCGTTGCAGAAAAAGCAAGCATTTCCAAGAAGGAATCTGAGGTCGTTATCAACGCTGCCCTCGACACCATTATCGACTCCCTGAAAAACGACGAAAAGGTCCAGCTCGTCGGCTTCGGTTCTTTCGAGACCAAGCATCGTGCTGAGCGCACTGGCCGCAACCCCAAGACCAAGGAGAGCATCACCATCGCCGCTTCCAAGGTCCCGACCTTCAAGGCCGGCAAGGCCTTCAAGGACGCTGTTGCGGAGTAAATCTCCCGAAGCGGACAAGCCTTTTTTAAGAATAGGCGGCGGCGCACTGCGCCGCCGCTCGTTTCTTTCCATCTGAAAAGGAGGCAGCTTTCATGCGGCTCGACAAGTATCTCAAGGTCTCGCGTCTCATCAAACGCCGCACCGTCGCCAACGAGGCCTGCGACGGCGGCCGCATCACGGTCAACGGCAAGGTCGCCCGCGCGTCCTACGACGTGAAGATCGGCGACGTGATCGCGGTGCACTTCGGCGAGCGCACGCTCGCGGTCGAGGTGCTCGACGTTTCCGAAAATGCCGGCAAGAGCGAAGCTTCGTTCCTCTACCGCGAGATAAGCGCGCAGGACTGAGGCGTACTATTCCGGACGCGCCCTTCATACATTGTGGTATGGAGGGCGCGTTTTTTCGCGCTCCGCAAGCGAAAGGATGGTTCGGCTATGACATATGATCTTTCCCCCGCTTCTCCCCAGCGCATCGAGCTGAGCGGCCGCGAGCATTTGAGCGTTTCGGGCGTGGAGGATGTGGACCGCTTCGACGAGAACGAGATCGTGATGAACACGAGCGAGGGCGTGCTCGTCGTCACGGGCGAAAACCTCCACATCGGCAAGCTCAGTCTCGACGGCGGCGAGCTGCACGTGGATGGGCGCATCGACTCCCTCGCCTTTGAGGACGCGCCCGCGAGCCGCGGCGGCTTCCTCTCGCGCCTGCTCGGGGGCTGAGGCATGGGCTTCACGCTCACGGTGCAGGCGCAGGGGTTCGCTTCCTCGCTCCTGCTCGGCTTTTCGCTCGCGCTCGCCTACGACCTTCTGCGCGCCGTGCGCCTGAAGCGGCGCGGTCTTGCCTTTCTCACGCCGCTCTGCGACACGCTGTACTGCGCGCTCTTCGCGCTGCTCGTCTTTCTCTTTTCCCTGCGCGTGGGCGGGGGCGAGCTGCGGCTCTATATGATCGTTTCGGCGCTGCTCGGCGCGCTTTTCTACTTCTCCGTCTGCGCGCGGCTCTTCCGCCCGCTGTGGGATGTGTGGGCAGGCGTGCTCTTTTCACTGCTCGCCCTTTTGGCCGCGCCGCTGCGCGCGGCGGGACGGGTTTATGGTAAACTTGCCAAACTTTGCAAAAGATACTTTCTTTTTTTCAAAAAGCGGCTTATAATAAAGGCGTATGAGCGCAGTGCCCTGCGCTCTTGCCGCCGCAAGCGGAAAAAAGGAGGGGAAAAGCATGGCGAGAGAGGCAAAAACACCGGCAAAACCGAAAAAGCGCACGAGCGCGCTGACGATGCTCGTCATCGCGGTCCTGATCGTTCTCGTGGGCGTGCAGCTCATCCATCTGCGGACCCAGATCGAACAGGCGCAGAACGAGCTGACGAGCCTGCAAAGCGAGCTCGACTCCGCCAAGCAGGAGAACGACGCACTCTCCTCCGCCCTCGAAAAGGCCGACGATCCTGAGTTTTTGCAGGAGCTCGCGCGCGACCAGCTCGGCTACGTGACGCCGGGTGAAAAGTCCTTCTACGATGTGAGCAACTGAGCATACAACGCCGCAAAAGCGCCCGCTTCGGGCGCTTTTTTCGCACAAAAAAGGGGCCGCCGCCGCATTTCTGCGGCCGCGGCTCAAACGGGTGGGATATTGGAAAGCTTCCGATGCTTATGATACAAGCCCCGCGCGCAAACGTCAATGGGAGCTTTTGTCGCTTCTCCCCGCCTTTTGTCGAGATGGGTCGCGGCCGTACACTTTTGCCTTTTTGCACAAAAAATCCATTTTTACACATCGTTCATTTGATATTCCCGACCATACGTGCTATAATGCAGAAAAGAGAACAGCAGCGCTCCCCGGCGCCCGCTTTCTCTTCCTCACCAACGAAAGGAGCCAACATCATGAAATTCACCTACACCTGCAAAAAGATCTCCCTGAACGATTCCGTCAAGGCCTATGCCGAGAAAAAGGTCGGCAAGCTCGAGAAGTTTTTCAAGGAGGAGCCCGAGGCTTCTGTCACCTTCTCTGTTGAGAAGAAGAACCGCTGTGTCGCCGAGATCATGCTCCGCGGCGCCAATGGTACGCTGTTCCGTGCGGTGTGTGAGGACCCGGACGGCGATATGCGCGGCGCGATCGACGAGGCCACGGCCCAGATCGAGCGCAAGATCCGCAAGAACAAGACCCGCCTTGCCAAGAACCTGCGTGCCGAGGCCGTGCTGCCGGAGTTTCCCGAGGAATTCGAGACGCACGAGGAGAGCGAGTTCGACATCGTGCGCACCAAGCGCTTCACCGTCAAGCCCATGAGCGCCGAGGAGGCCATTTTGCAGATGAACCTGCTGGGCCACAGCTTCTTCGTCTTCCGCAACACCGATCTTGCTGACGCGATCTGCGTCGTTTACCGCCGCAACAACGGCGGCTACGGCCTCATCGAGACCGAGGATGACGAGGAATAAGCCGTAAAAAGAGCATACAGAAGGGCGGAACGAAGGTCCCGCCCTTTTTTGTGCGTTTTTCCGTGGTATACTGATCTTGTATTTTTCAGAAGAGGAGAACCCCTATGAACACTTTTTTCTGCCGCGCGTTCCAGTGCTGCTTTGCCGTCGGCGCGCATTTTCTGCCCTGGCGCAGGCCGAAGGTATACGCGGGCCCCGGCAGCCTTCTTCGTGCGGCGGACATTTTGCGGGAAAACGGGCTGCGCCGCCCGTTCGTCGTCGCGAGCCGCCGCCAGTGCGCGGACGAGCACTTCCGCGCCTTGCAGGAAACACTCGACGAGCAGGATATCCTGCTCTCCATCTTCTCCGCTGTCGAGACGGACCCGTCGGTCGAGACGGTAGAAAGGATCGCCTCGCAGTATCGGCTCGACCGGTGCGACTGCTTCCTCGTCATCGGCGGCGGTTCGCCGATGGACGCGGCCAAGGCCGCCGCGGCGCGCCTTGCGCGCCCTGAGAAGACCGTCCCCCAGCTCGGCGGGCTGCTGAAGGTCCGCCGCCGCGTGCCGCCGCTCATCGCCGTTCCGACCACGGCAGGGACCGGGTCGGAGACGACCATCGCCGCCGTGGTGACGGACGGACACCACAAGTATGCCATCTCCGACCTCTGCCTCATCCCGCGCTACGCGATCTTAGACCCCACACTGTCCACTGGCCTTCCCCCGCGCATCACGGCGGAGACCGGCATGGACGCGCTGACGCACGCGGTGGAGGCGTATTTGAGCCGCTTCTACAACACCGGCATGACCCGCGCGCTCGCGGAAAGCGCGGTCGTGGCCATTTTTGCGCACCTGGAGCGCGCGTACCGCGACGGTGCATCCCTTGACGACCGCGCGGCGATGCTGCAGGCGTCGTTCGACGCGGGCGCGGCCTTTACGCGCGCGAGCGTCGGCAACGTGCACGCCATCGCCCACACGCTCGGCGGCCTCTACGGCGTACCGCACGGCCTTGCGAACGCTGTGCTCCTGCCACTCGTGCTCGAGGATTACGGTGCGGCGGCCTATCCCCGCCTTGCGCACCTTGCCAGGCTCCTTGGTCTCAAGGGCGACACGGAAGCGACGCGCGCCAAGGCGTTCATCGCCGAGATCCGCGCAATGAACGCCCACATGAATATCCCCGACCGGTTCGACTGCATCCGCGATGAGGATATCCCCCTCATGGCCCGATGGGCCGCTCAGGAGGCGAACCCCGTCTATCCTGTGCCGGTCATCTACGACGAGGCGCGCTTTGCGCGCGTCATCGAGCGCGCACGGCGCGGCGTATAACCTTGGCAAGCTCTTAACTGTGCTTTCCCGCCGCGGTATGATATCATCATCTCATCCAACCACGATGGGATGTTTCTTATGATCGGAGTTTACGACTATACCGTTGTCGCGACCTATCTTGCGCTGCTGCTGGGCCTTGGCGGCATCTATGCCGCCGCGCAGGCAAAGCCGCTCGCGGCCATGCTGTGTCTGATGCTCACAGGGCTTCTCGATGCGTTCGACGGACGCATCGCCCGCACGAAAAAGGACCGCACCGAGCAGGAAAAGCGCTTCGGCATCCAGATCGATTCGCTCAACGACCTCGTCTGCTTTGGTGTGCTGCCCGCCGCCATCGGCTGGTCGACGGGCTGCGATGCCCTGTGGTTCCTCGCGACGATGTCGTTCTTCGCACTCTGCGCGCTCATTCGCCTCGCCTACTTCAACGTGAGTGAGGAGGAGCGGCAGGACAAGACGAATGAAAACCGCGCCTACTACCTCGGCGTGCCGGTCACGGCATCGGCATTCGCGATGCCGCTTTTTTATCTGCTTGCGCTCTATTCCGGCCATAGCTGCGCGCTCTTTTATGCGCTTGGCGCGTTTCTGCTCGGCGTGCTGTATATCACACCGCTGCATGTGAAGAAGATCGGCCTTCGCGGCGTGGCGCTTGCCGCCGCCCTCGGCTTTGCCGAGTTTCTTGCGCTGCTGCGCATGATGACACGATGATACCCTCCCTCTCTCCCCTGTGGGCCGCCCGAAAGATGCTATCTTTCGGGCGGTTTTTTATGCACCTTTTTCTCCGGCAGGAATTGACGTCGCACATTGCGCGTGCTATGATGGACGGCATCTACCGTCTGCATATTCTGTCCGATCGCGAGGTATTATGATGAAAAAACTTGACCCACGCTGGATGCTCATCGTCTCGATGACCGTCTTCGGCACACTGGGGCTTTTTGTGCGCAATATCCCCGTCTCATCCGGTGAGCTCGCCCTGTACCGCGCGGTGCTTGCCGCGCTGCTCATCGGCGTATACTTACTGATCAGCAAGCAGAATATCCCCTTCGCGCACATCAAAAAAGAGGTGCCGCTGCTGCTCCTCTCCGGCGCGGCGATGGGCGTGAACTGGATCTTACTGTTCGAGGCCTACCGCTATACGAGCGTTTCCGTCGCCACACTGAGCTATTACTTCGCGCCCGTCATCGTCACGCTCGTCTGCCCCATCCTCTTCCATGAAAAGCTGACAGGAAAGAAATTTCTCTGCTTTGTGATGTCCACACTCGGCCTTGTGCTCATCACCGGCCTCGGCGGCACGCGCGGGGCGAATGATCTCAAGGGCATCCTCTTCGGTCTCGGCGCGGCGGTATTTTACGCGACTGTCATCCTGCTCAACAAGTCCATCCATCAGGTCGACGGCATCCACCGCACATTTTTGCAGTTTTTGTCCGCCATCGTCGTGCTCATCCCCTATGTGCTCTCGACGAGCGGCATCACGCTCGGCTCGCTGAACACTATCGGCTGGGTGAACCTTCTCATCGTCGGCCTTGTCCACACGGGCGTCACGTACTGTATGTACTTCTCATCGCTCAAGGAGCTGCCCGGACAGGAGGCCGCGATCTTAAGCTACATCGACCCTCTCGTCGCCGTCCTCGTCTCCGTCACCCTGCTCGGTGAAAGCATGACCGTCACCCAAGTCATCGGCGGCGCCCTCATCTTAGGCTTCACCCTCTTAAACGAGCTCTCCCCCGCACCAAAGTCCGCAAAGAAGTAACTCCCACAGATCACGTCAAACGCGTCGCAGACTTTGCCGCCCGCAAATATTACAAGCGTCGCAGACTTTCGCGCCCGCAGGCGAGAAATGATTTTAATCGTTTTTTCTGACGACATGCGCGTCAGAAAAAACACTTCTCGCTCCGCAAACGTGCGCGCCTGCGGCGCGTGCGCTGCCGCGGAGCGCAATCCC
>URXY01000027.1 GCA_900552015.1 uncultured Eubacteriales bacterium | reverse complement strand
ACGATAACGAGTTGCGGACGTTCTACATGGCAGAGCGCAAGCTGAAACCGTATTTCAAAGATGGCAAGCTGCCCATCACCGCATGGCGCAAAGAACGGGCGCAGTTGGAGCAGGAATACAGGGACATTCAGTCAGAGCTTTCGCCGCTCCATGCCGACGCGAAAAAGCTCTGGGCGATTCACTACAACATCTACGAGGGGCAGCATGAACAGGAACGCCAGAACACCGAGCTGCGGCAGAAAAAGCAGGAAATCGAACACTAAGGAGGGCGTTGCCTATTGAGTATCTTTGAAGCCGTCAAGCAGTCTGTGACCACCCGGCAGGCTGCGGAGCGATACGGCATCCGGGTGGAGCGAAACGGAATGTGCCGCTGCCCGTTCCATGATGACAGTACGCCCAGCATGAAGCTGGATCGCCGGTATTACTGCTTCGGCTGCGGTGTTACCGGGGACGTGATCGACTTCGTTTCCCGGCTTCGCGGGATCGGCAGCAAGGAAGCTGCAATTCTGCTGGCACAGGATTTTGCTATTCCGTATGAGGATGGCACGGGCAAAATGAGCAAGCCGCGACAACAAAATACCGACGAACAGAATTATCCGCACATGGAACGCTACTGCTTCCGTGTGCTGTTGGACTATTACCGGCTGTTATGCCGCTGGAAGGAGGATACCCCGCAAACGCCGGAGGATGGCTTTGATCCGCGCTTTGTGGAAGCGTTACAGAGAATTTCGCTGATTGAATATCTGTTGGATGAGTTGTTGTGCGGGGATATACATGCGCGGGCATCCGTTGTGATCGAATATGGAGAGGAAGTGAGGAAACTTGAGCAGCGAATGGCAGAGCTTGCCGCCGCAGATGAAGCAGCAGCTCAAAATGCAGGCAGGCAGTATGGCACCGCCGATGAGCGTTGAAGAAGTAAAAGCCATGCTGGACACCACGGAAAAAGGTGGTGTCCGCAACAGTATCAAGAACTGCCTGATGGTATTTCAGCATGATCCGCTGCTCTCCGGCGCGATCGCCTACAATCTGCTGACCGACCGCACCGACATTGTGAAGCCCATCGGCTACGACCGAAGCCCCGGCACCTCCATGACCGACACGGATATGAAGTACATCCGGCTGTATCTGGAAGAGAATTACGACCTGACAAGTGAGAAGAAAATCATAGATGCCGCCGATCTCGCTGCCCATCAGAACAGCTATCACCCGGTCCGGGACTATCTGAACAGTCTTGCATGGGACGGAACAGAACGTATCCGCTACTGTCTGCACCACTTTCTCGGCGCGGAAGCAGACGAGTACACCTTTCAGGCGCTGCGGCTGTTCCTGCTGGGTGCGATTCATCGGGCATTTCATCCCGGCTGCAAATTTGAGGTTATGCTCTGTCTGGTGGGCGGTCAGGGCGCAGGAAAGTCCACCTTCTTTCGCCTACTGGCAGGCAAGGATGAGTGGTTTTCCGACGATCTGCGGAAGCTGGACGATGAAAATGTATACCGCAAGCTGCAAGGGCACTGGATCATCGAGATGTCTGAAATGATCGCCACCGCCAATGCCAAGAGTATTGAGGAAATCAAGTCGTTTCTGAGCCGCCAGAAGGAAGTCTATAAAATTCCGTATGAAACCCACCCGGCAGACCGATTGCGGCAATGCGTGTTCGGCGGTACATCCAACGCAATGGACTTCCTGCCTCTCGACCGTTCCGGCAATCGTCGCTTTTTGCCGGTACAGGTCTGCCCGGAGCAGGCGGAGGTTCATATTTTGGAGGATGAAGCCGCATCCAGAGCCTATTTGCAGCAGGTATGGGCGGAGGCAATGACCATCTATCGGGCAGGCAGCTGGAAGCTGACGTTCAGCCCGGAAATGGTGCGCTATCTCAAAGAACATCAGAAGGACTTCATGCCGGAGGACACCAAGGCAGGCATGATTCAGGCGTTTCTGGACAGCTATGCGGGCGATACTGTCTGTTCCAAGCAGCTTTACAAGGAGGCGCTGAACCACGCCTTTGATGAGCCGAAGCAATGGGAGATCCGGGAGATCAACGAAATTATGAACCAGTGCGTGACCGGCTGGACGTATTTCTCCAATCCCCGCAGCTTTGCCGGATACGGCAGGCAAAAGGGCTGGGAGCGCGAAAGAGCTGCAACCGGCAGCGGCAACTCAGCCGCAAAAATCCCGGACGGCTTTGTAGAGATTACAGAGCAGATCGAGATGCCGTTCTGAAAGGTACGGTTTGTTGCAAAGCCTGCTGCTATCCCGTTGCCGGGCTGGTTGCCGGAGAAATCCTTGTCCTGTCAGGTTTTTCTACCTTTGACAACCAAAGCAACAGAAAAATAGAAGAAAAGGAAAACCGTAAATTAACCGTCAGACCGGGTTTGTTTCGAGGTTTTTGGAAGTCCGTTGCCGGACTGCGTTGCCGCCTCGCCCTGTCTGGCTATTTTATAAGGAGGGTAAACTGCCTATGAAGGAAATCCCGATTTGGGAAAAGAGCAATCTGAGCTTGGAGGAGGCTGCGGCTTACTCTGGCATTGGTATCAACAAACTGCGCGAGATCACCAACGAGGACCGCTGCAAATTCGTCCTCTGGGTGGGCAACAAGCGCCTGATTAAACGCCGCCTGTTCGATCAGTTCATCGAGCAGGCGTATTCTATTTGAAGAAGTGATGTGAAAATCTATGACACAGCGACACTTTGAAAAAGTTGTCTGTTCCTGTTCAATATCAGTGGAAATCGCATATTCGGTATGATATACTTGTATCAATCCCTATAATAGCGCTTTTCACGGAAAGGAGTTTCTGAATTGTCTGAAAAGCGCAAAGATAGCAAAGGTCGTGTTTTGAAGGACGGCGAAAGCCAAAGAGTAAACGGCACTTATGACTATCGTTATACCGATATACACAAGAAACGGCGTTGTATTTACGCCAAATCCCTGACAGAGCTGCGGAAGAAAGAGGACGAGCTGCGGCGCGACATGGCGGACGGCATCGACTATGCTGCGGGAGAAATGACCGTGGCGGAGCTGGTTGATCGCTACATGAATCTAAAACGGGGCTTGAAGCAAAATTCGCTGCGGTCTTATGGCTCTGCGGTCAAACGGATTCACGCCGACCCATTCGGACAGAAGCCGATCAAAACCGTAAAGCTCTCCGACGCAAAGGGCTGGTTCGTGTTTCTGCACGACAGCGGCATCAAGCAAAACACCATCGGTGTGCTGCAAAGCGTTGTCAGACCGGCATTTGAAATGGCGGTGGATGATGACATCATCCGCAAGAACCCGTTCAAGTTCAAGCTGTCTGATGTGGTGCCGAAGGATGCCTATGTACGCGATGCGCTGACCAAGGAGCAGCAGGAGAAGTATCTGCAATTCGTGCAGGACTGCGGCGGGAATTACTATGATGACATTGTGATCCTGCTGGGAACCGGCTTGCGTGTGAGCGAGCTGTACGGTCTGACACGGGCAGATATTGACTTCGACCGACGCTGTATTCACGTTCGGCGGCAGCTATGCCGGACGGCGGAGAAGCCCTATTTCGTCACGCCGCCCAAAACCAAAAGCGGCATCCGAAACGTCCCCATGACGGACGCGGTTTACATGGCGCTGATGCGGGTGGTGAAAGCCAGAACCGCCCCGAAGGTGGAATTGCTGGTGGACGGTCACAGCGGTTTTCTCTTTCTGGACAAGTCCGGGATGCCGAAGGTCGCGATGCACTTGGAGAACTATATGCGGGGTCTGCAAGCGCGATTTGAAAAGGCATACGGCAAGCCTGTCCCTCGGATCACGCCCCATGTGCTGCGGCATACCTTCTGCACCAACGTTCAGCAGGCAGGACTTGATGTGAAAAGCCTGCAATATCTGATGGGACATTCCAACGCCAGCGTGACGCTGGACGTCTACACGCACAGCAGCTTTGATTCCGTCGAGAGAGCCTTTGAACAGATCGCCAGCAGCCTGTAATTTTCATTGTACGAAGTTGGTTGGCTTACGCCACAACTTACGCCAATTCCCTGTCAAGTGGCGTAGATTTGCATAGAAATGTGTGAATTTCATCAAAATCAAGGAAGCGTCAAAAACGGGTTCAAAGCCTTGATAACTCTATGAAAATCTGCATTTTCCGTTATATTCGTTTTGCTTCAAAAAGTTGCGGTTTTGAAGGGCGGCATGTACTAAGAGACTGCCGCAAAGCCTTGAAATTGCTTGACTTCCTGTGAGTGGTGTGTCCGATTTACACCAAATTTACATCATTTCAGCGCTTAATAGGCAAAAAAGGATATCCGCTCAATTCATGGGCGGATATCCTTTATACCTTTTTGAACAGGAGTATACCGGCAGACGGACTGAGATTAGGTGCGCTGAAATGCGCCAGAGTAAACGGGTATTTCGGCGAAGAATAAAAGAAGACACTCCCTACCGATAAAGGTAAGGAGTGTCTTTTGTTTTGAACGAACACCGTTCCCCATACGGAGAACGGCGGCGTAGAGGGGCTTGCTCCTTAACCTTCATAGTTCTGTCAGAAATGTTGTGTTTGCGCATACCGAAAATCAAACCATCTTTGCCTTCACCAGATGATACCATGTCACCCCGTTTTCCTCATAGGGCTGAAATTCACCGATGACGGTGATCTCCGTCCCCGGCTCTGGATAATCGTCCGGGGAGGCTCCGAATGTACATCTGGAAACAATGGAAGATATCCAAAACGAAGGTGGCCAACTTGAGAAAACTGGGAATTCCAGGCGACCAAGCCTATGATAGCGCTCGCTCGCCTCCTGCCGCGTCATCCGATCAACTCCTAATGTAAAAATGCAGGCATCCTTTGGGATGTCTGCATTGTATAACCGTTTTGCGGATCTGTCGAATACCTGTTTTGAGAAAACACAAATGCCTATATCGCATTTTTGATGAGAGCGAGGAATTGCTCCGATGCCGGAGAGCAGGACTGGTCCTTCTTCCACGCCAGCACCGTTCCGGTCTCCAGTGTCGGGGAAAGCGGAACGAAAGTCAGCGCATCAGAGAGATCGCCAAGGTCGAAGCACAGCGCCGCGCACACGCTCACGTCCGCTCATCAGGAGCGGTGTGTCCAATAAGTCCTCCGGTGTGACGGCCACCCGCTGTGCCAGCGGGTGTTCCTTCGGCACAAGAACGCCCCAGCGGTCCTTCTGCGGCGTGCGCAAGAAGGCGTAGCGCCCGATGTCCACCGGCTCTGTGAGAAGGCCCATGTCCAAAAGCCCTTTTTCAATGCGCTCCTTCACATCGTCGGCATTGGCGCTGTAAATGCGGAACTGGACCTGCGGGTGCAGCGCACGGAACGCACGGATATGCGTCGAGAGAAAGGTCATGGCGACGCTCTCGCCGCAGCCGATGGCGACCTCGCCGGTCAGTTCCTCTTTGTGCTGCTGCAATTCCCGCTCTGCCTTGTCGGCAAGCTCCACGATTTCCTGCGCGCGGCGGCGCAGCAGCATTCCTTCGTCCGTCAGGATGACGCGGTGCTGGCTGAGGCGGAAGAGCTTCACGCCCAACTCCTCTTCGAGCTGCATGAGCTGGCGGGAAAGTGTCAGCTGCGTCACATGGAGCAGCGCCGCCTTTGTGCTATTTTCCTCGCGCGCCACGGCGAGAAAATAGCGTAAGACCCGCAGTTCCATGAAGTTCACCTCGATATGAGGATAGCATACGGCGGCAGGAAGCACAATGCAAAGTTTGATAGCTCGCCGGCCATGATAGTCCAAGGCCGGGAGAGAAGCTGTCCGGCAGAAGGATGTGGCCTCTTCGGAAAGAGCGGCGTGTCCCTGGTTCCCTCTTGACATTTCCGCTTTCTGTATTATAATACATAATACAGATGAACTAAACATCGTATGCTTCCCGCGGCACCGGCCGCGGGGTCAAGGGCATCCACGACTGAGCCGTAGGTATTCCGGAGTTGCCGGATAAGGCTGGGTCGTGGATGCCATTACTTTTTGAAAAATAATGGAGGAATTTACTATGAACATCAAGCCCTTTGCCGTAGAAGAGTGGATGAACGAGTACGAGGTCGGCGCGCGCTACAACATTGCCGAGACCTGCGTGGACTCTGTTTCGCTCGACGAGCTTTTTGAGCTGACGGGCGAGGATAAAGATACATTTTTGAAGGATATCTGTGCCCGCCGCCTGACTTACGGCGATATCTGGGGCAGCGATGAGCTGCGCGCGGGCGTGACGAAGCTCTATCACACGGTGAAGCTGGAGGAGGTCGTGCTGATGCACGGCGCGGCCAGCGCGAACCACCATGTCTTCTGCTCGCTCATCTCCGCGGGCGACCGTGTCGTGAGCATCATGCCGACCTATCAGCAGCTCTATTCCATCCCCGAGTCCATCGGTGCGGACGTTGCCATCATGCACCTGAAGCAGGAGAATGATCACCTGCCCGACTTAGATGAGCTCAAGGCCCTCGTCACGCCGGAAACAAAGATGATCTGCATCAACAACCCCAATAACCCCACCGGTGCGCTGATGAGCAGAGCACTTCTCGAGAGCATCATCGACATTGCGCGCGGCGTGGGCGCTTATGTCCTGTGCGACGAGGTCTACCGTCATCTGACGCAGGAGGACGGCTGGTGCGAGTCGGTCGCCGACCTCTATGAAAAGGGCATCTCCGTCAGCAGCATGTCCAAGGTCTTTTCGCTCGCGGGATTGCGCATGGGCTGGATCGCCACGCACGACAAGGACGCGCTCACTGCTTTCTATTCCCACCGCGATTACGATCTCATTAGCTGCGGTATGTTCGACGATGCGGTCGCGACCGTCGCCCTGCGCCACAGCGACGTGATGATCCGCCGCAATCAGGCCATCGTGCGCGAGAATCTTGCCATCCTCGATGATTGGGTCAAGGCCCATCCCCACTTCTTCTATACCAAGCCCAAAGCCGGAACGACCGCACTCGTCTACTACGACTACGACCTCCCCTCCTACGACTTCTGCAAGCAGATGTACCACGCCACCGGCGCGTTCGTCACGCCGGGCGACTGCTTTGAGCAGCCGCGCAGTATGCGTATCGGCTACGCCTGCGACGTACAGACGCTCAAGGACGGCCTCGATGCGCTGGCAGCGTTTGCCGAAACGCTCGCATGAGCACATCATAAAAGAAAAACAGCGGAAGCCCGAAACAAGATCGTTTCGGGCTTCCGCTTTTATGAAGAAGTTCGGATATTATGCCTTTTCGCTGTTGTGCTTGCTGGCGACGTAGCTCTTCATGGAGTTTACGACGATGGTCGCGCCGAGCACGATGAGCAGCACCGCGATGATGAGCTGTAAGCCGTTGGCGACGAACACTGCGCCCCAGGTCGTCTCGCCCGCGGGGATGGTGACGGCGGCAGCATTCTGGATGGCGCGCACCATGGCCATCAGGCGCTGGACGAGCGCCGTGAACGTGACGCAGAGCATGATGACGAGCGGCGGGAAGAGCATCTTGTTGCTGCGGCCCGTGACCTTGAGGAAGACGCACAGCGTGATGAGCACGAGCGCGGAGAGAAGCTGGTTCGCCGAGCCGAACAGCGGCCAGATGTTGGAGTAGCCGATCTTCGTGAGCACGTAGCCGAGCACGAGCGTCAGCACGGTAGAGAAATACGTGTTGCACAGGAGCTTGCGCCAGGGCTCGGCATGGGCCATGTCGTCCACGCTGAAAAGCTCCTGGAAGCTCATGCGTGCGATACGGGCGACCGCATCAAGGCTCGTGAGGGCGAGGGCGGAGACGCACATCGTCATAAAGACCGTGGCGGCATAGGTCGGCACGCCGAACATCTCAAAGAAGCCCGCGACACCGCGGCTGAAGATCTGGAACGGGGTACCAGCGGCGGGGGTGCCGTCCGCCGCAGCGGCTGCACCGGCCACGCAGAGCGCGAGCACGGCAAGAAGGCTCTCGAGGATCATCGCGCCGTAGCCGACCTTGAGCATATCCTTCTCGTTTTCGACCGTCTTGGACGACGTGCCGGAGGAGACGAGACTGTGGAAGCCGGACACCGCGCCGCAGGCGACGGTGACGAACAGGATGGGGAACATCGTGCCGAGGCTTTCATTGTTGAAGCCCGTGAAAACGGGGAGGTTCATCGTCGGGTGCGCGACGAGAAGGCCGACGACCGCACCCGCGATCATGCAGATGAACATGAAAGTCGTCATATAGTCGCGCGGCTGCTTCAAAAGCCACATCGGGAGCACGGCGGCGAAGAAGATGTAGACGAACGTGATGTAGCTCCAGGTCACCTTGCCGAAGATGAGCGGGCAATTCATGCCGACGGCAAACGAGGCGACGATGCAGAGGATGCCGAGCACGGCCTCCTTCCAGCCCGAGAGGTTCAGCTTCTTCTGCACAAGGCCGAAGACAACGGCGAACACCATGAACATGATGGACACCATACCGGCCGCGCCGTTGGTCTGCGCGGCATCGGCAAGCTGCGTCACGCCGTCGACTACGGTGTAGGCGTTGAACGTGCCCGCGACCATGTCGGCGAACGCCGCAATGACGATCAGGCAGAACAGCCAGCAGAACAGCAGAAACAGCTTGCGGCCGAGCTTGCCGATGTACTTTTCGATCAGCATGCCCATGGACTTGCCGTCGTTTTTGACGGAGGCGTACAGCGCACCGAAGTCCGTCACCGCGCCGAAGAAGACGCCGCCGAGCAGTACCCACAGCAGCACCGGCAGCCAGCCAAACGCGGCGGCCTGGATCGCGCCGGTGACAGGGCCCGCGCCCGCGATGGAGGAAAACTGGTGGCTGAAGACGGTCCAGCCGTTGGTGGGGACAAAGTCCTTGCCGTCGTTATACTTGACGGCGGGGGTCTGCGCTTTGGGGTCGATGCCCCAGGTCTTGGCGAGCCAGCGGCCATAGAGTGCGTAGGCGGCGACGAGGACGACCGCCGCGATCAGCACGATGACGAGTGTGTTCATGTGATTTCCCTTTCTTTCCTAAAAATGCAATGTTCTTCGCCAATGCCGGAGCAAAAAGAAAAGCCCCGCCTCTGCCGCGGATTTTCCACAACGAAAACCCATCGCAAAGACGAAGGCCAATATCGCGGCGATATCCGCCGCAGATCTCAACTTCCGCGTTACCACTTTGCTTGCCGGAAGGACCGGCCGCTCGACCGCTGCCCGAACTGTTCGGAGAGCGTACCCTGTTAACGGTGGGGGACCGGCTGTGATTACTCGGCATTTGCGCCTTTCACCGCGGCTGCTCACAGGGGATGGCCTGCCCGTTCCTTGCTGCCGTTTTGCACCACCAACGGCTCTCTGAAAGCGGTGATCCGGGGAAGTCGTGTCCTGCTCAAAGCATTTGACGAATGATGTGTGTACAATAGTCCATTGTTCCGCTGTTGTCAATACGGTTTTGTCCGCGGCGGGCGGATTTCAGCGAAGAAAACAGTCCTGACATACGGAAAGAGGAAAGAGTTTGGATAAAATGCAAATGTGGGATACAAATGACTTCATGCGAAAATGAAATGCTTGGGGATATTATTCCGCCCGTATCAGCACGAGCGCGACGTCGTTGACGTTCGTTCCCGTGGGACCCGTGAAAAAGAGCGAGCCGGCGGACTTCAAGGCGTGATAGGAGTCGTTGTCCGCGAGCGCACGCGCGGGGTCAGTGCCGTGCAGGCGCATTTCCGCCGCTGTGCCGCCGTCGACGATGCCGCCAGCCGCGTCGGTCGGGCCATCCGTGCCGTCGGACCCGGCGGAGGCGATGAGCACGTTGGATATCCCCTCGATGCCGAGCGCCGCGGCGAGCGCGAGCTCCTGATCCCGCCCGCCCTTGCCGTCGCCTGTGAAGTGTACGACTGTCTCTCCGCCGGCGAGAAAGGCGAGAGACCTCCCCTCCCCCGCGTGCGTGCGCGCGACGGATGCGAGAAAGCTTCCCGCTTCGCGCGCCTCGCAGGTAAGACAGTCGGTGAGCAGGATCGGTTCATAGCCGAGCACGCGGCACTCGTTTGCTGCCGCGGCGCAGAGCTCGCGCACGCTGCCGGTGATATTGGTCGTCACGTTTTCGAGCGTTTTCGGCGTTTCGACCGCCAGCAGAGCCTGTGCCTGCGGAGACAGACGCAGCCGGTACTTTTCCGCGACCGCGATGGCCTGCGCGCAGGTGGAGCGGTCGGGACACGCGGGACCGGAGGCGATCATGTCGAGCGGGTCGCCGACGATATCGCTCAGCACGATGCTGAAGACCTGCGCGGGCGCGCAGTGCGCGGCGAAGCGCCCACCCTTGACGGCGGAGAGGCGCTTGCGCACGGTGTTGATCTCCACAATGTCCGCGCCCGCGGCAAGAAGCGCTCGCGTAATGTCCTGCAAGTCCGCGAGCGGCAGGAGCGGCTGCTCGAAAAGCGCGCTGCCGCCGCCCGAGAGCAGGAAGAGCACCGTATCGTCCGCGCGCAGATCCTGCGTCAGCGCAAGCGCGGCGGCTGTGCCGCGCAGAGAGTTCTCGTCCGGCACGGGATGGCCGCCCTCATAGCAGGCGACGCCGTCGATCTCGCCTTTGACGTGGCCGTATTTGGTCACGACCACGCCGCTTGCGAGCGCGGGCAGCGCTTTACAAGCGACATTTGCCATCTGCCACGCGGCCTTGCCCGCCGCGACAAGAAATACCCGGCCGGGGAACTGCACATCTGTAAGCGCGCGGCGCACGGCCTCGTCCGGCAGCACCGCGCGGATGGCCCCGCGCAGAATGGTCTCCGCATCCGCGCGCAGCGCGGTGCGGGCAGTATCGGCAGCGTTCATCATGATGCCTCCTTTGAGAATGGTAAGTCTTTTTCCCATTATACGGCGTACATCTTTATTTGCAAGCAAAGATCTACGGCCCGGCCGAAAGGCCGGGCCGTTTCATCGCCGTGGAGGGCGGAGTCAGCTTTGATATGCGCGCTGATAGCGGCGCAGGAAGAAGAGGGACATGATAAGGCACATTGCCTCGGAGAGAATGGGTGTGTACCACAGCGCCTCGCCGCCGAAGACCGCCGCGAGCGTCAGCAGCACCGCACTTTGCAGCACGAGCCCGCGGCCGACGGAGATGCTGATGGCGGGAACGGGACGCTCGAGCGCGGTCAAAAATCCGCCGATGACAATGTTGAAGCCGACGAGCAGATACGAAATGCTGTAGCGGCGGAAGGCGTGGATGGAGTATTCGACAAGCTCGCTCGAGGCGTGCGAGAGATAGGTGCGCACGATCTGGGGGGCGAAGAGGAAAATGAACACAAACAGCACCGGCGCGAGCACGCTCACGGTCGTGAGCGCGTAGCGCAGGAGCTTGCGGCAGCCCGCGTGGTCCTCCTTGCCGTAGTGATAGCTCACGAGCGGCTGCGAGCCCTGCGAGATGCCGACCATGAGGTTGATGATGATGGTCGTCACATAGGCGATGACCGTGTAGGTCACGACGCCGTCCGTGCCGATGCAGCGCAGCACTGTGCGGTTGAAGAGAAAGATCATCAGACCCGTGCACAGCTCCGTCACGCCGTCAGAGAGGCCGATGGGCAGGATGCGCGCATAGAGGCGCGGATCGAAGCGGAACTTCCGCAGGCGGAAGGTGCACTTTTTGCTGAAAAAGTGGACGAAGTAAGAAATGCAGGTGACGAGCTGGGAAATGCCCGTGGCGACCGCCGCGCCGAAGACGCCCATATCGAGCCAGAAGATGGCGATGTAATCGAGCACGCAGTTCGTCAGGCATCCGCCGATGACCGTGAAGAGCGCGTAGCGCGGGTAGCCGTCGGTCTTGACGAGCACCTCAAGGTTGTAGGAGACGAGATAGCACACGCTGAACGGCGCAATGCCGAGGAGATAGTGCTTGACATAGTCGAGCGTGATGTCATCCGCGCCGAGAAGACGCGCGAAGGGGTCTAAAAAGAGCAGCACCAGCGCGGTGATGATCGCGCCGATGACGAGCAGCGTGACAAAGTTCTGCGAAAAGAGGGTATCGGCCTCGTGCCGCTTTTCCTGCGCGATGAAGATCGCGATGAGCGTGGACGAGCCGACGGCGAAGAGCACCGCGATGGAAAAGAGTGCGTTGGTGAAGGGAATGGCGAGGTTGACGGCGCTCATCGCGTATTCGTTCACGCCGATGGAGACCATGAGCCCGTCGACCATGGAGTAGAGCGAGAAGACGACCTGAGAGGCCATCGTTGCCGAGACAAAACGGATGAAGTCATGCTTGAGACTTTTCCCTGAGAGTAACAAAATAACACGTCCTTAAAAAATGTAGCGCCCCCGGGACAGGGGCAAAAGATAAAAAAATAGGCGCGAAAACGCGTCAATGCTTCACCACGCCGTGGGTGGGCGCGGCAGGATATAAAAGCTTCAGCCTTTTCCTGTGAGTAAGACAGCGGGGGCGCGCAGGGTGGCCTCCATGAAAAACTCCCTCCTTTTCTTTTTCTCATTGTACCAGAGCGGCCAACTTTTGGCAAGGGGCGGCGGAGAGAAACGCGCCAAGGAACGGTAAAGAAGCGCGGCAAGTCTGCGTAACGCTTTGCTGATGCGAAAAAAGCCCCACCGCACATTTTTGCGCGGTGGGACCGCTTGCATTCAGATGTCTAAAAGCCGCCGCAGCTCGCGCACGCGGTCGCGGCTGATGGGCAGCACCGTGTTTTCCCCGCGTACGCGCAGGGCAAAGCCGTTGCTGCTCCATGGGAAGATGCTCTCCACATATTTGAGGTGCACAAGGCACGTCTTGTGGATGCGGTAAAAGCCCTGACCGGAGAGCTTCCCCTCATATTCGCCTAGCGATGTACCGTCACTGTAAGTCTTACCTGAGAGCGTATGCAGCACGCAGCCGCGGCCCACGCCGTCGGTCTCCACGGCGACAAAGCCATGCCGCACGGCGTTTTCCACGATGGGCTGCAAAATGAGCGGCGGAAGGCGCAGCGCGCGCAGATCGTCCGGCAGTTCGCACTCGATGTGCAGCGCGCCTTCAAAGCGCGCCTCGGTCAGCATGAGGTAATTGTCGACGTTTGCGATCTCCTGCTCGAGCGGGACGAAGGGTTCGTTGATCGTGAGCGTTTGGCGGAAGTAGTTGGCGAGGATCAAAATGGTCTTGCACGCGCGGTCGGGGTCGGTCATGCACAGCGCTGAGATGGTGTTGAGCGCGTTGAAGAGGAAATGAGGGTTGATCTGCGATTGTAGCGCGCGGAATTCCGCCTGCTTGCGCAGTGCGATCTGGTGCTCAGTCTCACCGAGCTCCAGCATGACGGAGAAGAACTGCGCAAGGCTCTCAAGTGTCTTCACGTCAGCGTCCAGCACAAGGTTCGGTCCCGTTGGTGTGATGAGCAGCAGCGCGCCGATGACCTGCTCGTCCGTGACGAGCGGGGCGGCCAGCATAGCGCTGCGCTGTCCCTTTGCGACCTCCATCACGACCGTTTCTTGCTGAGCCATCGCTTCGCGCGCGGCGGTTGGCAGAGGCGTTGCGGGAAGGTCGCAGCCGCTCGCGGCCAAGACCTGTGTACGGTTTGTCATCGCGACCTGAAAGTGCGGCAGCTTTTCGTGCACGATGTTTACCGCACGCTGTGCGCTCTCGTGATCGCGGATGCCCTTTCTCAGGTACGGCAGGCACTCCTGCGCGATGAGCAGCGCCACTGCGCGCTGCTCGACGAGCTCGATGGTGAGGTCACGGTTCAGCCGGTCCAGAATGCGCATGAAGGCGACAAGACCGATGGAGTTGACGAGCATCTTCGGCAGCAGGATAGCCTTTTCCAGCGCGAGTGCCGCGGAGAAGGGCTTGGAGAGCAGTAGGATGAGCGCAGCCTGCACAAGCTCTGCGCCCACGGTGAGCAGGATCAGGTCGAGTGTGCGCCGCCCCGGCGGGAAAACCAGCGGTAGCTCAGCGCACCGATGACGCCGAAGCCAAACGTGCCGATACCGCAGGCGAACGAGGTAAAGCCCGCGGGGTTGTAGAGGTAGCGGTGCACGCCGCTCATGAGACCTGCGCACACGCCGCTCACAGGTCCGCCAACCAGCCCTGCAGCGATGGTACTCACCACGCGCGTGTTGACGACCGCGCCCTCGAACGAAAGGCCCGTATACGTGCAGCTAATGGAGAGCAGACCGAAGATGAGACCCAAAAAGAGCTGGTTGTAGACCGAGCGTTCCTGCCGCTTGATTATGATGCGCAGCGGGCGGACCTCCGTCAATATCGTCGCCATCAGCACGAGCAGACTGATGTTCAGGATGAGGGAAAAGAGCAGATCGTTCTGCATGCGGTGTGCCCCTTCATGTTAAGAATTTATATGCTACAGTATAACAGCGGATTTTTCACATTTCAATAGCTGAAAATTGAAATAAATTCATAGAAAATGACAATAAACGCAACCTTCCTGCGTTTTCCCGTTTACACGTCAAAAGGAACCGTTCACGCGCGGAGAACAACAGTTCCCCGCAAGGCTATTGATTGGTCAAAAAATTCACATATTACGGAGATATTTGATTTCCGCACCCTGCCCGACGCCAGCCGCGTCGAGGCCAAGATCATTACAACAAGGGGGTATCTCTTCCGTGACTGATTTGGAAAAAAACGCCGCAGTGGAAACTGCCGACGCTGCTCCGCTCGATGCTGCCAAAGGCGCCGAGATCATGGAGAAATATGAAAAAGAATCCCGCACCCGCAAGTTCACAGCCGACTGGCTCAATAAGCTCGTCTACGTCCTCTGCCTTGCCTTTACGCTCTACCATCTGGCCTATGCCTCCGGCATCCATGTCCTCCAGATGGTCAACATCAAGCACCACGCCATTCACGTCGGCCTTGTCCTCGTGATCGGCTTCCTGCTCTACCCTGCGTTCAAAAAGTCCAGCCGCAAGAAGGTGGCCTGGTACGACTGGGTCCTCTTCGCGCTCTCTGCGGTCATGCCCATTTATGTCTTCATCCGCTATCCGGTGTTCATCTCCACAGGCTTTCAGGGCGAGACGATCGACATCATCATGGGCACGATCCTCATTCTACTCGTGCTCGAATGCTCCCGCCGCCTGAGCGGCCCCGCGCTGAGCATCCTGTCCATCATCTTCTTAGCCTACGGCCTCTTCGGCCGGTATCTGCCCGGAATCTTCATGCACCGCGGCTACAATTGGCACCGTATCGTCACCTACCTCACGACCGATATCTACGGCATCTACGGCACGTCCGTCAAGGTCGCGGCGACATACATCGTGCTATTCATCATCTTCGGTGAAGTGATGAACAAGTGCGGCATGGGCCAGTTCTTCAACGATATCGCCAACGCCCTCGCCGAACACACCAAGGGCGGCCCCGTGAAGGTCGCGGTCCTTGCCTCCGGCTTCCTCGGCTCCATCAACGGCTCCGCCGTTGCAAACGTTGTCACGACGGGCACGTTCACCATCCCCCTGATGAAGAAGACCGGCTATTCCAAGGAATTCGCCGGTTCGGTCGAGGCCACCGCCTCTGTCGGCGGCCAGCTACTGCCGCCCATCATGGGCGCTGCCGCCTTCGTTATGGCCGAAACGCTCGGCATCAAGTACGGCGTCATCATCCGTGCCGCCGTCATCCCCGCGCTCCTCTACTATATGGGCATCCTCGTGCAGGTGCAGATGCGCGCCACGAAGGAAAACCTCAACGGTCTGCCCAAAGAGCAGATGCCCAAGGCTTCTCAGGTCATGAAAGAGCGCGGCCACCTGCTCATCCCCATCGCGTTCCTGCTCTATATGCTCATCTGGAGCGGCCGCACGGTCATCTTCAGTGCGTTCTGGACGATCATCGTTACCATCATCGTCGCGGAAACACGTCCCATCAGCCGCATGAGCCTCAAGGATATCTGTGATGCGTTCGTCGCGGGTGCCAAGTCCACCGTTCCCGTGGCCATCGCCTGCGCCTGCGTCGGCATCATCGTCGGCGTCTGCGGCCTGACGGGCTTTGCGCTCAACGTGGCACACGCCATCATTCGTATCGGCCAGTCCAGCGTCCTGCTCACGCTCGTGTTCACCATGATCACCTGTATGATCCTCGGCATGGGCCTGCCCTCTATCCCGTCCTACCTCATCACCGCGACCATCGCCGCTCCCGCGCTCGTTGAGCTGGGCCAGCCAGAGCTTGCCGCGCACCTGTTCTGCTTCTACTATGCGATGTTCGCAAACCTGACGCCTCCTGTCGCGCTCGCGTCGTTCGCAGCGGCCGGTCTCTCCGGCGGCAGCCCGATGAAGACCGGCTGGCAGTCGGTGCGGTTGGCGCTCGCGGGCTTCATCATCCCGTATAAGTTCATGTATAATCCGCAGCTGCTGCTGGAAAATGTCACGCTGCTCAGCGGTATCCAGGTCGTCATCACCTCCTGCATCGGCGTTGTGATGATCGCCGCCGCCGTCGAAGGCTACCTCTTCGGCAACCTGGGCTGGCTGCTGCGCATTGCTTCCATGGCCGGCGCGCTGCTGCTCATCGACAGCAAGACCATCACCGATGTCATCGGTATCGCGCTGCTGGTCATTGTCATCGCGTACCAGAAGCTCGTCTATCAGCGCAAGCACAAGAGCGGCGAGCCGCCCGCATCCGTTTCCACGGCGGTCTGACCGGCGCGGAAGTACCCGTGAGATGAAGAAAGGGACGTTCCCGCGCGGAACGTCCCTTTTCCTTGCCCTTTTCCCACGCCCCTGCTATACTGGGGAAAACAAATGAAAGAGAGAAACGATCATGCCGAATTTTGACCCGTTTACTTACCGCTATTCCTCCCGCCGCAACGTGGTCTACGCCAAAAACGGCGTGTGCTGCACGTCCGTTCCCCTCGGCGCACAGGTCGGCCTCGACGTGCTGAAAAATGGCGGCAACGCCGTCGATGCCGCCGTCGCCATGGCCGGCGCGATGCCGCTGCTCGAGCCGACGGGCAACGGCCTTGGGTCCGACTGTTTCGCGCTCGTATGGATCGAGCGCGAGAAAAAGCTCTACGGCTTGAACGCCAGCGGCGTTGCGCCGATGGCGCTGAGCGCGGACGAGGTTCGCGCAAAAGGCTTTTCCAAGGTGCCCGAGGAAGGCTGGCTCCCCACGATGGTCCCGGGCGCGCCCGCGGGCTGGGCCGCGCTCAATGCGCGCTTTGGCACAAAGCCGCTCTCCGAGCTCTTCGCGCCCGCCATTTCCTACGCCGAAAACGGCTATGCCGTGCCCGTCAATGTCGGCAAGCTCTGGGCGCGCGACAGCAGGCGCATCGCCAGGGTCATGGCGCAGGACCCCGCCCCCTATGAGTACTGGTGGAAGTGCTTCATGAAGCCGGACGGCTCACCGTACCGCGCGGGCGATATTTTCCGTTTTCCCGCCTATGCTGATACGCTCCGCTCCCTCGCTGCGACGAACTGCGAGAGCTACTACCGCGGTGAGCTGATGGAGAAGATCGTGGCCCATTCCCGCGCGACGGGTGGCTACTTCTGCGAGGATGACTTCAAGAATTACCACCCCGAGTGGGTCGAGCCTATCACGCAGGACTACCGCGGCTACACCGCTTGCGAGATCCCGCCCAACGGCCACGGCATCACGGTGCTGATGGCACTCGGCATGCTCAACGGGCTGACACTGCCCGAAAAGCGCGAGGATGCGGAGCACTACCACAAGCTCATGGAGGCCATCAAGCTCGCCTTTGCCGACACGAAGACCTACGTTGCCGACCTGCGCTATATGAAAACGAAGGTCAGCGAGCTGCTCTCCCCTGCCTACCTTGCTTCCCGCCGCGCGCTCATCACGGACCGCGCGCTCGAGCCTAAGGCGGGCGACCCGCACTGCGGCGGTACGATCTACCTCTGCACCGCGGACGCGGAAGGCAACATGGTCTCCTTCATCCAGAGCAACTACTGCGGCTTTGGCGCGGGCATCGCCATCCCCGGCACGGGCATTTCGCTCCAGGACCGCGGCGCGAACTTCTCACTCGACCCGAAGAGCGACAACTATCTTGCGGGCGGCAAGAAGTCCTATCACACCATCATCCCCGGCTTCCTGCTCAAGGACGGCGAGGCCGTCGGCCCGTTCGGTGTGATGGGCGCGTTCATGCAGCCGCAGGGCCAGCTTGAGGTGCTCGTGAACACCATCGATTACCACATGAACCCGCAGGAGGCGCTCGACGCGCCGCGCATCCAGTGGATCGGTGGCAAGAAGCTCCAGCTCGAGCGCGAAGCGGGCGAGGAGATCGCCGAGCGCCTGCGCGCCATGGGGCACGAGGTCGAGATCGTCGACGACCGCACGGCCATGGGCCGCGGCGAGATCATCTGGAAGTGCGAAAACGGCGTGTATGCCGCCGGCACCGAGCCGAGATGCGACGGCACCGTCGCCGCCTGGTAAGATCGCGAGGAAAAACAGAAGACCGCTCGAAGCTGCCTGCTTCGAGCGGTCTTTTATGATGAGGGATAGGCGGTTTACGCTTTGGCTTTGCCTTTACGCGTGAAGTGCAGGACGAGGCCGATGGCCGCGCCGATGAGCGTCGGGCAGACCCAGCCGAGGCCGAGCTTGGCAAACGGCAGATATTGCTGGCCAAACGCTTTGATGGCCGGACCGTGGATGGCATTGAACACGCCCTCGGGCAGCGCGATGATGAGGTCGTAAATGGCGGCGATGAGCGTGAAGCCGATCGTCCAGCAGTACACGGTGCGGTCGTGGCCGAAGAACTTGCCGAGCAGCGCAAGCGCGATGAGCGCGATGGACAGCGGATAGAGGAACATCAGCACCGGCAGCGAATAGCTGATGATGGCGCTGAGGCCGAGGTTCGCGAACAGCAGCGACACCAGGCTGAAGATGATGGCCCAGACGCGGTACTTCGGGCCGTCGGGGAAGAGCGCGGTGAAGGTCTCGGCACAGCTCGTGATGAGGCCGACGGCGGTCTTCAGGCACGCGAGCGTCACGGTGGCGGCGAGGATGAAGAGACCGACGGAGCCGAGGTAGTGCTGCGCGATCTGGGCGAGCGCCGTGCCGCCGTTTTCACTGGCCTCGAGCACGCCGCGGCTCTGCGCGCCGGCGATGGTGACGGCGATGTAGATGAACGCCATCAGCAGGCAGCTAAAGATGCCTGCGCGGACGGTGCTGCCCGCCACGGCAGTAGGATCGTCCACGCCGAGGTCACGGATGACCTGCACCACGATGATGCCGAAGGCAAGGCTCGCCAGCGCATCCATGGTGTTGTAGCCTTCGAGGAAACCGGCGAAAAAGGGCTGAGAAGCGTAGTCGCCGAGGGGTTCGACATCCGCGATAGGAGCGCTCGGCGTGACGAGCACCATAATGACGAGGATGGCGAGGAAGACGAGGAAGCAGGGGTTCAGGATCTTACCGACCCAGGTGAGGATCTTGCCGGGGCGCAGCGCAAAAAAGAGCGCCGCGGCGAAAAACGCCACCGAGAAGAGCAGCAGGTACAGCGTGGTGTTTCCGTCCTGCGGCAGGATCTGCTCGAGACCCACGGTGAAGGAGGTCGTCGCGCAGCGGGGAATGGCGAAGAACGGCCCGATGGTCAGATACAGCGCGCAGGTGAAAAACATCGCGTAGGGACGGTTCACCTTGCTGCTCAGATCGAAGAGACCGGTGGAGCGGCTGATGCCGAGCGCGGCCACGCCGAGCAGCGGCAGGCCAACGGCCGTGATGAGAAGGCCCAGGATGGCCTGCCAGACGTTTGCACCGGCCATCTGACCGAGGTGCACGGGGAAGATGAGGTTGCCGGCACCGAAGAAGAGGCCGAAGAGCATGCTGGCAACGTAGGTATATTCTTTGGCAGTAAGTTTGCGTTTCATGGTTATTTTTCCTTTCGTGGCGGCGATGCGGCCCTTGTACGGGCCGTGCCGAAAAATGATCGTAGTAACAGAAAAACCGGCTGCTCCCTGCCTGTTCCCTCCACGAAAACTGCGTGCGCGAAGGTCCAGACCAACGGAACACACCGGGTCCAATGCTGCCGATCATTGCAGCCAACGAATCAAACCGAGCTTGCGAAAAAAGTCAGTCAAACCGCGGGAGGCTGCTCAGACAGCATAGATGCGCGCGTGCGTCCCTCTATGCCTACGATCAGTCGCCAGCTTACACCGAGAACGCTGTTTTCGGATGTAAACGTAGCCTTCATGTGATCGCCTCCTTTGCGGTGGAAATTGTTGCCATTATACCACTGCATTACATTTTGTCAAGATAAAATGAGAAAATGATATGCTAAAAATTCGTAAAAAGACAGAATAAAAATACGCCGCGGATTTTTCGCTCCACGGCGTACTTTTACGCTTATTTTTGTCCTTGCAGGATAGGCAAGTTCTCCCGCAACGGCATTAGCCTAATTTTTCGGAAAGCTCTTCGAGCGCGGCGGTCATCGCCTCTTCAAACGATGGATGCGGACGGATGGCGAGCTTGAACTGCTCGACGGTCATGTGGTTGGCGAGCGCCTGCGAAACGCCGCCGATCATATCGCTCGAATGCTCGCACATGAGCTGCGCGCCCAGAAGCTCGCGCGTCTCAGCGTTTGCGACGAACTTCATAAAGCAGCGGCCGGGGTCGGCGATGAGCGTCTTGGCGTTGTCGAACATGACGTGCTTGCCGACCTTGACGGGGATGCCCGCCTCCTTGGCCTCGGCCTCGGTCATGCCGACGACCGCGATCTCCGGACGGCAGTAAATGCAGCTCGGCACAACGGACATGGAGGTGTGGTTCTCCTTGCCGCAGAGCATATCGACGCAGGCGATGCCCTGCGCGGTCGCAACGTGGGCGAGCTGGATCTTTGCCGACACATCGCCGATGGCGTAGATGTGGGGAATGCTCGTCTCGTAGCGCTCGTTCACGGCGATACTGCGTCGGTCCATCTCGACGGAGACACCGTCAGCGAACAGGCCGTCGCAGTACGGACGGCGGCCGATGGCGCAGAGCACGGCTTCGCCCGCGACGGTCTCGTTCTTTTCCTTGCAGGTGAAGTTCACGGCGATGTCCCCGCCCGATTTCTCCACGCTCTGGACCATCGCGTTCGTGAAGACCTTCACGCCCTGCTTTTTGAGGATGAGCGCGAGGTTCTGGCCGAGTTCCTTGTCCATGTTGGGCAGCAGACGGTCCATGCCCTCGATGACGGTCACCTCGCAGCCGAGGTCCGCGTAGAAGGTCGCAAATTCGATACCGATGACGCCGCCGCCGATGATGACGATGGAGCGATACAGGTGGTCACTGCCCTCGAGCAGTTCGTCGGAGGTCATCGCGAGCTCCAGACCCGGAATGGGCGGGCGCGCGGGGACAGAGCCCGTGGCGATCATGATATCGTCACAGGTGTAGTCCTTGGTATTGCCCTCGGCGTCGGTCACGCGGACCGTGCCGGACGCGGCGATGAGGGCCGTGCCGCGCAGGAAGTCGACCTTCGCGGTCTTGAAGAGGGATT
The DNA here is from genome assembly GCA_900552015.1 of uncultured Eubacteriales bacterium. GTDB lineage: Bacteria > Bacillota > Clostridia > Oscillospirales > Oscillospiraceae > Hominicoprocola. The sequence goes on along the minus strand of URXY01000027.1, from coordinate 5,426 downwards.
CGATGCCGGAGGACAGCTTCTGCGAGATCTCGCGCTTGTAGGCAAAAATTTCCTCAATGTTGGCGCTGATGTCCTCGGTGTGCACGCCGATGTGCGCGCCGTGCTTGGCGTCGTGATAGACCTGGGAGGAGTGGAGCAGCGTCTTGGTGGGGATGCAGCCGCGGTTCAAGCAGGTGCCGCCTGCCTCGCGCTTTTCCACAACGGCGGTCTTGAGGCCCAGCTTCGCTGCGCGCAGTGCCGCTTCATAGCCGCCCGGACCTGCGCCGATGACGATGAGTTGATAATCAGACATAGTATTTCGTTCCTTTTCCGAGCAATGCCGCCGGAAAACGGCGGCATTGCGGGTGTGATCTTAAATTTTTCAGATATCCTGCTCGCGCAGCAGCGCGCAGAGATCGTCTGCGTAGTCGCGGCACTCCCCCACCGACTGCACGCGCTCACAGAGCGCGTCGATCGAGAAGCGGCAGTCGCGCAGGGCATCCGCTAACGGCTTTGCAAACTCCGCGTCCATCGCGTCGGACCAGACGGCAGCGTCGGTGCAGACGGCGTTTTCCACCGCCAGCTCGATCGTCACCTCGCCCCAGGCAAAGCGCTTGGCGCAGGTGAATGAGCACGGCACACTTCTGCCGTACACCCAGTCGTAGCTGTGGAAGCGCTGGTAACGGCGCTCGACTTCGCTTGCATCGAAATCCTCCTCACGCAGCTCCGCCGCTTCAAGACTGTAAACGGTCTCGAACGCCTTGACCATGGAGCGAGCCATGCCGTCGATCGTCAGATCGGGCTTGAGCTCGGTCAGGTTGATGACGCGCGAGCGCACGGACGCGACGCCCTTGCTCTCGAGCTTCGTCTTCGACGGCGTGAGGTACTTGCCGAGGTTCGCCATGTCGACGTTCACGAGCAGCGTTCCGTTGTGGAACGCGCAGCCCGCGTGCGAGTAGAAGGAATTGCCGGAGAATTTGCACCCGTTCGTCAAGATGTCGTTCCGGCCCGAAATTTCCACTGGAATGCCGAGACTACGGCAGGCCTCGACGATCACGCTCTGCTGCCTGCGCAGGTCGTAGTCGGCCTGACGCAGCGAGAAGGTGAAGTTGAGGTTGCCCATGTCATGGTAGACTGCGCCGCCGCCGGAGAGACGGCGGGCCAGCGTCCCGCTGTCGCGCTCCAGCTCGGTCGTGCGGCATTCCTGCCACGCGTTCTGGTTGCGGCCGATGACGACCGTGTGCTTATTCTGCCAGAGATAGAGGATGCAGGTGTCCTCCCCCACCGTATCGGTCAGATACTCCTCGAGAGCGAGGTTGCGGTGGGGGTCGGTGCAGCTTCCGATGTAATACTGTAGCTTTTTGATCATGCAAATGTATAGCGAAGGATGGTGTTGCGCGCTGCGCCGACCTCATCGAGGCGGCGAACGGGCGTGTCATGCGGCGCAGTGTGCAGCGCCTCGGGATCGGAGTGCGCGAGCTCGAAGAGCTTGCAGTAGATGTCGCAGACCTCGTCCATGGTCTCCTTGCTCTCGGTCTCGCAGGGCTCGACCATGAGCGCCTCGTGGACGATGAGCGGGAAGTACATCGTGGGCGGGTGCAGGCCGAAGTCGAGCATACCCTTGGCAAGGTCGAGCGCGGAAACACCCGTCTCCTTGTGCAGGTCCACGAGCGACATGACGAACTCGTGCATACAGATCTCGTCATACGCCATAGTGAAGGTGTCCTTGAGCTTGACGCGCATATAGTTCGCGTTCAGCACGGCGTTCATCGCCGCCTCGCGGATGCCGGACTTGCCGAGCGTGAGCACGTAGGTCAGTGCGCGCACCACGACGCCGAAGTTGCCGTAGAACATCTTCACGCGGCCGATGGACTTTTCGGGATACTCGAAGCCGTACTTGCCATCCTTCTCGACGACCAGCGGGCCGGGCATATACTTTTTGAGGAATTCCTTGCAGCCGACCGCGCCCGCGCCGGGGCCGCCGCCGCCATGCGGGGTGGCGAAGGTCTTGTGCAGATTGCTGTGGATGCAGTCGAAGCCCATGTCGCCGGGACGGACCACGCCCATGACGGCATTGAGGTTCGCGCCATCGTAATAGCACAGGCCGCCCGCGTCGTGGACGATCTTGGTGATCTCAAGGATGTTCTTGTCGAAAATACCGACGGTGTTGGGGTTCGTGAGCATCAATCCCGCGGTGTCGGGGCCGACGGCGGCGCGCAGGGCGTCGAGGTCGACGCAGCCGTCCGCGCCGGAGGGGATGTTCACGACCTGGAAACCGCACATTGCGGCAGTCGCGGGGTTCGTGCCGTGGGCGGAGTCGGGCACGATGATCTTCGTGCGCGCGGTGTCGCCGCGGTCGGTATGATAGGCCTTGATGAGAAGAACGCCGGTGAACTCGCCGTGCGCGCCTGCTGCGGGCTGGAAGGTGACGGCATCCATGCCGAAGACCTCACCAAGCTCAGAGCCGAGGGTGTGCAGCACCTCGAGCGCGCCCTGCGCAGTCTCGATGGGCTGGAGCGGGTGGAGCTGGGTGAAGCCCGGCAGCGCCGCCATGTCCTCGTCGATCTTGGGGTTGTACTTCATCGTGCAGGAGCCGAGGGGATAGAAGCCGTCATTCACGCCGTGGATACGCTTGCAGAGGGCGGTGTAGTGACGGGTGAGCTCGTTCTCGCTCACGTGGGGCAGGTGCAGCGGCGCAGTGCGCTCTTCGGGGAGCTGATATTCAGGGACGTCGCACTCGGGCATGAGGGTCATGCCGCGGCCTTCGACGCCGAGTTCAAAAATGAGCTTCATTTACTGCACCTCCTTTACGATGGCAACGGCGCGGTCGAGCTGCGCTTTGCTCACAAGCTCGGTCACGCACCAGAGGATACCGCCTTCGACCTCCGCGCCGCCGAGGATGCCCTCGGCCTCGAGCGCGTCGAGGATATTCTTGCGGCAGTTGGGGCATTCCACTTCGGTGACGAACTCGTGGAAGAATTCGCCCTTGTACTTGATGGTGCAGCCAGCCTTTTCAAGCTCGGAGGCGAAATAGTGCGCCTTCGAGGTGCAGAGTCTTGCGCACTGCTTCATTCCCTTTTCCCCCATCGCGGCCATGTAAACGCCCGCGGAGAAGGCGCACAGCGCCTGGTTGGAGCAGATGTTGGAGCTGGCCTTTTCGCGGCGGATGTGCTGCTCGCGCGCAGACAGCGTCAGCACGTAGCCGGTCTTGCCGTCCACGTCCGTCGTCTGGCCGACGATACGGCCGGGAAGTTTACGGGTCATGGCGTTGGTGGTGGCCATGAAGCCGAGGTACGGGCCGCCGAACGCGGTGTCGAGGCCGAGGGGCTGACCGTCGCCGACGACGATATCCGCGCCCTCTTCACGCGGTGTGGGCAGGATGGCGCAGGCGATGGGATTCACGCCCATGACGAACTTCGCGCCCGCGGCGTGGACGATCTCGCCGATGGCCTTGGCATCCTCAAGCTGGCCGAAGTAACTCGGCTGCTGGAGGTAGAAGCAGGCGGCGTCTGCACCGAGCATTTCGCGCAGCGCGTCCATATCGGTCTTGCCGTCCTTCGCGGGAACGACGACAAGCTCCGTGTTCGAAGCAAAGCAGTAGGTCTTCATGACCTCGATGGTCTGCGGGTGCGCGGCGGCGGAAACATAGGCCTTCGTGCGCTTGCGGTCCTTGCACATGGGGATGGTCTCAGCCGCGGCGGTCGCACCGTCGTAGTGCGAGGCGTTAGAGACGTCCATGCCGGTCAGCTCGCAGATCATGGTCTGAAATTCAAAGGTGCCCTGCAGCACGCCCTGGCTGATCTCGGCCTGATAGGGGGTGTAGCAGGTGAGAAGCTCCTCGCGGGAGGTGACAGACTTGACAACGGAGGGGATGAAATGGCGGTAAGAGCCCGCGCCGCGAAGGACGGTCTTGAAGACCTTGTTCTTCTCGGCCATGGCGGTGACCTTCTCGCGCACCTCGAGTTCGCTCAGGCCCTCGGGGATGTTCAGCCCGCCATCCTTCAGGAGCATCTCCTGCGGGACGGACTGATAAAGACCCTCAAGGTCCTTCACGCCGATGGCGGCGAGCATTTCTTCCCGTTCCGCAGCAGTGGTGGGAACGTAGGAACCCATGCTTAGCCCTCCTCAGCAGCGCAATGCGCTTCGTAAGCGGCGGCGTCGAGCAGCTCCTCGGTGTCGGTGACCGGAGAGACCTTGATGATCCACGCGCCGTAGGGGTCGGAGTTGAGCGTCTCGGGTGCGTCGGCCAGCGCCTCGTTCACCTCGCAGACGGTGCCGCTGACGGGGCAGACCACGTCGGAAACGGCCTTGACGGACTCAACATCGCCCAGAGCCTCGCCGGCGGTGACCTCGTCGCCCTCGGCGGGCAGATTGATGAAGACCACGTCGCCCAGCGCATTCTGGGCGAAATCGGAGATGCCGATGACGGCAACGTCGCCGTCCATCTTGACCCACTCGTGGGACTTGGAATACTTCAGCTCAGCAGGGATGTTCATGGTAATTTCCTCCTCAAAATCTTTTCTCAAAGTTGGATGTGTATTTATTGTTGATAACTGTTGGCCAGCGGGAAGCTTATTTTAGCGCTCGAGCTTGTAGAAGGGCATCGGAACGATCTCGAGCTCGACCATGCGGCCGCGCACGTCGGCGTTGAGGTGCTTGCCGATCTCGATATCCTCGACGGGGATGTAGCCCATGGCGACGCCGCAGCCGATGAAGGGCGCGAACGTACCGGAGGACGCCCAGCCGATCTTCTCACCGTCCATGGTGTAGAGGTCGCAGTGCTCGCGGACGATGCCGCGGCCGACGACCTTCATGCCGATGCGCTTCATCTTGGGGGCGCCGAGCTCGACGAGCGCGTCGCGGCCGATGAAGTCCTTGCCGGTGAGCTTGCAGGGCAGGCCCGCCATCTTCGGGGTGATCTCGTCGTTCATCTCGTGGCCGTAGAGCGGCATGGAAGCCTCCAGGCGCAGCGTGTCGCGCGCGCCGAGACCGCAGGGGATGAGACCCTCGGGCTCGCCGGCCTTCAGCAGGGCCTTCCACAGATCGACGGTATCCTCGGCCTTGCAGTAGATCTCATAGCCGAACTCGCCAGTGTAGCCGGTCTGGGAGACGAGGGCGTGGATGGTGTGGTCGCCGAGGTCCAGGGGCACGTTGTCGATAAAGGTGTAGTACTTGGCGGGCAGGTACTGCTCCTCGCAGAGCTTGAGCATGATCTCATGGGACTTGGGACCCTGGATGGCCAACTGGCCCCAGTCGTTGCCCTCGTCGCGGTAGTCGACATCGCCGGAGAGGTGACTCTCGACCCACGCGGCGTCCTTCTCGCGGTTGCCCGCGTTCACGACCAGCCAGTAGTCATCGGCCGCGCAGCGGTAAACGATGAAGTCGTCGATGATGCCGCCGCGCTGCTGGCGGTCATTCCGTGTCTGCTGATTTTTCCTCTGCTCTCG
>URXY01000026.1 GCA_900552015.1 uncultured Eubacteriales bacterium | reverse complement strand
TAATGTGGAAAAATCGGAAGCGCCGCAGCCGGCGCTGAGAAAGATGAGGTGGACCGAAATGGCAATGGAAGAATTGCTGGCCGTGCAGGAACTGGAAAAACGGCTTGCAGAACGATATGCCGAAGCACAGGCAGAAGCGAAGAAGCGTATCGCTGTGGAGCAGAGAACCTGTGCACGTCTGCTGGAGGATAACCGCCGCAACTGCGATGTGGATGCCCGGCAGAAGATGGCGGATGCCGAGCAGCGCGCGCAGCGGCAGACGGACGAGATCCTCGCCAAGGCGCGCGGGGAGTGCGAAAAGATGCAGCAGGCGGCGCGCGCGAAGCTTGACCGCGCGGCGCAGTGGATCGCAGAAGAGGTTGTGAAGAGCGAATGGCAATCGTAGCAATGAAACATCTGCGTCTTGTGGGACTCGAGAGCGAGCGCGAAGCGCTGCTCAGGGCCTTGCAGGACATGGGATGCGTAGAGGTGTCCGGCGTAGACGGCGCGGAGGACGCGCTGCAGGAAGGCTTTGCCCGGCCGGATGACAGGGCGCTGCTTTCCTCGCAGGAGCACGCACGGTCATACCGCACGGCGCTCGCGGTACTGGACCGGTATGCACCGGAGAAAAAGGGAATGTTCCGCAAGCGCGCCGCCGTCGCGCGCGAGGAATTTTTCAGCGCGGAGAGCGAACAGGCTGCAAGGGCCGCGGCGGACGAGTTGAACGCCATGCAGCGCCGCTTCGGCGAGATCGAGAGCGAGCGGACAAAGGAGGAGACGCTGCGTGCGTCCCTCGTCCCGTGGCTGACGCTCGATGTGCCGCTCGACCGCGAGGACAGTGCGCTGTGCGCGGCGTTCGGAACGGTCGGCGCGGCAGTGCCGGATGAAGCGCTGAATGCCGCGTGTGCGGGGTTTGACGGCCTTGCCCTGTGGCAGCAGGCGTCGGCGGACCGCGCGCTGCGGTATCTTTTCATCGCCTGTCACGAGAGCGTGCGGGAAGCGGCGATGGCCGCACTGCGGGAGATCGGGTTTTCCCCCGTGAGCTTCCGCGGCCTGCACGGCACGGCGAAGGAGAATGACGAGGCCGCGAGAGCGCGCCTTGACGCGCTCTCCAAGGAGCGGCAGGATATCGAAGCGCACTTGGCGGACCTTGGCGACAGGCGGGCGCTGCTGCTGCGCGCAAGCGACCGCGCCGCGATCACGCTGCGGCGCGAGGAGGCCAAGAGCCGCCTCGTCGAGACGGACCGCGCCTTCCTGCTGGAGGGCTGGCTGCCGGCGGACCGCTGCACGGAGCTTGACAAGACACTGGAGCCGTTTACCTGTGCGGTCGAGACGCGCGAGCCGACGGAGGACGAGTATCCGCAGGTACCGGTGCAGCTCAGGAATAACACGCTGACGCGGCCGCTCAACATGGTCACGGAGATGTATTCGCTCCCGGCCTACGGCACGCTTGACCCGAACCCGCTGATGGCGCCGTTTTTCATTTTGTTCTACGGCATTATGATGGCGGATATGGGCTACGGCTTACTCATGATGATCGCCTCGGTCATCATCAGCAAAAAATACCGGCCCAAGGGCACGAGCGGCGAGCTGTTCAGCCTGCTCGGCCTCTGCGGCATCAGCACGTTCATCATGGGCGCGCTGACAGGCGGATTTTTCGGCGATTTCCTCACGCAGCTCGTTGCCATCGTCAGCCCCGGCACGGTCTTCGCGCTGCCGAAGCTCTTCGACCCGCTCGACGATCTGACGATGATCCTGATCGGCTCGATGGCGCTCGGCATGGTGCAGATCGTGACCGGCATGGCCATCAGCCTCATCGAAAAGTGCAAACGGAAGAAGTTCCTCGACGCCTTTTTCGAGGAGATCACGTGGTGGCTCGTATTCCTCGGTATTGCGCTGGCAGTCCTCAAAAAGGGAACGGCGGTGCTGTACCTCGGCTGTGCGCTGGTGCTGCTCGGCCCCATCGTGCAGAATAAAGGCTGGGGCAAGCTCACGGGCGTGTTTGGCTCGGTCTACAACCACGTGACGGGCTATTTCGGCGATATTTTATCTTATACGCGCCTGATGGCGCTGATGCTCGCGGGCAGCGTGATCGCGCAGGTGTTCAACATGCTCGCGGCGATGCCGGGGAACGTGATCGCGTTCATCATCATCTCGATGCTCGGCAACGCGATGAACTTCGGGCTCAATCTCCTCGGCTGCTACGTGCACGATCTGAGATTGCAGTGCCTTGAATTTTTCAACAAGTTCTACGTCGACGGCGGAAAGCCCTTCCGTCCGATGACGCTGGACACGGAATATGTCGATCTGCAATAAATAAAAAACGGAAAAACCGTAAGGAGGATAATCATGGGTATCTTTGAACTGACGACGGGCGGCGCCATCGGTATGCTGGGCGCGGGTCTTGCTGTTTGCCTCGCGGGCGCGGGCAGCGCACGCGGCACGGGTCTTGCCGGCGAGGCCGGCACGGGGCTTCTTTGCGAGGACCCGAGCAAATTCGGTAAGGTGATGATCCTGCAGGTCATCCCCGGCACGCAGGGACTGTACGGCCTCGTCATCGGCTTTCTGTGCCTGATGCGCATGGGCGTGTTCAACGGGACGTATGTGGATATGTCCCTTCAGGAGGGCCTTCGTTACTTTGCCGCCTGTATGCCCATCGCCATCGGCGGCGGCATTTCGGCGGTCGCACAGGGCCGCGTGGCGGCAGGCTCGATCAACATTCTTGCCCGCCAGCCCGAGCACTGGACGAAGGGCATGGTGCTGTGCGTCGTGGTCGAGTTCTACGCGATCCTGTCGCTGCTGGCGTCGATCATGATGCTGCTCAACATCGGCTGACGCGCCCACGGAAAGGCGGAAATGCAATGAACGGAATGGAAAAGATCACCGCGCGCATGGAGGCGGACGCGGCCCGTTTGCTGAAAGCGCTCAGCGAGCAGACGGAGCGCGAGCTTTCCGAGCTGCGGCAGGAGAGCGAGAAGCGCGCCGGGCAGGAGCGCATTGCCGCCTCGCAGCGGTCCGACCAGGCGGCAAAGGAACGCTATGAGCGCCTGTGTTCGGCGGCGGAGATGGAAACACGCAAGCTGACGCTCTCTGCCCAGCAGGAGGTGCTTGCCGAGGCTTACGACCGTGCGCTCGAGATGCTTTGCGGGATGCCGAAGGAGAAATACCTCGACCTGCTCATCCATCTCTTGAAGCGTGCCGCGAGCACGGGAACAGAGGAGATACTGCTTTCTCAAAAAGACCACGATACGCTTGGCCGGGAGCTCACCGAGCGCGCGAACCGCGAGCTGGGGACACACCTGACGCTTTCGGAGAAGTGCGCGGATATCCGCGCGGGTTTCCTGCTCGTGAGCAGGGAGTGCGACGTGAATTGCTCGTTTGAAACGCTGCTCGCGCTCTCGCGCGAGAAGACCGAGCGCCGCGCCGCGCAGCTCCTCTTTGCACAGTAAGGGAGGGGAGAAGCGGTGCAGCAGTATCGGGATACAAATTATGCAGCGGTCTCTGCGGCGCTGCACGCGCGCGAAGCGCACCTTTTGACAAGCGCGCTCTCCGAGCGGATGCTCGAAGCGCCCACCGCGGAGGAAAGCTGCAAGGTGCTTGGCGAGTGCGGCTATGCGCTGCCGGAAAAATGCACGCTTGCAGATGTGGAGGAGATGCTCGCCCTTGCGCGCGGGGCGCTCTACCGCGAAGTCGCGGTGCTCGCGCCGGACAAGCGCATTGTGGAGATATTCCGCCTCAAGTATGACTATCACAACGCAAAGCTTGCGCTCAAGGCAAAGCGCACGGGCGAGGACGTATCCCGCCTTGTGATCGACTGCGGACGCTATGATGCGCTCGCATTGCTGCGCGGCGAGCGGGGGATGCTCTCTTCCCGCATGGGCCGCGCGATGGCGCAGGCGGAGCGGGAGAGCGAAGGCGGCGACGTCCGCGCAGCGGAGCTGACGCTGGATCGGGCCTGCTTTGAAGAGATGAGCGCGCTTGCGAAAGAGACGGAAAGCGACTTCCTCATCGGCTATGTCGCCTTGCAGATCGACGCGATCGATCTGCGCACGCTTGTGCGCGCGCAGCGCATGGGCGCCTCGGCGGAGCTTTTATCCACGGCGCTGCTGCCGGGAGGACATATCCCGGCAGAGCAGCTCAAGACCGCGCGCGGCGACCGCCTTGCAGAGCTCACGCGCGGCAGCGCGCTTTCGGCGGCGGGCGAGCTTGCCGCCTCGCTCACGAGCGGCAGCCTCACAGCCTTTGAGTGCGCGTGCGACGATGCGCTCATGCAGTATTTGCAGCGCGCGCGCAGAACGGCCTTCGGGCCCGAGGTCATCGTGGGATACCTGAGCGCGAAGGAGGCGGAATTCACCGCCGTGCGCACCATTTTATCCGGAAAACTCGCGGGGCTGAGCGCGGAGGACATCCGCGCGCGCCTGCGCTTGAGTTATTTGTAAGGAGGGCGGCAGATGAACAAGATCGCAGTGATCGGCGGGCGCGACAGCGTGCTCGGCTTCCGTGCCCTTGGGCTTGAGACCTGCATCGCCGAGAACGGCGAGCAGGCAAAGGCGGCCATCCACCGCATGGCGAAGGAAAACTACGCCATCATTTACCTCACCGAATATCTGGCCGCGCAGATCCCCGCGGAGATCGAGCGGCGGCGCGAGGACTTATCCCCCGCGATCATCCTCATCCCCGGCAGGGAAGGGAGCCTCGGCATCGGTATGGCGGGCGTTCGCACGGCCACGGAAAAGGCCGTCGGCGCGGACATTTTGTAAAAAGGAGCGAAAACCTTATGGGAAAGATCGTTAAAGTCTCCGGCCCGCTGGTCGTCGCCTCGGGACTTTCGGAAGCGAATATGGCGGACGTGGTCCGCGTGGGCGAGCAGCACCTCATCGGCGAGATCCTGACGATGAGCGGCGACTCCGCCGCCATCCAGGTCTACGAAGAGACCTCGGGCCTCGGTCCGGGCGCGGAGGTCGTGACGACCGGCGCGCCGCTGTCTGTTGAGCTCGGCCCCGGTTTGATCGAGAATATTTACGACGGCATCCAGCGCCCGCTGGAGGTCATCCGCCAGAAGACGGGCGGCAACTTCCTGCCGCGCGGCGAGGAGGTCCCCGCACTCGACCGCGAGAAGAAGTGGGACTTCACCGCTGTCGCCAAGGTGGGAGACCACCTGATCGGCGGCGACGTGCTCGGCACGGTGCAGGAGACGCCGTCGATCCTGCACAAGATCATGATGCCGCCCAAGATGAGCGGCACGGTGAAGGAGATCCGCTCGGGAAGCTTTACCGTGGAGGAGACCGTCGCGATCGTGGAGACGGACAAGGGCGAGACGAAGGAGCTCACGATGCTCCAGAAGTGGCCCGTGCGTGTGGGACGGCCCTACATGAAGAAATACCCGCCCGTCACGCCGCTCCAGTCCGGCCAGCGCATCGTGGATACCTTCTTCCCGGTCGCCAAGGGCGGCACGGCAGCCATTCCGGGACCGTTCGGCAGCGGCAAGACCGTCATGCAGCATGCGCTTGCCAAGTGGGCGGACGTGGATCTCGTCGTTTACATCGGCTGCGGCGAGCGCGGCAACGAGATGACCGACGTTCTGCGCGAGTTCCCGGAACTCGTCGACCCGCGCACGGGCGAGAGCCTGATGAAGCGCACGGTGCTCATCGCCAACACCTCGGATATGCCGGTCGCGGCGCGTGAGGCGAGCATCTACACCGGCATCACCATCGCCGAATACTTCCGCGACATGGGCTATGCCGTCGCGGTCATCGCCGACTCGACCTCCCGCTGGGCGGAGGCACTGCGCGAAATGTCGGGCCGTTTGGAAGAGATGCCCGGTGAAGAGGGCTACCCCGCCTACCTTTCCTCGCGTTTGGCGCAGTTCTACGAGCGTGCGGGCGTGGTCGAGTGTCTCGGCAGCGACGAGCGGCAGGGAAGTCTCACCGCCGTCGGCGCGGTCTCGCCTCCGGGCGGCGACCTTTCCGAGCCTGTCTCGCAGGCGACGATGCGCATCGTCAAGGTCTTCTGGGCGCTGGATTCGTCCCTTGCCTACCGCCGTCACTTCCCGGCCATCAACTGGCTCAACTCGTACTCGCTCTATCTGGACTCTCTGCGCCCGTGGTACAGCGAGCATCTGGGACATGAGTTCCTTGAAAACCGCGAGTGGGCGATGGCGATGTTACAGGAGGAGTCGAACCTCAACGAGATCGTGCAGCTCGTCGGCAAGGATTCGCTCAGCGCGAAGGACCAGATCACGCTCGAGGTCGCGCGCATGATCCGCGAGGACTTTTTGCAGCAGAACTCCTTTGCCGACAACGACGCCTATTCCGAGTACGACCGTCAGGCGCGTATGCTCTCGCTCATCCGCCAGTACGACACGCAGTGCCGCGGCGCGGCGGAGCGCGGCGGCGACCTTGCCGAGATGTTCGCCATCCCCGCGCGCGAGAAGATCGGCCGCGCCAAGGGCGTTCCCGCCGATCAGTATAAGGACGCCTACGCGAACCTGCTTGTCGAGATGGAGGAGCAGCTTGCCGCAATCGCTGAGAAGGGAGAGAAGGAAGAATGATCCGTGAATATAAGACCATCCGCGAAATTTCCGGTCCTCTGATGGTCGTGGACCACGTGCAGGGCGTCACGTATGACGAACTGGCGGAGATCGTCCTCTCCGACGGCAGCACGCGCCGCTGCAAAGTGCTTGAGGTCAACGGCGACCGCGCGGTCGTGCAGCTCTTTGAGGCCTCGGCAGGCATCAACCTCGCCGATTCGCGCATCCGCTTTTTAGGGCACCCGCTCCAGCTCGCCGTGTCGCGCGATATGCTCGGGCGCGTCTTCAACGGCATGGGCCAGCCTATCGACGGCGGCCCCGCCATCATCGCCGACGAGCACCGCGACATCAACGGCCTTGCGATGAACCCTGCGGCGCGCAACTACCCCAACGAGTTCATCCAGACCGGCATTTCCACCATCGACGGCCTGAATACCCTTGTGCGCGGGCAGAAGCTGCCCATCTTCTCGGGCTCGGGTCTGCCGCACGCGCAGCTTGCCGCGCAGATCGCGCGTCAGGCGAAGGTCTTGGACGGCGAGAGCAACTTTGCCGTCGTGTTCGCCGCCATCGGCATCACGTTTGAAGAGTCTGAGTACTTCGTCAACGAATTCAAGCGCACCGGCGCCATCGACCGCACGGTGCTCTTTACGAACCTTGCCAACGACCCCGCCGTTGAGCGTATCGCAACGCCGCGCATGGCGCTCACCGCCGCGGAGTATCTCGCTTTCGACTGCGGGATGCACGTGCTCGTCATCCTGACGGATATCACGAACTACGCCGAGGCGCTGCGCGAGATCAGCGCGGCGAAGAAGGAGGTCCCCGGCCGCCGCGGCTATCCCGGCTACCTCTACACCGACCTTGCGACGATGTACGAGCGCGCGGGCCGTCAGGTCGGCAAGGACGGCTCCATCACGATGATCCCCATTCTCACGATGCCCGAGGACGACAAGACCCACCCCATCCCCGACCTCACGGGCTATATCACCGAGGGACAGATCATCCTCTCGCGCGAGCTGTACCGCCGCGGCATCAACCCGCCGGTGGACGTGCTGCCGAGCCTTTCCAGACTCAAGGACAAGGGCATCGGCGCGGGCAAGACGCGCGAGGATCACTCCGGCACGATGAACCAGCTCTTCGCCGCCTACGCCACCGGTAAGGAAAACAAGGAGCTCATGTCGATCCTCGGCGAGGCGGCGCTCAGCCCGACTGACCTTCTCTACGCCAAGTTTGCCGACGAGTTTGAAAAGCGCTACGTCGCGCAGGGGAGCGACGAGAACCGCTCCATCGAGCAGACGCTCGACCTCGGATGGGAGCTTCTCTCCATCCTGCCGCGCAGCGAGCTCAAGCGCATCAAGCCGGAATATATCGACAAATACCTCAAAAAAGACGAGTAAGGGGGGAGAAACGTGCCTACGACCACTGTCAATCCCACCCGCATGGAGCTCACGCGCCTCAAGGCGCGTCTGCGCACCGCCCAGCGTGGGCACAAGCTCCTCAAGGACAAGCGCGACGAGCTGATGAAGCAGTTCATGGGCGTTGTGCGCGAGGACCGCGCGCTGCGCGAGAAGGTGGAGCAGGCCCTGACGCGGGCCTACGGCTCCTTCACCGTGGCGAGCGCGCTCATGTCGCCGGAGATGCTCGAGCAGGCGCTGCTGTGCCCGCGCCAGAGCGTATCACTCGACATGAGCAGCGAAAACGTGATGAGCGTCGAGGTGCCGCGCTATGAGTTCAAGCTCGCAAGCGAGGACGGCGGGGACATCTACCCCTACGGCTTCGCCCAGACGAGCGGCGAGCTCGACGATGCCGTGCGCGAGCTGGGCGACATCCTGCCCGACCTTCTGCGCCTTGCCGAGGTCGAGAAGGCGACGCAGCTGCTCGCTGCCGAGATCGAGCGCACAAGACGGCGCGTCAACGCGCTCGAGTACGTCAAGATCCCGCAGATGCAGCAGAGCATCAAGTATATCACGATGAAGCTCGACGAAAACGAGCGCGCCAACACCATCCGCCTCATGAAGGTGAAGGATATGATCCTGCAGGAGGCCATCGAGGAGCGCCGCGAGCTCGACGCGGAAGAGGGAAGCGGCATCACCGGGCCCTGAAAAACCGGCAGACAGTAAAAACGAGAGGCAAACGCTTATGCGTTTGCCTCTCGTTTTTTAGCTCAGGTATTTACTGCGCCTGCCTGCCCGTGCCGATCCAGGACTCGTCCGACGGATCGTTGCGGAACTGGATGAGACGCGCGACGTCGTCGGGATGGATGTAGTCCTGCTCTGCCGCGACGGCAGCGATAACGTCAAAATTTGTCAGGCTGTGGTTCTTCACGTTCGCGGCGGCGAGGCGGTCAAGGCCCTTGTGCATCCCATAGGTGAAGATGCTCGCGATGCCGAGAACCTCCGCGCCCGCTTCGCGCAGGACGTTCACAACGTCCAGCACGCTGCCGCCAGTGGAGATGAGGTCCTCGATGACGACGACCTTCTGGCCCGGCTCAAGGCGGCCTTCGATCTGGTTCTGGCGGCCGTGGTCCTTGCCGGAAGAGCGCACATAGCCCATGGGAAGGCCCATCATGTGGCCGACGATGGCCGCGTGCGCGATGCCCGCCGTGCTCGTGCCCATCAGCACCTCCGCGTCGGGATAGTCTGCGCGGATGACCTCGCACAGCGCGCTTTCCACCTGCGTGCGCACCTCGGGCGCGGTCAGGATCAGGCGGTTGTCGCAGTAGACGGGGCTCTTGATGCCGCTCGCCCAGGTGAAGGGCTCGTCCGGGCGGAAAAAGACCGCGCGGATGGAGAGCAGCCCCTCCGCGATCTTGCGTTCTAAATGCTCCATGGTCCTCGTTTCTCCTCTATATTTTTAGTATGCCGATAAGACGAATTTTTCCACATCTTCTGGCGTTTCGGCGATGTGCTCAGCGCCGGCGGCGGTCAGTTCCTCGCGGCTGCCATAGCCATAGAGCACGCCGATGACGCTGAGACCTGCGAGGTGGCCGCCGATGACGTCGTGCTCGCGGTCGCCGACCATCACGGCGCGGGAGAGGTCGTTGCAGCCTGCCGCCTTCAGCGCGGCCTTGACGACATTCACCTTTTTGCCCGCCTCCTTGTCGCCTGCGGGCGCGCCGCAGGCGGCTTCAAAGTACGGCGCAAGGCTGAAGTGCTCAACGATGCGCACAGCCATGGTGTCGAGTTTCGATGTGGCGACGAAGAGCCGCTTGCCCTGCGCCTTCAGGTGCGCGAGCAGCTCCGGAATGCCGGGGTAGGGAGCGTTGTCGAGCCAGCCGTCCTTTTGATAGTATTCGCGGAATTTCGCGACTGCGGCATCCACGTCCTGTGCGGGGACGAAGCGCGCAAAGGTCTCGTTCAGCGGCGGGCCGACGAAAAACGACAAGTCATGCCAGTCGCGCTCGATGCCGAAGGCGCGCAGGGCGTACTGCCCGGCCTTCATAATGCCGGGGCCGGATTCGGTCAGTGTGCCGTCAAGGTCAAATAAAATGATATCCCAGCTCATCTTTTACCCCACGAACTCGCTGACGCAGCGGCGGTAAGCGGCGACGGGGTCCTCCGCCTGCGTGATGGGACGGCCGACGACGATGTAGTCCGAGCCAATCTCTCGCGCCTTGGCAGGGGTGGTGATGCGCACCTGATCGTCCGCCTTTGCGTCGGCAAAGCGGATGCCGGGGGTGACGGTAACAAATTCCTTCGCGCAGGATTCGTGGATGCGCCCGGCCTCGAGCGGGGAGCAGACCACACCGTCAAGACCGGCGGCCATGGCGTTTTTCGCGTAATCGAGGACCACTTCCTCAAGGGGGCGGTGGATGCCGATCTCATCCTCCATGCTCTGCTGGCTCGTGGAGGTGAGCTGCGTGACGGCGATGAGCATCGGACGCGTGCCGTCAGCACGGGTGAGCCCTTCGAGCGCGGCGGACATCATCGCGCGCGTGCCTGCGGCGTGGAGGTTCACCATATCCACATCGAGAGACGAGAGCACGGCCATCGCCTTTTTCACGGTGTTGGGGATGTCGTGCAGCTTGAGATCGAGGAAGATCTTGTGGCCGCGGGCTTTGATCTCGCGCACGATCGCGGGGCCCTCGGCGTAGAAGAGTTCCATGCCGATCTTCACAAAGGGCTTTTCGCCGGTGAAGCGGTCGAGAAATGCAAGGGTTTTTTCCTTGCTGTCAAAATCCAGTGCGATGATAACGTCCTTACCCATGGTGGGCACCTCCTATGATATCGTTCAGATCGTTGATGTGATATTGCCGCATGACACGGGGCAGGTCCTCGACGATGCGGCGGCAAGCGTAAGGGTCGACAAGGTTCGCGGCGCCTACCTCCACCGCTGTCGCGCCCGCGAGCATCATTTCGAGCACATCTTCCGCGCTTGAAACGCCGCCGAGCCCCACGATGGGGATATGCACGGCTTCGTACACCTGCCAGACCATGCGCAGCGCCAGCGGGAAGATCGCAGGGCCGGACATACCGCCCGTGCCGTTGGCCAGCAGAGGCTTTCTGGTGTTCAGGTCGAGGCGCATCCCCATCACGGTGTTGATGAGGCTGATGCCGTCCGCGCCCGCGTCCTCGCAGGCACGGGCAATATCCGCAATGCTCGTGACATTGGGCGAGAGTTTGACGATGACGGGTTTTTGGACCGCCGCCTTTACCGCGCGCGTGACCGCCGCGGCAGATGCCGGGTCGGTGCCGAAGCTCATCCCGCCGCCGTGGACGTTCGGGCACGAGATGTTCACCTCGAGCCAGCCGACCTGAGCGCAGGCGTCGAGCTTCTGGCAGACCTCGACATATTCATCGAGCGAAAAGCCGCTGACGTTCGCCATGACAGGTTTGTGGAACACGCGCGCGAGCTTGGGAAGCTCCTCGGCGATGACCGCGTCCGCGCCGGGATTCTGGAGCCCCACGGCGTTGAGCAGCCCGCTCTGCATTTCAGCGATGCGCGGCTGGGGATTGCCGAGGCGGGGCTCTCTCGTTGTCCCCTTAAAGGAGAACGTGCCGAGGCAGTTGATATCGTAGAGCTCCGCGAACTCATAGCCGTAACCAAATGTGCCGCTGGCGGGGATGACGGGATTGTCGAGGGGAAGACCGCAGAGCGTGATATTCGTCGTTACCATTTGAGTTCCTCCCTTCGGAAGACGGGACCTTCGCGGCAGACGCGGCTGGGGCCGTTCGCCGTGTCGATCGTGCAGCCCATGCACGCACCGAAGCCGCAGCCCATGCGCGCTTCCAGACTGAGCTGACAGGGCTTGTCCGTCTTTTTGCATAACGCCCGGAGCATCGGCAGCGGGCCACAGGCGCAGACGGTATCGAACCGCTCCGGCAGCGCGTCGGTCACGAAGCCGCGCACACCGCGGCTGCCGTCCGCCGTTGCAAGAATGGTCTGTACACCGAGGGCTTGAAACTCTTTTTCGTAAAAAATGTCATCGGATGTGTTGAAGCCCAGCACCGCAACAGGCGTTTTGCCTGAGACGAGAAGACGCCTGGCAAGACCGTAGAGCGGCGCTGTGCCGATGCCGCCGCCGCAGAGCAGCGTCGTTTTTCCACAGGCGGCAACGTCGAAGCCGTTTCCGAGGCCGGAGAGCGTATCGAGCGTCTGTCCGGCGGTACAGCGGGAGAGCCAGTCCGTTCCGCCGCCGACCACCTTGTAGAGAAGGGTGACGGTGTTTTCCTCCCAGTCGCAGACGGAAATGGGCCTGCGCAGGAAGAAGCCAGACAGCTTCAGTTCAAGGAACTGCCCCGGCGCAGTGATGGCCGAGGTGTCGCCCGTCAGGAGCAGGCGGTAAACGCCCGGTGCGATAGGGACATTTTCTGCGATGGTGTAAGTCACTTCCTGCAAAGCTTTTCCTCCTTATAAAAAGATCCCGGCCCACGAGGATGTCCAGAGACATCAGCGAGACCGGGAAACAAAGTATATTTGGGATAGACAGCGGCAGTAATATCATCGGTATCAGCGGAAACGGTCGTTCCGTCCGAAAAAAATACTCCCGCAAAAGAAAAAACAAGGAGCGGGAAGGTATGTGCGTTTTTCAAACGATGGCGCATCTTCCTGTCCTCCTTGTCGTGGTTTCGGTGCATTATACGGGATATTCGGGGGAATGTCAAGTGCGGATATTCAGAGAGCGGGAGCGGGAGGAGAAAATATGCACACTTGTCATGAAAACTTGCCGAACGCGCATTTTAGCGGTGAAAAAACGAGAAAAACAGGGTACTGCATTGGTGTAAAGTGCTGTAATTTTTGGGATATCGGTTTGGAAAATCACACGCTTTTCGACGAAATTCCGCGCGGTGCAGGAAAATGCAAAATTATTCGGTTGACAATCTCCGTTCAGGCTCTTATACTGAGGGCAACAAAGTTCCACGAACGGAGAACACAAGACAGATGAAGAGCATTTTCGTTTTTGCATACTACTATTACTTTACTGTGAATCCATAGTAAGGCTAATTTGTGATGCAATAAAAGAGAACTCTTGAAAAAGATGACTTGATGCGGCACAGGTTAGACCTGTGCCGCATTTTTTCGTTCCGTAGACCAATTCACGACCGATTCAAGGAGGATATTATCATGATCGTCGTACTCAAGCATGGAGCAGAACAGGACAAGCGCGAGCAGCTCATCAACTGGCTCAAGAATCAGGGCCTGGGCGTGCACATCTCCGAGGGCGAGTATCAGACCGTGCTGGGCCTGATCGGCGACACGGCGCGCGTCGATATGGATCTCATCGAGAGTTTGAGCATCGTCGACTCCGTCAAGCGTGTGACCGAGCCCTTCAAGTGCTGCAACCGAAAGTTCCATCCCGACGACATGATCGTGCAGGTGGGCGACGTCAAGGTCGGCGGCGGAAACTTCTGCATGATCGCGGGACCGTGCTCGGTCGAATCCGAAGAGCAGATCGTCGCGGTCGCCAAGGCCGTGAAGGCCTCGGGCGCGAACATGCTGCGCGGCGGCGCGTTCAAGCCCCGCACCTCTCCATATGACTTCCAGGGTCTCAAGGCCGAGGGGATCGAGCTGCTGAAGATCGCCCGTCAGGAGACCGGCCTTCCCATCGTCACTGAGATCATGGGTACGAACTACCTGCCGCTCTTTGAGGATGTGGACCTCATTCAGGTCGGTGCGCGCAATATGCAGAATTTTGACCTGCTGCGCGAGCTCGGCAAGCTGAGAAAGCCCATCCTCTTAAAGCGCGGCCTCGCCAGCACGCTCAAAGAGCTGCTGATGAGCGCAGAGTACATCATGGCCGGCGGCAACGAGCAGGTCATCCTCTGCGAGCGCGGCATCCGCACCTACGACGACTACACGAGAAACACGCTCGACCTTGCGGCCGTGCCGATGCTCAAGGAGCTGACGCACCTGCCTGTCATCGTCGACCCGAGCCACGCCACCGGCATCGCGCGCCTCGTGCGCCCCATGGCGCTGGCTGCTGCCGCCTGCGGCAGCGACGGTCTCATCATCGAGGTGCACAACGACCCCATCCACGCGCTGTGCGACGGCGCGCAATCCCTGCGCCCCGAGCAGTACGATGACCTCGCCAAGGCTGTGCGCCGCGTGAGAGAGGCGGTGGCAGAATGACCGCCGGCATCGTCGGCCTCGGCCTGATCGGCGGCTCGCTCGCCAAGGCATACCACGAGGCGGGCGAGCGTGTGCTCGCCCACGACATCGACCGCGATGTCTTGTCGTTCGCCGTCATCAGCGGCGCGGTGGACGAGGCGCTGACGGACGAGACGATGGCAGAGTGCGATGTCATCCTGCTGGCCGTCCGACCCGCGGCGGCGGTCGAATGGCTCAAAAATCACGCGGCAAAGATCGACAAGCACACGGTCGTCATCGACTGTTGCGGCACCAAGCGCAAGGTATGCGCGGCGTGCTTCCCGATCGCCGAGCAGTACGGCCTCACGTACCTTGGCGGTCACCCGATGGCGGGCACGCAGTTCTCGGGCTTCAAGTACGCCAAGGCGAACCTCTTCGTGGGCGCGCCGATGGTGCTCGTGCCGCCGCGCTTTGACGACATTGAATTACTCAGCCATGTGAAAGACCTGCTCTCGCCCGCGGGCTTTGGCAGCTTCTCCGTCACGACTGCCGAGCAGCACGACGAGATGATCGCCTTCACCTCGCAGCTGGCGCATGTGGCGTCCAACGCCTACATCAAGAGCCCCACAGCGAAAAAGCACAAGGGCTTTTCCGCCGGCAGCTACAAGGATATGACGCGCGTTGCCTGGCTCGCGCCGCACATGTGGGCGGAGCTCTTCATGGAAAACAAGGAATTCCTGCTCAAGGAGATCGACTGCTACATCGAGCACCTGAGCGAATACAAGACCGCCATGGAAAATGACGACGAAGAGACCCTTATCCGACTTCTGGACGAGGGCAAGAAGAGAAAGGAAGAGGTGGACGGCTGATGCGAAGCATCCATATCAAGGCCTCGCGCGAATACGACGTGCTGGTCGAGCGCGGCTTACTCGACCGCGCGGGCGAGCTTCTCCGGGAGGTCAGCGCCCCCGGTATGGCCGCCATCGTGTCGGACGACATGGTCTACGCGCTCTACGGCGAGCGCACGGTCAAGGCCCTTGAAAAGGCGGGCTACCGTGTGCACTCCTTTGTCTTCCCCGCGGGCGAGGGGAGCAAGAACCTCTCGACCTACGCCGATGTGCTGCACTTCCTCGGTGAGCACCGCTTCAGCCGCAGCGACGTGGTCGTTGCGCTCGGCGGCGGCGTGGTGGGCGACCTCGCGGGCTTTGCCGCGGCGACGTATCAGCGCGGCATGGGCTTTGCCCAGATCCCGACGACGCTGCTGGCCGCGGTTGATTCGTCCGTCGGCGGCAAGACCGCCGTCGACCTGCCCACGGGCAAGAATCAGGCGGGCAGCTTCTATCAGCCCTGCATCGTGATCTGCGATCCCAACACGCTCGAAACGCTGCCCGAGGAGCAGTACCGCTGCGGCTGCGCCGAGATCATCAAGTATTCGATGCTCGGCAATGCAGCGTTCTTTGAAGAACTCTACAAAACGCCCGTGCGTGAGCAGTACGAGTACGTCATCGAGGTCTGCGTGCAGATGAAGCGCGACATCGTCGGCGCGGACGAGTATGACCTCGGCCGCCGCCGCACGCTGAACTTAGGCCACACCTTCGGCCACGCGGTGGAGCAGTGCAGCGACTTTTCGCTCCTGCACGGCGAGGCGGTCGCCATCGGCATGGCGACGGTCACGCGCGCGGCCGTCAAGCGCGGCATCTGCGGCGAAGAGACGCTGACGCACCTGCTCGACATTCTGCACCGCTACGGCCTTCCGACCGAGACGGGATATCCGCTCGACAAGCTCTACGAAGCGGAACTCGTCGACAAGAAGATTTCCGGCGGCAAGATGCACCTCATCGTGCCGGAAAAGATCGGTCAGGTGCGTATGGAGACGATCCCCGTCGAAGCCCTGCGCGACTGGATGCAGGACGGTGGCATCCGATGAAAAGAACCATTATACCCGGCGCGCGCACGGGACGTGTGCGCATCCCGGCATCCAAATCGCAGGCGCACCGGCTGCTGATCTGTGCGGCGCTCGGCGAGGAGAAGACCGAGGTCGTCTGCGACGGCATTTCCGCCGATATCGCGGCCACGGCGAAGTGCCTGAGCGCGCTCGGCGCGAAAATTGAAGAAATGGAGACGGGCTTTCTCGTCTCTCCGATCAAAAAAGTGCCCGAGGGGCGCTGCGACCTCTACTGCGGCGAGAGCGGGTCGACGCTGCGCTTCCTGCTGCCCATCGTCGGCGCGCTCGGCGCGCAGGCGGTATTCCACCGCGAGGGGCGGCTGCCCCAGCGCCCGCTCGCCCCGCTGGATAGCGTTTTAAAAGAGCATGGCATGACGCTCCGCGAGGACGGCGACCTGCTGTATTGCAGTGGACAGCTGATCGGGGGAAACTATACGATCGCAGGCAATGTGTCCTCTCAATATATTTCGGGCCTTCTCATGGCGCTGCCGCTGCTGATCAGAGACAGCCTTCTTATGGTGTCCGGCCCGCTGGAATCCGCGGCTTACGTCGCCATGACGGAGGATGCACTTCAGCTTTCCAAGCTGACCATCCCCAAAATGGGGGCGATGTGGGCGATTCCCGGTCAGCAGAGATGTCATCTGCCGAAGCGCACGGTCGTCGAGGGAGACTGGTCGAACACGGCATTTTTTCTCTGCATGGGCGCTCTGTCGAAAGAGGGCGTGACCGTCGAGGGGCTGAATTTGCAGTCCTCGCAGGGCGACCGCGGCGTGCTGGACGTTTTGCGCCGGTTCGGCGCGGAGGTCACCGAGCACGGCGACGCCGTGACGGTCAGGCGCGGCACGCTGCATGGCGTGACGATCGACGCCGCGCCCATCCCCGATCTCATCCCCGTGTTGAGCGTCGTTGCGTCGGTCGCAGAGGGGGAGACGCGAGTCGAAAACGCCTACCGCCTGCGACTCAAGGAGTCCGACCGCCTCAAGAGCACGGCAGATCTGCTGCGCTCGCTCGGCGGACAAGTCGAAGAGAGAGAAGACGGCCTTGTCATCACGGGCGTTCCCGCGCTGCACGGCGGGAATATCGAAACGCAGAATGACCATCGCCTTGCGATGTCCGCCGCCACGGCAGCCTGCGCCGCGGCGGGTGAGATCACGGTCGACAACGACGGCTGCGTGGCAAAGTCCTACCCCCGCTTTTGGGAGGATTTTAGCAGCTTGAAAGGAGAAGGTTTATGAGCAGCACCTACGGCGAAGATCTGCATCTGACCATCTTCGGCCAGTCGCATTCCCCTGCCATCGGCGTGACGGTCGAGGGTATCCCCGCGGGCGAGAAAGTTGATCTGGACGAGCTCCAGCGCTTTCTGAATCGCCGCGCGCCGGGCAAAAACGTCTGGTCGACGCCGCGCAAGGAGGCCGACGCGCCGGAGATCCTCTCCGGCCTTGTGAACGGCTATACCTGCGGCGCGCCGCTCACGGCCATCATCCGCAATACGAACACACGCTCGCAGGATTACGCGAATCTTGCTGTCACGCCGCGCCCCGGTCACGCGGACTACACCGCCGAGGTCAAATACGGCGGCTATCAGGACCGCGCGGGCGGCGGACACTTTTCAGGCCGCTTGACCGCACCGTTGTGCATCGCGGGCGGCATCTGCCTGCAAATTCTCGCGCGCGAGGGCATCACGCTTGTGAGCCGCATCGCCTCCATTGCGGGCATTACTGACGAAGGTGAGCTGACAGGCTCGCTTGCTGGCAAGGAGTTCCCCGTTGTCAGCGATGCGCGCGGCGAGGAGATGCGCGCAGCCATCGCACAGGCGAGGGAAGCGGGCGACAGCGTTGGCGGCGTCATCGAATGCGCGGTTTTCGGCGCGCCCGCGGGCCTCGGCGACCCGATGTTCGGCGGCATGGAAAATCGCATCGCCGCGGCAATTTTCGGCATTCCCGCGGTCAAGGGTGTCGAGTTCGGCGCGGGCTTTGGCGTGGCGAGCCTTCGCGGCAGCGAGGATAACGACGCCTTTACGGTCGAAAACGGCAAGATCATCACTGAGACGAACCATTGCGGCGGCATTCTCGGCGGCATCACGAACGGCATGCCCATCGTGTTCCGCGCGGCGTTCAAGCCGACGCCGTCCATCGCGCGCGAGCAGCAGAGCGTCAATTTGCAGACGATGGTGCCGGAGAAGATGGCCGTCACGGGCCGCCACGACCCGTGCATCGTGCCGCGCGCCGTGCCCTGTGTGGAGGCGGCGGCCGCCATCGCGGTCTATGATGCGTATCTATCGCGCAAAAAGGAAATGAGGTAAGGGAACATGGACTTAAACGACTATCGAAAAGAGATCGACAGCATCGACAATCAGCTCATTGCGCTCTTTGCCCAGCGCATGGAGACCGCTGAAAAGATCGCGGAATATAAAAAGGCCAACGGCCTGCGCGTGCTCGATGCGCGCCGCGAGAAGGAGAAAATGCGCGAGATCCTGGACAAAACGCCGGACGACCTGCGCGAATACGTCTCCTCGCTCTACTCCCTCATTTTCGAGCTGAGCCGCAGCCGCCAGAGCTGTCTTCTCGGCACGAAGGGCGATCTGCCCGCGAAAATTGCCGAGGCCATCGAAAAGACGCCGCAGCTCTTTCCCGAGGACGCCGCCGTCGCCTGTCAGGGCGTGGAGGGCGCGTATTCCGAGCAGGCGTGCGAGCGGCTGTTCAAGCGCCCGAGCACGTTCTTTTTCAGTTCCTTCGAGGCGGTGTTCTCCGCCATTGAAAAGGGCCTCTGCCGCTACGGCGTGCTGCCGTTGGAAAACAGCACGGCGGGCAGCGTGAACGCGGTCTACGACTTGATGACGCAGCACAACTTCCGCATCGTGCGCTCGGTGCGCATCAAGGTCGACCATAATCTTCTCGCCAATCCCGGTGCGAAGCTCGAAAACATCCGCGAGATATACTCGCATGAACAGGCCATCAGCCAGTGCGCACACTTTTTACAGGGGCTTCCCAATGTGAAGGTCATCCGCTGCGAAAATACCGCGGTGGCGGCGCGCATGGTGGCCGAGTCCGGCCGCGACGATGTGGCGGCGCTGTCGTCCCGCGCATGCAGAGAGCTCTACGGCCTTGACTGCCTCGCCGCCTCTGTGCAGGATCAGGGCAATAACTTCACGCGCTTCATCTGCATTGCGAAAAACCTCGAAATTTACCCCGGTGCAGACCGCACGAGCCTGATGATGGTGCTGCCGCACCACCCCGGTTCGCTCTACAAGGTGCTCTCGCGTTTCAACGCGCTCGGCGTCAACATGAACAAGCTCGAGAGCCGCCCGATGCCGGACCGCAACTTCGAATTTATGTTTTACTTTGATCTTGAGACCTCGGTTTATTCTCCACAGTTTACCCAGCTCATGGGCGAGCTGCCGGAGCTGTGCGAGGAGTTCACGTATCTTGGCTCTTACAGTGAGGTGGTTTGAATGAAGCGCTGCGGATTACTCGGTGAAAAGCTCGGCCACAGCTATTCGCCCGCTATCCACGCGGAGCTGGCGGACTATGAATACAGGCTTTACGAGGTCGCGCCCGAAAAGCTCGGAGAATTTCTGACGGGCGGCGGCTTTGACGGCCTGAACGTCACCATTCCCTATAAAAAGGCCGTCATCCCGTACTGCGCAGAGCTTTCACCCATTGCGCAAAAGCTCCAGAGTGTGAATGTGCTCGTGCGCCGCGAGGACGGCACGCTGTACGGCGACAACGCCGATGCCTACGGCTTTGCCGGTATGGTCAGGGCGAGCGGCATTCAGATCGATGGCAAAAAGACGCTCGTGCTCGGCTCCGGCGGCGCGTCCTCAACGGTCTGCGCCGTGCTCGAGGACATGGGCGCGCGCGGCGTGACCATCATTTCCCGCAAGGGGGAGGACAACTACAACGATCTGGACCGCCACGCGGACGCGGAGGTCATCGTGAACACCACGCCCGTCGGCATGTATCCGAACTGCGGCGTGTCGCCAATCGACTTATCGATCTTCCCGAAAATCGAGGGCGTGCTGGATATCGTTTACAATCCCGCGCGCACGGCGTTTGTCTTGCAGGCGGAAAAGCTCGGCATTCCCTATATGAGCGGGCTCTACATGCTCGTCGCGCAGGCTAAGCGCACGGCGGAGGTCTTTGAAAACCGCGACATCCCCGACAGCGAGACCGAGCGCATCTGGAAAAAGCTGAGCCTTGAGATGCAGAACATCGTGCTCGTCGGCATGCCCGGCAGCGGCAAGAGCACCGTTGCCGCGCGCCTTGCCGAGAAGCTCGACCGCATCGCGCTCGACAGCGACGCTGAGATCGAGGAGAAAAACGGCGCGCCCTGTGCCCAGCTCATCGAAAAGCAGGGCGAGGTGGCGTTCCGAAGGCTCGAGAGCGAAGCCATCGCGGAACTTGGCAAGCGCTCGGGCGCGGTCATCGCCACGGGTGGCGGCTGCGTGACGCAGGAGGAAAACTACGATCTTCTGCACCAGAATGGCATCATCTTCTGGCTCAAGCGTGACTTGAGTAAGCTGCCGAGAGAAGGCCGTCCCCTTTCCGCGGGCGACCTTGCGGCGATGTACGACAGGCGCAAGGCCTGCTATGAAAGATTTGCCGACCACATCGTCGACAACAACGGCACGGTCGATGAGACCGTCCAGGCCATCCTTGAGAGCCTGCAGCAGTAAAGAGAAAGCGCCCTGCTGTGACAGATTTCGTCACAGCGGGGCGCTTTTGTGTGCGGAGATCACGGTGCAGTCTCATTTTTTTGCGCAAGGACTTCCTCGTACCGGCGCGCGCAGTGCCGCCAGTCGATGACGCTGACGCGCAGGGCAAGCGCTTCCTCACCGCAGGGGGCGAGCGGCGCGGCGATATCGAGCAGCACATCGCCGGGACAGTCCGTATCGCCGGAAAGACCGAGCAGGGCAAGCGAGCCGTCACTGAGCAGTGTCAGATAGACGCGCCCGCCGCAGCGCTGGCGCAGCGCGTGCGTCAGCACGCGGAAAAATTCCTCGCGCGGGCCAAAGGTGCGCGTGAGCGCCGCTTCGAGCGTCGGCGCGGGGGAGAATGTGTCATCCATGCAAAACCACCTCGGAGCATTCTATGCGGGGATGCTCCGGATATGAAAAAAGAGAGGGCAAAGGCCCTCTCTTTTGCGTTTCGCGGCGTTAGGCGTTAGATATGCACGACCTTTAGTTCGCTCGCCTCGAAGAGGCCAAGGCGCTTACTGACATTGACATACACCTGCGGGTCGCCGCTCGTGCAGATGATGAACTTGCCCTTCTTCTGGGGATTGACGGCGTTCTGCTCGGTGAGGTACGCCTTGACGGCGTTTGCCTGCTCGAGCGCGGGGTTGATGAGGTGCATTTCGGGATAGCACTCGTGGAAGTTTTCCTCCACGATGGGGTAATGCGTGCAGCCAAGGATCAGGTTTTCGACCTTTTCGCGGGAAAGGATGTTGTCGACCTGCGTGCGGATCTCGGTGTTGATGTCGTGCTGGTTGAAATCGCCGCGGTCGACGAGTGCCGCAAGCAGGGGAGAGCCCTTGCCGATGACCTTGCACTCGGGCGCATCCTTGTGGATGAGCTCGGCGTATTTGCCGGAGGCAACGGTGAACTCCGTCGCGATCAGGCCGACGCTCGTGAGCTTTTCCCGCACGACGTATTTGGCGGCTTCCTCCACGATGCTGACGATCTTATAGTCGAAGCAGGGACGAAGGCGGTCGGCGAGGGTGGAGATGGTGTTGCAGGCGATGGCGGTGCATTTGACACCGTTGTCGCCGAGGAATTGGAGCATATTGCGGCTGAGCTCAAAGATCTGCTCAGAGGTCTTGTTGCCGTAAGGGCAGTTGGCGCTGTCGCCAAAGTAAATGATATCCTCGCCGGGAAGAATGCGCTGAAGCTCGCGCACGACGGTCAATCCGCCGATGCCGCTGTCCATCACGCCGATGGGATCAACTGCGTTCAACATGGTTGAAAGCCTCCTTCTTTTTACTGCGAATATTGTACCACGTGAACAAAGAATTGCAAGCAAAATCTCACTGGTGTGCTTTCTCGTAAAAATTGAGGAAAAGGATTGCAATTTTCCATGCAACTGATAAAATACTATTTGGTGAGAGTTGGGCATCAGGAGCCCACCTGCATCGCGCGGCGATGCGGAGTGAACGAAGGATAAGAGGTTCAAATATTATGACGATCTTCAACATCATTTCTCTCTTTGGCGGCCTTGCGCTGTTCCTGTACGGTATGCGCCTGATGGGCGACGGGCTGAAGAGAGGCTCCTCCGATGCGTTCAAGAGCGCAATGGAAAAGGTGACGAACAACCCGCTGGTCGGATTTTTGCTCGGCCTTGGCGTGACGGCGGTCATCCAGAGCTCCACGGCGACCATCGTGCTCACATCGGGCCTGGTCGGTGCTGGCATCATGTCGCTGCACCAGTCCATCGGCGTTATTCTGGGCGCGAACGTCGGCACGACGGTCACAGGCCAGATCATCCGACTGCTCGATGTGAACGCGTCGGATACGTCGCTTCTGAACTTCTTCAAGCCCTCGACGCTGGCACCGCTCGCGGCGATCATCGGTATCCTCTTCATCATGGCGGTCAAGGGCCGTAAGTCCGACACCATCGGTTCGATCGCCATGGGCTTCGGCATCCTCTTTACGGGTCTTCTCAATATGACGGCGGCGGTCAGCCCGCTGTCGGAGTCGGAGAGCTTTGCCAATATGTTCTATCAGCTCTCCGGCCAGCCGGTGCTCGGCTTCCTGCTCGGCGCGGGCGTTGCGTTCCTGCTCCAGAGCTCGTCGGCGACCATCGGTATTTTGCAGGCCATCTCCACGACCGGCGCGCTGACATTTTCCTCCGTTTACGCCATCATCATCGGCGTCAACATCGGCGACTGCGTCACGACCGCCATCGTCTGCTCCATCGGCTCCAAAGCCGACGCCAAGCGCACGGGCGTTATCCACATCCTCTTCAATATCGCAGGCTCCATCCTCGTCATCGTGGGTCTGATGGTGCTGCACGGCTTCGGCGTGCTCGACCCGCTGTGGGACAAGGTGCTCACCTCGGGTGGCATCGCGAATGTGCACACGGTGTTCCGCCTCATCTCGGCTATCGTGCTGCTGCCAATCTGTGGCCAGTTTGAAAAGCTTTCGCGCAAGCTCGTCAAGGACGATGTGCAGCTCGGCGAAAACGTGGACCACGAGCTCTCGCTCCTGGATGAAAAGTTCTACACCTCTCCCGCCATCGCTCTTTCCGGCGCGGGCGAGGCCATTACCACCATGGCACGTCTTGCCCGCTCGGGCGTGATGAGCGCGATGGATGTGCTCGATAAGTTTGACCAGCACACGATCAACATCATCAACGAGAATGAAGAGCACATCGACAAGCTCGCCGACCATGTGGACAACTACCTCATCCGTCTGTCTCCGAATGTGCCGACGGGCCATTCGAACGACCTGCTCAACTACTATATCCAGTGCTTCGGCGAGTTTGAGCGCATCGGCGACCATGCCGTGAACCTGACGGAGAACGCACAGGAGTTCATCGACC
This sequence comes from uncultured Eubacteriales bacterium, assembly GCA_900552015.1. GTDB lineage: Bacteria > Bacillota > Clostridia > Oscillospirales > Oscillospiraceae > Hominicoprocola. Next base: position 3,199 of record URXY01000026.1, on the reverse strand, counting down.
GCAACGCGAGCCTTTCGCCCGTTGCCCGCCAGGAGCTTGCAGTGCTCACGGAGGCCCTCGGCGAGATCCTCGACTATACCTACAGCGCCTTCGGCGCAACGGATTACGAGGCCGCGCGCAAGATCGAGCCGGTCGAGGAGGTCGTGGACGATCTTGTCGCCACGCTGCGTTCCAACCACATTCGCCGCGTGCGCGACGGCCAGTGCACGGTGTATGCGGGGCTTACGTTCCTCGATATCCTCGTCAATGTGGAGCGCATTGCCGACCAGTGCTCAAATGTGGGCGTGTTCACGCTCTCGATGTCAGATAAGCACATCATGAACAACCACCACGACTATATACACGAGCTGCACCAGGGCAAGGACCCGGTCTTCAACCGCGCTTATCAGGAGACGCACGACAAATATTTCGGCGAACTCAAGCGCATCGAAGGCAAAAAATAAAGCATCCAAAAGGTCCCCTCCGCCGGAGGGGACCTTTTTCGCGTTTGGAGTCGGGAAAACGGCGCTTCACGCATTGCATTCGCAAGACGGCTTTGCTATAATCAGAGCAAAGCGTGATACTTTTGAAAGGATAGTGACTCGATATGAAGAAGATACTCGATGCGATGCTCGCGGCGCTCGGACGCGGCGAGCGCGTGGCGCTATGCAGTATCCTCGCATCCTCCGGCTCTGCGCCGCGCGGTGCAGGCGCAAAGATGGCGGCCTTTGAGGACGGCAGCACGCTCGGCACCATCGGCGGCGGCGCGGTGGAGCGGCTGAGCGGCCTACGCGCGCTCGAAGCGATGAAAAGCGGCAAAAACGAGCTCGGGTCCTATGCCCTGCACCCGAGCGATGTGAACGATATCGGCATGATCTGCGGCGGCGAGGTGACGGTGTACTTCCAGCTCTTTTCCCCGCAGGAGACGGACGGCATCGCCGTGCTGAAGCGCTGGCGCGAAAAGCTCGACGAGAGCGTTGACCTCTGGCTGCTGCTCGTGCTCGACGGCGAGCGCGTCAAAGACTTCCGCGTGCTCACGCGCGGGGATATCCCACAGGAGCAGCAGGAGCTCTTCACGACCCGCACGCTCTGGCGCGACGGACGCTACATCGAGCCGCTCGCACGCGCGGGACGGGTGTACATCTTCGGCGGCGGACACGTGGGCTGTGCGCTCGTGCCGGTGCTCGCGGCGGTCGGCTTCCGCGTGACGATGTATGATAACCGCGAGGAGTTGGCAAAGCCAGAGCGCTACCCCGCGGCTGACGAGGTCATCTTCGGCAGCTTTGCCGATATCTCCGGCAAGGTGACGCTCACAGCGGATGACTACGCCGTTGTGATGACGCCGGGCCATCAGGCGGATCATGAGATACTTTCTCAGGTGCTCAGGAGCGACGCGACCTATATCGGCTGCATCGGCAGCCGCGGCAAGGTCGCCAAGACGCGCGAGCGCCTGCGCGCTGACGGATTTACCGAGGCGGAGATCGACCGCGTTCACGCGCCCATCGGCCTCCCCATCCTCGCTGAAACGCCGGAGGAGATCGCGATCAGCATCGCGGCGGAGATGATCGAGCACCGCGCCCGCCGCGCGGGCGTGATAAAGTGAGGCGGCGCGCATGAAGCTTGCATCGCTCCTTCAGGTCGGCCGCGGCGTGACGGCCATCATCGGCGGCGGCGGAAAGACGACGCTGATGGAAACGCTCGTCGGGGAGCTTTCGAAAAAGGGCAGGGTCATCATCACGACCTCGACGCACATTCGCTGCCCGGAGTGGTATGAAACGCTGTTGGACGCGGACGAGGCCGCTGTTTCGGCGGCGCTGAGACGGTCAAGCATCGTCTGCGTCGGCGAGGAGGCGGAGGACGGGAAGCTTTGCGCGCCGAAGCTGGGCTTTGAGACGCTGGCACAGCTCGCGGATCATGTCCTTGTGGAGGCGGACGGGTCCAAGGGCCTGCCGCTCAAGGCGCACGCTTCCCACGAGCCGGTCATTCCGGCGGAGGCGCAGCGCGTCATCCTAGTCGTTGGTATCGACGGCGTTGGCAAGAGAATATCAGAGACCTGCCACCGCAGCGCGCGCTACGCGCAGCTCGCGGGTGTGGACGAGGAAACAGTCGTCACGCCGCAGCTCGCCGCGCGCGTCATCAACGCCGAGGGCTACGGCGACCGCGTTTATATCAATAAGGTCGAGTCCGCCGCGGATTATGAGGCGGCACAGGCCATGGCAAATGAATTTTCCTGCCCGGTCATCGCGGGCAGTCTGCATCAGGGGGTGTATGTATGCTTGCATTGATCCGCGGCGCGGGAGACATCGCGAGCGGCGCGGCCATGCGGCTGTGGCGCTGCGGGATCGACGTGGTGATGACCGACCTCGCCCGCCCGACGGCCATCCGCCGCACGGTGGCGTTTTCTGACGCCATCGTTCACGGGGAGACGACGGTCGAGGGTCTGCGCGCCGTGCGCGCGGAGAACGCCGCGGAGGCGAAAAAGCTGCTGCGCGAGGGCGTGCTGCCCGTTTTGGCTGACCCCGCTTGCGCCTGCCGCGAAGAGCTTGCGCCCGACGCGCTCGTGGACGCGATTCTTGCCAAGCGCAATCTCGGCACGAAGATCGACGACGCGCCGATCGTCGTGGGCGTCGGCCCCGGCTTCACGGCGGGGGAGGACTGCCACGCGGTCGTCGAGACGATGCGCGGCCACACGCTCGGGCGCGTCATCTACTCCGGCAGCGCGCTGCCGAACACGAACATTCCCGGCCTCATCGGCGGTTTTGCGGGCGAGCGCGTGCTGCGCGCGCCGTGCGACGGCATTTTCACCGCCGTCCACCGTATCGGCGACACGGTCGAGGAGGGCGAGACCATCGGTTTTGTCGAGGGTATGCCGATGAAGTGTACCATCAGCGGCGTTCTGCGCGGTGTGCTGGACGACGGCGTCCCCGTCAAAAAGGGCATGAAGTCTGGCGACGTGGACCCGCGCTGTAAGCCGGAGTACTGCACGACAATCTCGGACAAGGCCCTCGCCGTCGGCGGGGGAGTGGTCGAAGCGGTGCTGTATTTGAACGCGAAACAACAGGGCAGACGTTGATATGCCCTGCACTGCGCGGGAGATGTCCCATTGGCATGGGACTGCGCGGGGCAAAGGGGGCCTTCTCTCACGTGAGAGAAGGCCCCCTTTGAATCCCCCAAGAGAACGGCAGGGGCGTTTCGATCTCGCCCCTGCACCCCTAACGAC
>URXY01000025.1 GCA_900552015.1 uncultured Eubacteriales bacterium | reverse complement strand
CATAATATATTTAACTAATAATTCGTAATGGACCGGCAGCGAAAACCGCTGCTGGTCACAATAGATGATACTGTGATCCTGACAAAGGAGGTTTTGACGGACAGGTGTTTGGACCCTCTTTTTGAGTCTTTTTCGTATTTGCCCTCCCCCGAATTGAACAAAATTTTTATTTTGTTCAATTCGGTATAGACTTAAAAATGCCTCTGCCCTTTTTGCTTTTCCGCTTTGATCGATTCTAATTTGATAAAAGTTTGTTACCGGGCATTGTGTTTTATCATGCTTGCCATTTATTAAACACATTGCCGACTTTCGAACCTGCTGATGGCGCTCATCATGACGCTGAGTCTGCTGCCAACAGCAGCACTAGTAACGGCAGTACTTTGCAAAAATAATTCGAGTAAAATCGAGCAATGCGTTCTTAAAGTATTTGACCTGTTCGGCTCTTCTATTATGAACGACTACCGCTTGGAATCGCCGCCGATCCTGCGCGATTTTCTATCCTATCACGAGACCATCAAAGCACACTCGCAGAAAACGGTCGATGAGTATTTCCTCGACCTCAGGAATTTTTTCCGCTATTTGAAGCAGTCGCGCGATCCGTCGCTACGCGACCTCCCTCTCAATGAGATCTCCATCATGGACGTGGACCTTGACTTTGTGAAAAGTGTAACATTGACCGACATTTACGCCTACATGACCTATCTGAGCCGCGACCGCGTGCAGCACCAGAACAGCGACGCATCTGACTATGGCTTAAATGCCGCGTCCAGAGCGCGAAAAATCGCGACAATTCGGTCTTTTTACAACTATTTGGTCAATAAAGCGCACCTTTTGGACACGAATCCCTGCAAGGACCTCGATTCCCCCAAGATCAAAAAGTCGCTGCCGAAGTACCTGACGCTCGACGAGAGCGTGCAGCTTTTGCAGTCCGTCGACGGGCAGAACCGCGAGCGCGACTACTGCATTCTGACGATCTTTCTGAACTGCGGGCTGCGAATCTCCGAGCTTTGCGGCCTTGACTTGCAGGACATTCAGGACGACGCGCTGCGCGTGCTCGGCAAGGGCAACAAGGTACGCATCGTCTACTTAAACGACGCCTGCAAAGATGCACTCAAAAGCTATCTTGCCGTGCGCCGCCCCATCACGGGACGCGACAGCAGCGCCCTCTTTCTCTCCTCGCGCAATGAGCGCATCAGCCGCTCAAGCGTCCACGCGCTCGTCAAAAAGCACCTGAGCGCCGCGGGACTCGACGCTTCAGAATACTCATCGCACAAGCTGCGCCACACAGCGGCGACGCTGATGCTGCAAAACGGCGTGGATGTCAAGGCCGTGCAGGAGGTGCTCGGTCATGAGCATCTCAATACGACCGAGATCTACACACACATTGATAACGACGCGCTGCGCGTGGCTGCAAAGGCAAATCCCTTGTCGCATGTAAAGATGAAAAAGAACGAGGATTAAAATTGACTTTCCCGGCTTCATCCGATATACTTAATAGTTGATGAAATGTATTTTTCAAGGAGGTTTTCCATGAATACAAAAGAGCTTTCCCCCATCTGCCGGCAGGTGCGGCGCGACATCATCACGATGACCGCCAACGCTGGCAGCGGCCACCCCGGCGGTTCGCTGTCCGCGGTGGAACTGATGACCAGCGTTTTCTTCAACCACATGCGCGTTGACCCCAAGAACCCGCACGACCCCGACCGTGATCGTTTCGTGCTCTCCAAGGGTCATGCCGCTCCCTGCTACTACGCAGTCCTCGCCGCCAAGGGCTTCATCTCCCGCGACGAGTACGCAAACTTCCGCCAGCTCCACTCCATCCTGCAGGGCCACCCCGACGCGAAGAAAGTCCCCGGCGTGGACGCTTCCACCGGCTCTCTCGGTCAGGGCGTGTCCATCGCTGTCGGTATGGCGCTCGGTGCCAAGCATCTCGGCAAGGAGGACACGAAGGTCTTCGCCCTCGTCGGCGACGGCGAGAGCCAGGAGGGGCAGATCTGGGAGGCTTATATGGCCGCCGCACACTATAAGCTCGACAATCTGACCGTCATCATCGACAACAATGGGCTACAGATCGACGGCACGAACGACCAAGTCATGAGCCTTGGCGATCTGCCCGCCAAGCTGCGCGCCTTCGGCTTTGACCTCATCGAGCTGCCCGACGGCAACGATCTCGACGCCGTCGAGGCCGCGCTCTCCAAGCCTACCATGCCCGGCAAGCCCAAGGCCATCCTTGCACACACCGTCAAGGGCAAGGGTGTTTCGTTCATGGAGAATCAGGTCGGCTGGCACGGCAAAGCGCCCAACGCCGAGCAGCGCGAGCAGGCTTTGAAGGAATTGGAGGACTAAGAACATGGCTGATAAAATCGCGACCCGTCAGGCTTATGGCGAAGCGCTGATCGAGCTGGTCGAAAAGAACGATAAGGTCGTCGTGCTCGACGCCGACCTCGCCAACGCCACGCAGACCTGCAAGGTCGCCAAGGCGCACCCCGAAAAATTCTACAACTGCGGCATTGCCGAGGCCAACATGGTCGACATCGCCGCTGGTATGTCCACGATGGGCCTCATCCCCTACTGCTCTTCGTTCGCGATGTTCGCCGCCGGTCGCGCCTATGAGCAGATCCGAAACTCCGTTGCCTACCCGCACTTCAACGTCAAGATCTGCGCGACGCACGCGGGCGTCAGCGTCGGCGAGGACGGCGGCAGCCACCAGTGCATCGAGGACCTCGCGCTCATGCGCGCTATCCCCGGCATGACGGTCATCTGCCCCGCGGACGCCAACGAGGCCAAGGCCGCCACCATGGCCATCGCCGAGGTCGACGGTCCTGTCTATATGCGCCTTGCGCGCCTTGCCACGCCCGTTTTCGAGGGCGACATGGTCAAGCCCTTCGTCATCGGCAAGGCCAATGTCCTGCGCGAGGGCAAGGATGTCGCGATCTTCGCGACCGGCCTCATGGTCAACGAATCCCTGATGGCTGCCGAGGCGCTCGCGAGCGAGGGCATCGACGCTGCCGTCATCAACATCCACACCATCAAGCCCATCGACGCGGAGTGCGTGACGAAGTACGCCGAACAGTGCGGCAAGGTCATCACCGTTGAAGAGCACAGCGTCATCGGCGGCCTGGGCGACGCCGTGGCCGACGTCCTGATGGGCAAGGTGAACTGCAAGTTCCACAAGATCGGCGTGAACGACCGCTTCGGCCAGTCCGGCAAGGCGGCGGACGTGCTGCGCGAATACGGCCTGACGGCCGACCAGATCGCCGATACCATCAAGGCGAACATTTGACGCAAAAAAAGAGAGACAAAACAGCTTGCGTTGTCTCTCTTTTTCCCATAATCATATTTTCAAAAAGGAGAAGATATCATGCCGCTCGTAACATCTACCGAAATGTTCAAAAAAGCCTATGACGGCGGATACGCCATCGGCGCGTTCAACGTCAACAACATGGAGATCGTGCAGGGTATCACCGAGGCCTGCCAGGAAGAGCACGCGCCCGTGATCCTTCAGGTATCCAAGGGCGCCCGCGCCTACGCGAACCACACCTACCTCGTCAAGCTCGTCGAAGCGGCGGTCGAGTGCTGCCCCGACATCCCCATCGTGCTGCACCTCGACCACGGCCCGGACTTTGAGACCTGCAAGTCCTGCATCGACGGCGGCTTCACCTCCGTCATGATCGACGCCTCCTCCAAGCCCTTTGCCGAAAATATCGAGATCACGAAGAAGGTCGTCGAGTACGCACATGACCACGGCGTCGTGGTCGAGGCCGAGCTCGGCACCCTCGCCGGTATCGAGGACGAGGTCAAGGTCGCCGCGCACGAGGCGTCCTACACCCATCCCGAAGAAGTCGAGGAATTCGTCTCCAAGACCGGCTGCGACTCCCTTGCCATCGCCATTGGTACCTCTCACGGCGCTTACAAGTTCAAGCCCGAGCAGTGCACCGTCAATGAGCAGGGCATCCTCGTCCCGCCCCCGCTGCGCTTCGATGTGCTGAAGGAAGTCTCCAAGCGTCTGCCCGGCTTCCCCATCGTGCTGCACGGCTCCTCCTCCGTCCCGCAGGAGTATGTCAAGATGATCAACGAGCACGGCGGCAAGATGCCCAACGCTATCGGCGTGCCCGAGGATCAGCTGCGCGAGGCCGCAAAGCTCTCCGTCTGCAAGATCAACATCGACTCCGACCTGCGCCTTGCCATGACCGGCACCGTGCGCGCCTTCCTCGATGAGCATCCCGACAAGTTTGACCCGCGCGAGTATCTCAAGCCCGCCCGCGCCAACATCAAGGAGCTCGTCCGCCACAAGCTCGTCGACGTGCTCGGCTGCGCCGGCAAGGCCTAAGCGATAAGGAGAACTGCTATGAGTGAACTGAAAGGCGCGTGCATCATCGGCCAGTCCGGCGGCCCGACCTCCGTTATCAACGCGAGCGCTTACGGCGTCATCCGCACGGCACTTGATACCGACTGCATCACGAACGTCTACGGCGCGGAGCACGGCATCAAGGGCGTGCTGGCCGACAGGCTCTTCGACATGAGTCAGGAAGACCCGAAGGAGCTGGAGCTTTTAAAGTACACCCCCTCCTCCGCCCTCGGCTCCTGCCGCTACAAGATGAAGGACCCCGACGAGGACGACACCGATTACAAGCGCATCCTTGAGGTATTCAAAAAGCACGACGTCCGCTATTTCTTCTACAACGGCGGCAACGACTCGATGGACACCTGCAACAAAATTTCCAAGTACATGCAGAAGGTCGGCTACGAGTGCCGCGTCATGGGTGTGCCCAAGACGATCGACAACGACCTCTACGGCACCGACCACTGCCCCGGCTACGCCAGCGCCGCCAAGTACATTGCGACGAGCCTGATGGAGGTCTATCAGGACGCGCATGTCTATGACACGGGCATGATCTGCATCATCGAGATCATGGGCCGCCACGCCGGTTGGCTGACCGCCGCCGCCGCGCTCGCGACGGAGTACGGCGCGGGTCCCGACCTCATCTACCTGCCAGAGACCGATTTCGACATGGATACCTTCCTTGCCGATGTTGAACGCGCTTACAAGCAGACCGGAAGCTGCATGGTCGCCGTTTCCGAGGGCATCCACTATGCCGACGGCAGCTTTGTCTCCGAGGCCAAGACCAGCGCGACGGACGGCTTCGGCCACGCGCAGCTCGGCGGTCTTGCGGCGCTGCTCGCGAGCATCGTGAAGGAGAAGACCGGCGCGAAGGTGCGCGGCATCGAGCTGTCGCTGCTCCAGCGCTGCGGCGCGCACCTCGCGAGCGAGACCGACATTGAAGAGGCCGTGATGGCCGGCCGTGCCGCGGTGGAGAACGCCGCCGCCGGCATCACCGACAAGATGGTCGCCTTTGAACGTGAGACCGTGAACGGTCACTACGCCTGCAGAACTAAGCTTCTCCCGCTCACTGAGGTCGCAAACTTCGAGAAGAAGATCCCGCTCGAGTGGATCAACGACTCTCACAACGGCGTCAAGCAGGAGCTCATCGACTATGTGCTCCCCCTCATTCAGGGCGAGCCGAAGCTCCCGAAGGAGGATTCCCTCCCCCGCTTCGCCAAACTCAAAAAGGTGCTTGCCAAGTAATATCTCCGAAAAAAAGGAACCGATCCGTAAAGGATCGGTTCCTTTTTTATCCTGGTCCACGCATTCCGCTTATTCCGTGGACCACTCGCCGAGAATATCTGTGGTAAGCGGCAGCGTCGTTTCCTTTGTGCCGTTTTCCGTGTAGAGCGTCAGCGTGACGGTGTTATCCTGCGCGTGATAGGTCTCCGCCCGCGCTGTCATGCCAAGCGGCGCACTCAGGCGCGCAAGCTGCGCGTCCGCCTTATCCCAGTCGACCTCGCTGCGCTGAGATATCCCCTCCGCGGCGTTCCAGCGGTAGACAAAAACGCACGACATGCCGTCGCCAAAGGTGCTGCGCGTAATGAGTTCGCTGCGCCCATCTCCCGTGAGATCAAGCGGCCACGCGCCGTCGCCCTCCGCCGCATCATCAAAGTCATAGCCAAAGGCTCTGCCCACATAGACGAAGCCCTGCTCCGTCAGCGCATAGAAGTCACAAACTGTCATAACTATGCCTTGGATCGTTTCGATCTCGAAGCCCGGAAAGCCGAGCACATCGTCCCATGCAGTCAGGGAGACTTTTTCGGCAGCGTCGCCATTCCCGACCCAAGTGCCGCGATCCAATCCGACCGGTATGTCGATCTCCGTGCCATCCGCACGTAAGATCGCATAGCGCGCATAGCCCGCCTCATCCAGATCGTAGACCTTCAGCGTGACGGTCTGCCCGCCGATCTCCTCGGTCTGCGTGAGCAGCACGGTGGGCGCGTCCGCCGCCTCCGGTGTCAATTCATCTATGATGGGCTGCGGGGTGCGACTTGCTAAGATGATGCTGACAAGTGCCGCTGCCACCAGCAGCGGCAGCGCGATCTTTCGGCTCATATTCTCTTCCTCCTGTTATCCTTCTTATAGAACAGCATAACAGCAGGTAGCTGAAATAACAAGTTACAAAGCGATGACATTCCGGTTACAGGAATGTAACAAAGAGAGAGGAAGTTCCTCTCTCTTTGTTTCTTTACAGGATGATGCAGATGAGGCCGCCCGTGCCCTCGTTGATGATGCGCTCGAGCGTCTGGCGCAGCTTGACGCGCGCGTCGTCCGGCATATGCTTGAGCTTTGCCTGCAGGTCCTCGTTCACGATCTCATGGAAGCTGCGGCCAAAGATATTCGACTGCCAGATCTTTGCCGTGTCGCCCTCAAACTCCTGCAAGAGGTAGTTGACCATGTCCTCGCTCTGCTTTTCATTGCCGACGATGGGCGAGACCGTCGTTTCGATATCCGCGCGGATCATGTGGATGGACGGAGCGCTGGCCTTCAGCCGCACACCGTAGCGCCCACCCTGCTTCATGATCTCCGGTTCTTCGAGGTCAAGCTCGTCGACCGTCGGCACGACGATACCGTATCCCGTCTCGCGCGCATCATGGATGGCCTGCGATACCTTGTCATACTCCGACTTGACCGACGAGAGCTCCGTGAGCAGGCTCATAAGGTCGCCGTCGTCCGAGACCGTGAAGCCCGACTGCTCGCTGAGCGTCTGGTAGAAAAGCGCGCGCGGTAATTGGAGTTCCGCCGCGGCGACGCCTGTGCCAAGCTGGATGGAGGTGATCTTTGCGCCGCTGATGCCCTCACAATCTCCCAGCGCCGACACACAGGGCTGTACCTGACGGATGCAGCGAAGCTCCTCCGTCCGCTCGCGGATGGCCTGATAGAGCCCGCTCTTGATGGGGTGTTCGGCATCGAGCGCCTCGACCCATGCGGGGATGGTGATATCCAGCTCGCAGAGCGGGAACTCGTAAAGGATAGCCTTCAGGATGCGGCCCACCGCCGCGTCGTCGAGCGTCAGGCAGTTGACCGGCAGACACGTCACGTTATACCGTGAAGCAATATCCCTTGCCATCGCTTGCACGCGCTCGCTTTCAGGCTCCACAGCGTTCAGCAGGACGAGGAACGGCTTGCCGATGGCCTGCAATTCGCGGATGACGCGGCCCTCAGCCTCTATGTAGTCCTCGCGCGGGATCTCGGTGATGCTGCCGTCCGTCGTGACCACGACGCCGATGGTCGAATGCTCGCGAATAACGCGCGTCGTGCCGATCTCCGCCGCCTCGCTCATCGGCACCTCGTGGTCGAGCCACGGCGTCGAGACCATGCGGGGGCTCTCGCCCTCCAGTTCGCCTGTTGCACCGGGGATCATATAGCCCACGCAGTCGATGAGCCGCACCGAGCAGCTACCGCCCTCGTCGAGCGCGATATCGACGGCCTCCTCGGGGACGAATTTCGGCTCCGCCGTCATTACCATGCGGCCGCTGCCGCTCTGCGGCAGCTCATCCTTGGCCCGTTCGCGGCGGTAGACATTGTCGATGTTCGGCAGGACCTGCGTTTCCATGAAGCGCTTGATGAAGGTGGACTTGCCCGCGCGCACGGGGCCGACCACACCGATGTAGATATCGCCCGATGTGCGGACGGAAATATCCTGGTATATCTCAGTATTCATGCTCATTGCCCTCTTCCTCCGTTTCTCAGCGCCTGCGCGGGATGAGCAGGAGCTTTCCGACCGCTGCGGCGGCTTCCTCGGCCATGTCGTTCGCGGCAAGGATATCACTGACCGTCGTGCGGTACTGCTTGGCAAGGTCCCACAGCCGCTCCCCCTGCTTGAGTGCGCGCAGCACGAGCGACGGCGCACTTTCGTCCTTTTCCGTCCGCTTTTCCGCCTGCAGGCTCATCAGGCACGGATAGCACGGCGTTTCCGCGCTGCTGAGCGTGAAGATCACGGGGAACCGCAGCTCCACACCGCCGTCGCCGATGACTGTCGAGACCTCTCCTGCGCTCACGCTATGCAGCCGTACGCGCCCGGATGTTGGAAGATCGGTCGGCAGCAGGACCTCGATGCGCCGCTCCGAGAGCAGCGGCGCGCCGTTCTCGTCAAGATACAGCACGCGCAGGTCCGCCGTCGTGCGCAGCTCGGCGTCGTTCCCGCTTCCGCTCACACCGGCCGTGCCGAAGGAAATGCCGGTCGACAGGATGCTCTGCACCTCGGCTCCGGTCTCGATCTTTTCCCGCACGCTCTGCTCGCGTGTGAAGAGCGCCGCATCGTCGGAGAGCTCGACATTCTCGGCCTTGACGCTCAGATCGTACATCGTGCTGTACAGGTCCGCGATGCAGCAGACGCTGTGCACCTCGCGCAGCACGACAAAGGCGCTGATATACAGCCGCAGCGAGACAAGGCGGTCGTTGTCCGGCTCGCTCTCGCTGCCGATGTGGACCTCAGCGCCGGTCAGGCGCAGTGAAGCGCGCGCTGTCGCCTCGCCGCTCTCTTCGGCAAGGCCGTCAAGGATCTGGGAAAACGGCAGCTCGCTCGTCGACCTCGCCACGTTTCCGCCCGCATCGAGGTAAAGCAGTTCAAGATATACGATGCCCTTGAGGATGACCTTGCTGCCGACCGATTTGCAGTCCGTCACGCGCAGCGTGTACTTTGCGCACAAAATCTCGCGGATGGGGTCCTTCGTGCTCGAGAGGAGGACCTCATCGGAAAAGGTGAAGTCTTTTTCGCGGATGGCGCGGATCATCGCGATGTCGCGCTTCTCACAAAGCGTCTCGATCTGGTAGCTCTCCTGCTCGGCAACACCGCTGCAAACATTCAGGACGGCGTTTGCATAGGGCGTGAGCGTCAGCTCCACGGCTGTGCGCGTGAACACCTTGCGTGGGTTGAGCATCCGTACCTCGCACGAGCTGAGACGGCCCTCGAGGCAGCTGTCCGCCGCGCCGTCTGCCACGCGGCCCTCCATGGTGTATTCAAGCGGCAGCGTGTATTCAAACGACCTGAGCCCCTGACCGTCCTCCGCCACGTACAAAAGCGTCATGCGCACAAGGCCCGAAACGCTCACCCGTCCGTCCGATATCTCGCGGCTGCGCAGCAGCAGGCAGCCGCACGAGTCCACGATGCGCCCAATATCCGGTAAGTAATCCGGGACGATGGTCTCTGCCGTCTCCTCGTGTGTGTCGCTCAGCGGCGGCAGGGCCCGGCAGCAGGCGAACTGCTCCTTTTTCAACTCCAATTCCATTGCGGTCCTCTCCTTCGGCATTGTGTTGCTTCACTCTATGCCGAGCGGACGCGCTTTATACCTCCTCTTTTACACCGAACACGCGCCGCAGCAGCGCGCTGAGCACCTTTGGAGACTTCCACACCACGATCTTCATAGCAATATCCCTCCTAAAATCTGCGCAAACAGCCGATGCCGCAGAAGATGAGCAGAAACGCGACCAGAAACATTAGCGCGCCCACCGGAAATACGGCCGCGACAAAAATGCCGAGCCCCAGCGCCAGTGCGCACAGTCCCACACAGCGCCACGGCCCTCCGCCGGGCGGCGGACCGGGCGGGTGCGGTCCAAAACCGGGATACATAGCTCTCCCCCCTTCTTTTTCGGCGTCTGCCTGCTCCATTCTATACAAAACGGACGCTTTCGTTCCTGCTCCACCACGGCAAAGCGCCAAAGTTTTTTCTGATGCTTTAGAGATACTTGACATTTTCTCATCCTCGTGTAATATAAAAACAACTTCACTTTATCGCGGCTCTGCGAGCTTTTCCCCCGCACTGCACGCATCGGAAAGGACGGCACACCCCATGCAGGAAATGAGCAGAAGAAACCAGCATTTTACCGATTCCGTCATTCGCAGAATGACCCGTATCTCCAATGAGTGCGGCGCGATCAACTTAGCGCAGGGCTTTCCCGATTTCGACCCGCCCAAGGAGATGATGGACCGGCTCGAGATCGTGAGCCACGAAGGTCCCCATCAGTATCCGATCACCATGGGCGCGCCGAACTTCCGCCAGGCCATCGCGCGCAAGTGCGGTCATTTCATGGGCCGCACCATCGATCCTGAGACCGAGATCGTCGCGACCATCGGCTCGACCGAGGCCATGGTCGACACGCTTTTCGCCCTGACGAATCCCGGCGACCGCGTCGTGATGTTCTCCCCGTTTTTTGAAAACTACCGCGCACAGGTCATCATGGCCGACTGCGAGCCGGTCTTCGTTCCCCTGGACCCGCCAACGTTCTCCTTTGACCCGAACGTGCTCGAGGACGCTTTCCGCGGCGGCGCAAAGGCCATCATCATCTGTAATCCTTCGAACCCGAGCGGCAAGGTCTTCACCGAGGAAGAGCTCAAGACCATCGCCGACCTCTGCATCCGCTACGACGTTTACGCCATCATGGACGAGGTGTACGAGCACATCATCTACGACGGCCGCAAGCACGTCTACATGAACAGCCTCCCCGGCATGTGGGAGCGCACGGTCTCCTGCTCGTCGCTCTCCAAGACCTACTCCGTCACCGGCTGGAGACTCGGCTACGCCATCGCGCCGGAGACCATCATGGCGCGCATTCGCCAGTACCACGACTTCAATGCCGTCGGCTGCCCGTCGCCGCTGATGGAGGCCGCTGTCGTCGGCCTCAATATGCCGCTGAGCTACTATGACGAGTTTGGCGCACATTACGCGCACATGAAGAAAATTTTCACCGAGGGCATGCGCGATATCGGCATTCCCTTCACCGATCCCGAGGGCACCTACTTCGTGCTGGCTGATATCTCTCCGTACCTCAAGAAAGGGCAGAGCGATGTCGACTTCTGCGAGCAGCTCGCGCGCAAGGCCGGCGTCGGCGCCGTGCCGGGCAGCTCGTTCTTCAATGAGCCGATCAATAATATCGTGCGTCTGCACTTCGCGAAAAAGGACGAAACACTGTACGCCGCGCTGGAGAGACTGGCTCATATTAAAGATATGATGTAAGTCTTCCGCATAGCGGAAATTGGATAGCAGTCCTGCGGTCTGCACGGATAAAGGGGGATGTTCTCTTTCACGAAAGAGAGCATCCCCCTTTGATTCGCTTCCCTGCTCGGTGCAGGGATAACTCCGCTGTTTACAGCATAGACATCTGTTCCTCCTCTGAGGGACCCACCGCTTCGAGACTCCCGAACTGGGCGACAAATTCTTCCTCGGAAAGAACCGGGACTCCCAGTTCTTTTGCTTTTTTCGTCTTCGACGAGTTTGAGTCGCTGTCGTTGCTGACGAGGTACGACGTCTTCCCCGAGACGCTACCGGTCACTGCGCCACCCTGCTGCTCAACGTAGGCTTTGAACGCGCTGCGGTTTTTGAAGATGTGCACATCGCCCGTGATGACGAAGCTCAGACCTTTGCAGGTTCCGTCGGCCTCTTCCTTGGGGGCGACGTCCTCCAGCGTGAGTTCTGCCATCAGGCGGTCGAAGAGATTTTTGTTTTCATCGTCGGCAAACCAGTTCAGGATCGCGTTCGAGCGTTCGACGCCGATGCCGTCCACGTCCTCAAAGCCCTCGCCGCTCTTGATGCGCGCTAAAAAGCCCTTTGTGCCGAGCGCCGCAATGAGCTTTTTGCCCGCGTCCGCGCCGATGTTCGGAATGCAGAGGGCGAAGATCAGGTGGATGGGGTCGACCCTTCGGCTCTTTTCGATGGCCGCCATCAGGTTCGCGCAGGACTTTTCGCCAAAGCCCTCGAGCTTCACGATTTCGTCCGCGTGCGCGTCCAGATGATAGAGGTCGGCAAAATCGCGCAGATAGCCGCGGTTGACGAACTCGTGCAGCGTTTGCACGGAGAGGCCGTCAATGTCGAGCCCGCCCTTGCTCGCAAAGCGGACAAAGCGCTTCAAGTGCTTGGCGGGACAGTTCGGATCGGTGCAGCGCAGCGTCTTCACGCCGCTGATGGAACTGATACGCACCTCGGTCGCCGCGCCGCAGACGGGACAGGCCGTCGGGACTTCATAGATGCCCTCGGCCCTGACGACCGCGATGCACTTCGGGATGATCTTGTTGGCCTTGATGATGCGAAGCTCGGTCTTGCGGTCCTTGCCGATGCCGAGGCGCTCGAGCTCGCTGACGTTGCAGAGGCTTGCGCGCGTGACAGTCGTGCCCTCAAGCTGCACAGGGTCAAAGACCGCGACCGGCGTGATGGTCGAGGCCGCGCACGACCATTCGATGTGGTCGAGCACCGTGTCGGCGGACACGTCCGCCCACTTGTAGGCAAGACCCGCGCGCGTGGCGTGATGACCCGTCACGCTGCCGGTCGCTGCGTAGTCCGTGTCGTCGTAGGTGATGACAAGGCCGTCCACGGGAATGCCCATCTCGCCGGAGTCGACCTTTTTCGTCCAGCGCGCGATGGCGTCGGGCAGGTCCTTCGCGCTCGTGCGCTCGCGTTCGACGGTCGTAAAGCCCATCTGGTCGAGATAGTCCATCCGAGCGCCCCACGAGCGGATCGTCTCATCCGTGTGCACGAGCGTGAACGGCGTAAACGTCACGTTGCGCTCACGCACCTTGTCGAGATTCGTCTTGTCGAGCGCCAGCGTGCCGGCGGCGAGGTTGCGGGGATTCGCATAGCGGTCGTCCGCATCCTCGAGCGTGTCGTTGATAGCCTCGAAATCCGCGTAGGAGATCGTCGCCTCGCCACGCACGACGAGGTGGCCCTTGTCGGATATCTTCGCGGGAATGCCGCGGATGGCGGACGCCATATAGGTGATGTTCGTGCCGACGGTGCCGTTGCCGCGCGTTAAAACGCGCGTGAGCGCGCCGCCGTCATAGGTCGCGACGAGCGTCGAGCCGTCGAGCTTCCACGAGAGCCATATCTCGCGCTCGCCCGCCCAGTCCTGCAATTCCTCGACCTTTTTCGTCTTGGCGAGCGAGAGCGCGGGGTACTCGTGCGCTTCCTTCTCCCCCTCGCCGTCCATTTCGTTTCCGGAATGGCTCGTCACCTGCGTGGGACTGTCGGGCCGGATATAGCCGGTCTCTTTTTCAAGAGCGGTCAGCTCGTCAAACAGAGCGTCCCACTCGTAGTTCGTCATCTGCTCCTCCTGCCCGCCGTAGTAAGCGTCTGAGGCGGCGTTCAGCCGTGTTACGATCTCGTCGATGCGAAGGTTTTTGTCCATAGTGCGTTCCCTCTCTCAGGCGGAGCGCCGCGCGAAAGGCGCTCAGCCGTTGTTCATGATGTAATCTTCCGCGTTCTGCTCCATGTCCGCGCCGTTGCTGAAGTAGGTATAGTTCTCCGGCACGGAGCCGACGATAACGGTCTCCGCCACGGAATAGGTGTTGCTGAATTTTGTCGTTGTGGAAAAGCCCGGCAGCAGGATACTGACGTAGACGTCCACCACAAGGTAAATCTGGTGCTTCGTCTGGTTGATGCCCGCCGACGTGAACGCATTTTCAAAATGCGCGCTCGACGAGCCGACCGACTGCATCCGCACGCGGATCAGCGGCCCGCGCCCCGCCAAAAACGGCGAGCCGAGCAGCGTGCCGACCGGCACGGAGAGTTCCTTCGTCGTCACCTCGGAGAGCTTTTCGAGTACCTCGTCGATGATGGCGGACTGCAAACGGTTGAACTCCGCCATGTTGCTCTTGACCGCCGTGATACGCCCTTCATTGTCCTTTTCAAAGGAGATGAGCCGGTCGTAATCCACGTCGCCGCGGTAGACCGTTTCGTTCACGGCGGCGGTGACGATGCCGTTGACCGTGTTCGACACGCGCGCGGTGGCAAGCGATGTGAGCACGGGCTTTAGGTGCGTCATCGCGACGATGGCAAGCACCAGCAGCGCCGCGAGCAAAAACAGCATAAGCAGCAGCGCCCGTTTCTTTCCTGAAAGTCTCCTGTGTCTCCACTTCGGCACAGATCCTCACCCCGATTCCAGTGAAGCCTATGCCGCGCGGGCTTTTCCCTATTCCGGAAGTGCCATGACAAGCTTCTTGAACGCCTTGCCACGCTCCATAAAGTTTGCGAACTGGTCGAACGCCGCGCACGCGGGCGAGAGCGTCACGATATCGCCGCGCACTGCGCGCTCGTAGGCGGTCTTCACGCAGTCCTCCAGACTCTCGCAGCGCACGATCTCGGGGCTGCCGTGATAGTCCGGGCACTCGCGCACGGCCTTTTCGATGGCATCCGCCGTCGCGCCGCACAGGATGAGCAGCTTAACGTGCTTTACCACCTCGGGTGCAAGGGGTGCAAAGGGAATATGCTTGTCATATCCGCCTGCAATCAAAATGACCTTTTCATTGAACGCATTCAGCCCTGCGATGGCGCGCGTGGGACTGGTCGCGATGGAATCGTTGTACCACTGCACGCCATTGAGCGTCCGCACCGGCTCGATGCGGTGCTCGACGCCGGCGAAGGTGCGCGCGGTCTCGCGCATGACCTCGTAAGGGACCAAGCCGTCGAGCGCCGTCACGGCGGCGAGGTAGTTTTCGACATTGTGCATCCCCGGCAGACGGATGTCAGAGATCTGCATGACCGCTTCCTCGCATCCGTCATGGCGCAGGACGATGGTATCTCCGCGAAGGAATGTGCCGTCCGCGACCTCTTCGCGGCGGCTGAAGAGCCGCGTCCACGCTGCCGCCTTTTTCGAGAGCTTGCGCGTGATGTCGTTGTCCTCGTTGAAAATGGCGATGTCGTCCTCGCGCTGGTGGAGGTAGATGTTCTCCTTCGCCGAGATGTACTCGGCCATATCCTTGTGCACGTCTAAGTGGTTCGGCGCAAGGTTCGTCATCACCGCGATGTGCGGCGAGCGCTTCATATCAAGGAGCTGGAACGACGAGAGCTCGACGACCGCGAAGTCTTCAGGCTGCATCTTCTCCGCGTCGCACAGCAGCGGGTGGCCGATGTTGCCGCCGAGATACACGGTCTTCCCTGCCGCGCGCAGCATTTCGGCGACGATGCTCGTCGTGGTGGTCTTGCCGTCGCTGCCCGTCACGCCGATGATCGTACATGGGCAGACCTCGAAAAAGATCTCCATCTCCGACGTTACGACACTGCCGCGCGCTTTCGCCTCGAGCAGCGCCGGAACGTCCGGCCGCATCCCCGGCGTACGGAAGACGACATCCGCGCGCAGATTGTCGAGGTAGTCCTCGCCAAGGTGGAGCTGCGCGCCCAGCGCTTCAAGCTGCTCCGCGCGCTCACTCAAGTCCTCGCGGCTCTTTTTGTCGCAGGCGATGACCTGCACACCGCTGCGGCACAAAAGCTCGATGAGCGGCGTGTTGCTCACGCCGATGCCGAGCGCGGCGACGCGCTTGCCGGTCAAAGTATCAAAATAGGCGTTTACAGATGCGTTCATGATCAAAGCCTCGATTCTTGAAGTCTTTCCCATTATAGCCGCTGGAAGAAAAAAATGCAATCGGGTTTGACAAATCCGCCGCCATCCGTTACAATATTTGCGCGACCGGGCCGGACAGTCGCGGGCGCAGCGCCGAAAGGCCGCGCGTGAGGAAAGTCCGGGCTCCACAGGGCAAGGATAACGGGTAACGCCCGCCGAAGGCGACTTCAGGAAAAGTGCAACAGAGATATACCGCCTCTTCGGAGGTAAGGGTGGAAAGGCGAGGTAAGAGCTCACCCATCGGCTCGAGAGTGTCCGATGCTGTAAACTCTATCCGGAGCAACACCGCTATGGGAGCAATAGGGCGGCCCGTCCGCTCCCGAGGTGGCTGAAGCGCACCGGCAACGATGCGCTTAGATAGATGACTGTCAAATACAGAACCCGGCTTACAGACCTGCTCGCATAGATATGGAGCCCCACGGCGCATGACGCCGCGGGGCTCCCTTTTTCTCTTATTCCGTCAGCACGGCGCACCGGTGAAAGCCATAGTAGCGCAGCACCTCCACCGCCGCCGCATCCATCCGCTGGCCACACAGCACCACCGGCACCGCCGGGGGACAGCCCAGTGCTCCTGCGGCGGAGATACGGCCGCAGCACGCCTCCAGCGGCACCTCCTCCCACGGGGAGAGCATGGCCTCATGGGGCGTTACCGCCTGCTCCAGTCGGGGCATGGGGGGCGGCCCCTGCCGGATGGCCTGCCGCCGGGGCAGCGCCGCCAGCACCTCCTCCAGCCGCCGCAGCTCCGCCGGGTCGTTCTGGGGCGATACCATCAGCACCACATGATCCGGGTCGTAAAACTCCGGGTAGATGCCGCCGCTCTCCAGCGCCGCCGCCACCTCCGGGCCGGTGTAGCCGTACCCCTTGGGACACAGCGTCACCTTCAGCGGCTCACCGGAGAGAAGCTCCCATCCCCGCACCGCCAGCCGACGACGCAGGCTCTCCAGCTGCGGCAGCAGCGCTTGCAGCTTCTCCGGATAGTCCGCCAACAGCTCGTTGGCAGCGTCCAGCGACTGCAAGATCAGATACGACGGGCTGCTGGAGCCCCACAGCCCCATGGACGCCTTGGCCTGCCGGTGCAGCAGCTCCGGGGCCTGATGGGCGATGTGCAGATACGCCCCGCCCGTGACCACCGGCAGCGTCTTGTGAGCGGAGTCGCAGCACAGATCTGCCCCCAGATCCATGGGATGTCGGGAGGGGGACAGAAACTTCAGATACGCCCCGTGGGCGTTGTCCACCGCCAGCAGCACCCCGGCCCGGCGGCACACCGCCGCCAGCGCCGCCACGTCCGGCAGCTCCCCCAGATAGTCCGGGCAGGTGAGATACACCGCCGTCACCGGCTCCCGGCTGCGAGCCAGCTCCCGCTCCAGCTGCTCCGGGGTCACGGCCCCGCTGTAATAGGCCTCTCCCTCCGCCGGACAGAGCCAGCGCACCGGCACGTCCAGCAGAGCGGCGGCATTGACGAATGCCTTGTGGGCATTGCGTCCCGCCAGCAGCAGGGGCCTCTGCCCCCGACTGCGTGCATATACCGCCAGCAGCTGCACCATGGTCTGGATGCACAGGGTGGAGCCTCCGGCGGCGTACAGGGTGTGCGCCCCGAAAACGGCCCCGGCGTTCTCCTCGCTCCGGGCGATGATGCCCTCCGGGTGAAACAGATCGTCAGCGCCGTCTATCTCCGTGATGTCCAGCGCCTCGCAGCCCAGCGGGCCGCAGCCCTTGTGGCCGGGCATATGCAGCCGCACGGCCCCGCCGCCGGCGTAGCGGCGGACGAAATCGCAGATGGGGGTACTCATTCCGTCCCCAGCTCACGGGCCACCGCCACGGCGATGGCGCACTCCATGCGCTTGCGGAACAGGTCGCAGCCGTCGGCGTATACACCCCGGACGGAGCCGGTGGCGTGGTAGGCGTTAGCGGCGCACCCGCCGGAGCAGTAGAGCCTTGCCCAGCAGTCCCGGCACTCCTCCCGTGCATACACGTTGCACCCGGCAAACTCCGCCTGCACGGCGTGGTTCTCCACGCCGTCCCAGATGTTGCCCAGCTTGAATTTCTCGTCGCCCACGAACTGGTGACAGGGGTACAGGTCGCCCCAAGGGGTCACGGCCATGTACTCCGTGCCGGAGCCGCAGCCGGAGATGCGCTTATAAATACAGGGGCCGCCCTTGAGGTCAATCATGTAATGGTAGAAGGTGAAGGGCCTCCCCTCCTTGTCCCGCTGCAGCATCAGTCGGGCCAGCTCCTCATACTGCTGCATGACGATCTCCTTGTCCGCCTCCGTCAGGGCCGCCGGATCACCGTGGGCAGCCACCACCGGCTCCATGCTCAGCTCCGTGAAGCCCAGATCCAGCATGGTCTGGATGTCCTTCAAAAAGTCGGGGTTGGCGTGGGTGAAGGTCCCCCGCATATAGTAGTTCTTCCCCTGCCGGGCCTGCACCAGCTTCTGGAACTTGGGAACGATCTTCTCCCAGCTGCCGTTTCCTGCATAGTCCACCCGGTAGCGGTCATGGACCTCCTTGCGGCCATCCAGACTCAGCACCACATTGCTCATCTCCCGGTTGGCGAAGTCGATGACGTCGTCGTCGATGAGCACCCCATTGGTGGTTAGGGTAAAGCGGAAGTGCTTGCCCCGCTCCTTCTCCACGCTGCGTGCATAGGCCACCAGCCGCTTCACCACGTCGAAATTCATCAGCGGCTCGCCGCCGAAGAAGTCCACCTCCAGATTGTGCCGGGTGCCGGAGTGATCCATGAGGAAGTCCAGTGCCTGCTTGCCCACCTCATAGCTCATCAGCGCCCGGTCGCCGTGGTACTTGCCCTGACTGGCGAAGCAGTAGGAGCAGTTGAGGTTGCAGGTGTGGGCCACATGGAGGCACAATGCCTTGATGACTCCGGAGGTACGGGCCTTCAGCTCCCCGGCCATGGGGGCGAAGGTGTCCTCGGTGAAAAGCTTCCCCGCATCCTTCAGCGCCAGCAGCTGATCGTAGCACTCCTCCAGCTCCGACCGGGTCACGTCCTCCCGATCCCGGTACTTCTCCGCCAGCGCATCCACCAGCGTCTCCCGCTCCTGCGTCTCGAACCCGGCGATCATGTCATAGGCCACCTCGTCCACGGCGTGGACGGAGCCGGAACACACATCCAGCACCACGCACAGGTTGCCCAGCTTATATTGATGTATCATCCTGTTTCCTACCTTTATATTTGATCTCTACGCCAAAAATGCCGCCCGGCAAGGGCGGCACCATGGTTTTCACAACTCAGTCGTTGTTCTTCTTCTCGCAAGCCTGGTTGGCAATACCGCAGCTGGTCTTGCAGGCAGACTGGCAGGAGGTCTGGCACTCGCCGCAGCCGCCGTTCTTGGCGCTCTGGCAGAGGTCACGGGTCTCAATGGTCTGAATATGCTTCATAGCTGTACCCTCCGTACATTACAAAATTTATCACAGTTTACCATACCTGACGCCGCTTGTCAAGCCGTCAGCCCCCGCCGGTCAGGACGCATCCGTCCCGTCCTTCTTCGGGTCATCCTTAGGCTGCTCCAGCCGCCGGAACACCGGCCGCAGCAGCAGAGCCGTCACATAGCTGAGACTGCTGTACCCGATCAGCAGCCACACAAGGCTCAGATACAGCCGCAGCCACGGGAACGCCAGACACGCCCCCACCGGCACCGCCCAGATCAGCCAGATCAGCAGCATCCGTGGCAGGTTCCCCACCCCCACCAGCATGGCATTTTTCATGTGGCTGCGCCATGTGTTCTGATACCGGGCCATCAGGGGAAACACAAATGTCAGCTCCACTGCCGCCAGCTGCAAGGCGAATACCGCCAGCAGCTTCCACAAAAAACGGTCGTTCAGAACGGCGAAGTACAGATCAAAGCCGCACAGAACCAGCACCGCCAGCATGGGCAGCCATACCAGCAGGGCACACTTGAAGTTCTCCCGCCATGCGGCGAAAAATTTTCTCGCCGTGTGGCTGTCCTCCCCCTGTATCACTTTCCCCAGCACCTGATACAGCGCCGCTGTGGAGGGGCCTATGGTCACCACCGGCAGAGAGCACAACACCCACAGCACATTCAGCACCACCAGCGTCCACACCCGCTCCATGCCGCGGAAGAAGGCGCTGTTGGGATCAAACAACGAGCGAAACATCTCACCCCTCCTTTTCCGCCGCCAGCGCATCCGCCAGCCGGGCATATTCCGCCAGCCCCAGCCGCTCTCCCCGCACAGAGGGATCCAGCCCGCAGGCAACGACGATCTCCGTCAGCCGCTCCTTGGGCAGGGGGAAGGCCGTCTGCAGGGAGTTCACCAGCGTCTTGCGCCGCAGGGCAAAGCCCGACCGGACGGTGCGGAACAGCATCTCTCTGGAGCACACCTCCACCGGCGGAGCCTTGCGGCTGCGGCAGTGGATCACCGCCGAGGTGACCTTGGGGGCCGGCAGGAAGCAGGTGTTGGAAACGGTGAACAGCAGCTCCGGCTGGGTATAGTACTGCATCAGCAGGGTAAAGGCCCCGTAGTCCGCCGTACCGGGGGCAGCGCAGATGCGCTGGGCCACCTCCCTCTGGATCAGCACCGTCAGGCTGTCGAAGCACTGGGCCTCCACGCAGGCGGTAAGGAAAGGTGTGGTGATGTTATAGGGCAGATTGGCACACAAAATGGGCCGTAGACCGGAAAACTGCTCTTTCACCGTCTGCCGCAGAGGCAGCTTCATGGCGTCCCCCTCCAGCAGGGTGAAGTTGTCAAAGTCCGCCATCGTCTCCCGCAGCACGGGATAGAGCCGCCGGTCCAGCTCCACGGATACCACCTTTCCCGCCCGCCGGGCCAGCTGCTGGGTCAGGGGGCCGATGCCGGGACCGATCTCCAGCACGCCGGTCTGTCGGTCGGCGCCGCTGGCGGCGGCGATATCCTCCGGCACCCAGCTTTCAATGAGGAAGTTCTGCCCCATGGATCTGGAAAAACGGAAGCCGTGACGCCGCAGCAGCTCCTGTATCTCATTGCGGTCACACAGGTTCATGGGCCGCCCTCCCTTCGTATGGTTGCACATCATGTATCAGTATAGCACAGGAGCGTAAAAAGGTAAAGCCTACATTCCCCCTACCCTTGGGCAAGTTTGCCCTTTTCAACCGGGGGGATGTGTGCTATAATGAATCGATTTCAGGACAGGAGGCGATGGACATGGAGCATCTCACCCACAGCGCCGCCGAGACGGAGGCGCTGGGCTGCCGGCTGGGCTGCGCCCTGACCCCCGGCACGGTCGTCGCCTACCGGGGCGGGCTGGGCATGGGCAAGACCGCCTTCACCCGTGGTCTGGCCCGTGGGCTGGATTGCCGGGACCGTGTCACCAGCCCCACCTTCACCATCGTCAACGAGTATCAGGGGCGCATCCCCCTGTTCCACTTCGATATGTACCGCCTGCCGGATGCCGACGCCCTCTTTGATATCGGGTGGGAAGATTATCTGGACCGTGGCGGCGTGTGCGCCGTGGAGTGGAGTGAGAACGTGGCCGAGGCCCTGCCGGAGGACACCGTGTGGGTGGACATCCGCCGGCTGGAAGGCGAGGACAACGGACGGCGCATCACCATAACGGGGGTGACGGGATTTTGAAGATACTGGCTCTGGAGACCTCTGCCAAAAGCGTATCCGCTGCCGTGACCGACGGCGGCGTGGTGCTGGCTTATACCTATCAGAACACCGGACTCACCCACAGCCGCACCCTGATGCCGCTGGTGGATGCCATGCTGCGGGAGAGCGAGCAGTCGCTGTCGGACATGGATCTGCTGGCGGTGGCGGCGGGGCCGGGGAGCTTCACCGGCCTGCGGATCGGGGTATCGGCCCTGAAGGGGCTGGCCTGGGCGGCGGACAAGCCCTGCTGCGGTGTGTCCACGCTGGAGGCCATGGCCCAGAACCTGCGGCATATGGACGGGCTCATCGTCTGTTCCATGGACGCCCGGCGCAGTCAGGTCTATAACGCCGTATTCGCCGCCGAAGGCGGGCAGCTCACCCGGCTGACCCCCGACCGGGCCATCGCCCTGTCCCAGCTGGCGGAGGAGCTGCAAGGCGACCCCCGGCCCAAGCTGGTGGTGGGAGACGGCGCCGCTCTGTGCAGCGGCTTTCTCTCCGAGGCGGGCATCCCCTGCCGCATGGCCCCGGCCCAGCTGGTGATGCAGAACGCCGTGGGCGTGGCGTTGGCGGCGGAGGAGATGGCCGCCCGTGGCGAAACAGTATCCGCCCGTGATCTGGTTCCGGTCTACCTGCGGCTGAGTCAGGCAGAGCGGGAGCGGCTGGCCAAGGGCCTGAAGATCACTTTGGATTGATTTGAAAATTTTTATATGCGGAGGACAAGACTATGAGCAATCAGTTTCCCACCCTGCACATTGTGGACCATCCCCTGGTACAGCACAAGCTGTCGGTGATGCGTGACAAGAACACCAGCGTGAAGGACTTCCGGGCACTGGTGGGCGAGATCGCCATGCTGCTGACCTACGAAGCCACCCGTGACCTGCCCATGACCACCCGGACCATCGAGACCCCCATCTGCTCCTACGAGGCGCCTGTGCTGGCAGGCAAGAAGCTGGCCATCGTCCCCATCCTGCGGGCCGGACTGGGCTTTGAGGACGGCATCCTGACGCTGGTCCCCTCTGCCCGTGTGGCCCACATCGGTATGTACCGGGATGAGGAGACGCTGGAGCCCCACTTCTACTTCCTGAAGTACCCCAAGGACATCGCCGGCCGTGACGTGCTGATCGTGGATCCCATGCTGGCCACCGGCGGAAGCGCCGACATGGCCATCACCAAGATGAAGGAGCTGGGCTGCAAGAATATCAAGCTGATGATCCTGGTGGCGGCCCCGGAGGGCGTGAGGTTCATCTATGAGCGCCACCCCGATGTGGACATCTACTGCGCTGCGCTGGACGACCACCTGAACGAGAACGGCTACATCGTCCCCGGTCTGGGCGACGCCGGCGACCGCATCTTCGGCACCAAGTAAACCCCGCAGCGAAACTGAAAGCTTTTTCAGCAATTTTCTCTTTTCTATCCGAAATATCCGCAGACATTCCATGCCTGCGGATATTTTTCGGCGTTTCCGTGGAATTTCCTGTTGCATTTTGCGCCGTTTTCGGGTAGAATGAGTGTGATAATTCAGATTGGTAGCTGTAAGGAAGTGTCTCGCACACGGGCTGCAACTATCACTCGGCGGTTGCTTGAGTGTTTCAGATCCCCTCCGGGGATTTGGAACATTTTTTGTTACACGGAAACATTATAAAAGGAGGAAACATCATGAATCTGGTCATCAACGGCAGACTCATCACCCGTGACACGGAGGGCAAGGGCTATTACGAGCACGGCGCCGTGGCCTACGAGGGCAGCAAGATTGTGGAGGTAGGTGAGGAGAGCGCCTTGCGCCGGAAGTACCCCGACGCCCACTGCATCGATGCCAAGGGCGGCGTCATCATGCCGGCCCTCATCAACGCCCACACCCACATCTACTCCGCTCTGGCGAGAGGTCTGTCCATCGTGGGCAACAACCCCACCAACTTCTATGAGGTGCTGGACGGCACGTGGTGGGCCATCGACCGCAAGCTGATGATGGACGGCATACGGGCCAGCGCCACGGCCCTGTACATGGACTCCATCAAGCAGGGCGTCACCACCATCTTCGACCACCACGCCTCCTACGGCGAGATCCCCGGCACCCTCCACACCATTGCCGAGGAGTCCAAGCGACTAGGCCTGCGCTCCTGTCTGTGCTATGAGGTCTCCGACCGGGACGGCGAGGAGAAGTGCCTGCAGGCCATTCAGGAGAACGCCGACTTTATCACCGAGTGTGAGAAGAACAAGGACCCCATGCTGGCGGCCATGTTCGGCGGCCACGCCCTGTTCACCATCAGCGACAAGACCTTCGACCGGATGGTGGAGGCCAACAACGGCCGCACCGGCTACCACATCCATGTGTCCGAGGGCATGAACGATGTGTACGACTCCCTGCAAAACTACGGTCGCCGCCCCATCCAGCGGCTGCAGGACCACGGTATTCTGGGGGACAAGACCATTCTGGGCCACTGCATCCACGTCAACACCGCCGAGATGGAGATCATCCAGCACACCAACACCATGGTGGTGAATAACCCGGAGAGCAACATGGGCAACGCCATCGGCATCTGCCCGGTGATCCAACTGCACAAGCGGGGCATCCTGCTGGGCATGGGTACCGATGCCTATACCAACGATATGCTGGAGTCCATCAAGGTGGCCCTGTGCTCCCAGCGGAGCCAGAACTGCCTGCCCAACGTGGGCTGGTGCGAGGTGACGGATATGCTGTTCCGCAACAACGCCAAAATCGGTGAGAAGTACTTCCCCGCCACGCTGGGCGTGCTGAAGGCCGGTGCGGCGGCGGACATCATCGTCATGGACTATAAGCCCTTCACCCCCTTCTCCGACGAGAACATCGACGGCCACATGATCTTCGGCATGACCGGCCGCCAGTGCCAGACCACCATCGCAAACGGCAAGGTGCTGATGCAGGACCGTGTGCTGGTGGGCATCGACGAGGAGGCAGAGAACGCCCACATTCTGGAAGCCGCCAAAAAGCTGTGGGGTGACCTGAACCACAGAACGTATTGATATCCCATCATCCCCATATCACAATAAGGAGGAATCCCCATGTCTGAAAAAATGTATCCCATCCCCTTCCGCTCCCTTATGAACTGGGTGGTCACCGAATACGCCGACTGCGGCGAGATCTTCGGCATCCACAAGGCCTATCGTGCCTCCGGCAAGAGCCTGCCCATCTTCGGTGAGCGCATCGAAACTCCCTTCGGCCCCGCCGCCGGCCCCAACAGCCAGCTGGCTCAGAACATCATCGCCGCCTATGTGGCCGGCGCACGGTTCTTCGAGGTCAAGACCGTCCAGAAGATGGACGGCGCCGATCTGGCCGCCTGCGTCCCCCGCCCCTGCATTCTGGCCAACGACGAGGGCTACAATCAGGAGTGGTCCACGGAGCTGACGGTGCCGCAGGCCATGGACGAGTACATCAAGGCCTGGTGCGCCCTGAAGGTTCTCAGCAAGGTCTACGATCTGGGCGATCCCGACGGCTTCGTGTTCAATATGTCCGTAGGCTACGATCTGGAGGGCATCAAGGGCGAGAAGGTGAACACCTACATCGACGGCATGATGGACGCCCGCCGTACCGCCATCTTCAGTGAGTGCAAGGAGGTTCTGAAGGAGCTGTTCCCGGCGGAAAGCGACTTCATCGACGCCATCTCCCCCCGTGTCTCCGGCAGCGTCACCGTCTCTACCCTCCATGGATGTCCTCCCGATGAGATCGAGCGCATTGCCAGCTATCTCATCTCCGAAAAGCACCTGCACACCTTCGTCAAATGCAACCCCACCATTTTGGGCTACGAGACTGCCCGGCGGACGCTGGACGCCATGGGCTATGACTACATCGTCTTTGACGAGCACCACTTCAACGAGGATCTGCAGTGGGCAGACGCCGTTCCCATGTTCCAGCGGCTCCAGAAGCTGGCGGACAGCTGCGGGCTGGAGTTCGGCCTGAAGCTCTCCAACACCTTCCCCGTGGACACCACCCGTGGTGAGCTGCCCAACAACGAGATGTATATGTCCGGCCGGAGCCTGTTCCCCCTGACCATCGAGATGTGCCACCGCATCTCCCGGCAGTTCGGCGGCAGGATGCGGATCTCCTTCGCCGGCGGCGCCGAGTATTTCAACTGCGACAAGCTGTTTGCCGCCGGGATCTGGCCCATCACCGTGGCCACCACCATCCTCAAGCCCGGCGGCTACAACCGCCTGCTGCAAATGGTGGAGAAGGTGGAGGCTCTGCCCTACCGCCCCTTCTCCGGCACGGACACGCAGGCCATCTGTGACCTGTCCACCGCCAGCCACACGGACTTCCACCACGTCAAGCCCATCAAGCCCCTGCCCAGCCGCAAGAGCGACAAGCAGGTGCCTTGGCTGGACTGCTTCACGGCTCCCTGCAAGGGCGGCTGTCCCATCGAGCAGGATATCCCCGAATATGTGGAGCTGGTCCGCAAGGGCCTGTACGGCCCGGCCCTGAAGCTCATCACCGAGAAGAACCCCCTGCCCTTCCTCACCGGCACCATCTGCGCCCACCGGTGCCAGACCAAGTGCTCCCGGAATTTCTACGACGAGTCCGTCCGTATACGGGATACCAAGCTGGTGGCGGCGGAGCGTGGCTATGAGGCCCTCATGGCCTCCATCCAGAAGCCCGCTAAGGTTTCCGGCAAGAAGGCCGCCATCATCGGCGGCGGCCCCACCGGCATCGCCGCCGCCTATTTCCTGGGCCGTGCCGGTGTCGAGACCACTATTTTCGAGCGGGAGCAGTGTCTGGGCGGCGTCCCCCGCCACGTGATCCCCGCCTTCCGCATCACCAACGAGGCTATCCAGAAGGACATCGCCCTGATGGAGAAGTACGGCGTGGAGGTTCGCTGCGGCGCTCCCGCCCCCTCCGTGGCGGAGCTGAAGGCCATGGGCTATACCCACATTCTCTATGCCGTGGGCGCATGGAAGCCCGGCCAGCTGGGCATCCCCGGCGATGTGGCCGGCGCCATCCAGTGGATGAAGGGCGTCAAGGCCGGGAACATCTCCGTGGGCGGCAATGTGGCCGTGGTGGGCGCCGGCAATACCGCCATGGATGCGGCCCGTCTGGCCAAGCGCAGCGGCGCCCAGCACGTCACCATCGTCTATCGCCGCACCAGGAAGTATATGCCCGCCGACGAGCATGAGTTGGCGCTGGCGCTGGCGGACGGCGTGACCTTTGCCGAGCTGTGCGCCCCGGTGGAGCAGAAGGACGGCGTGCTGCGCTGCGAGAAGATGAAGCTGGGCGAGGCGGATGCCTCCGGCCGCCGCAGCCCCGTGGCCACCGGCGAGTATGTGGACATCCCCTGCGATCTGGTGATCTCCGCCGTGGGCGAGCAGGTGGACAGCGCCCTCCTGACCTCCAACGGCGTGGAGGTGGACGGCAAGGGCCGCCCCGCCTTCCGGACCAATGTGGAGGGCGTGTACGCCGCCGGTGACGCCCGCCGTGGCCCCGCTACGGTGGTGGAGGGCATTGCCGATGCCGCACAGTTCGCCGAGGCAGTCATCGGCGCTCCCCATACCTACGATATCCCCCAGCAGGCCTACATCACCAAGGCCGACGCCATCGCCAAGAAGGGTATCCTGCGGATGAGCGGCTGCGCCGCCTGCGAGGGTGAGCGCTGCCTCCAGTGCTCCACCGTCTGCGAAAACTGCGCCGACTCCTGCCCCAACCGGGCCAACGTGGTCATTGCCATGGCCGACGGCAGCCACCAGATCCTGCACGTGGATAAAATGTGCAACGAGTGCGGCAACTGCACCCAGTTCTGCCCCTACCACTCCGAGCCCTGCCACGATAAGTTCACCCTCTTCCAGACGGCGGAGGATATGGCGGATTCCCACAACGCCGGTGTCCTGTTCCTGGGCGGCGACCGGGTGAAGGTGCGTACCTTCGGGGAGCCCAAGGAGTACGACCTCTCCGGCAGCAACGGCCTGCCTGCGGAGCTGGAAAAGCTCATCGTCACCGTCCGTGACCGGTACGCCTACCTGTTTGCGTAAGAGTTACTCGCTTGCATAAGGGTCACCCCTTACCGCAAAAGCCCGCTCTGCGCTGCCGCATCCCCCATGCACAGAGCGCAGAACGCATCCCAAAGGCACGAACCCCATAAAAGCGTGAGTCGCAGCAGCAGCATGACCTGTATCAAAGGCGTGAGCCACA
>URXY01000024.1 GCA_900552015.1 uncultured Eubacteriales bacterium | reverse complement strand
AAATTCCGTATGAAACCCACCCGGCAGACCGATTGCGGCAATGCGTGTTCGGCGGCAGCTCCAATACGATGGACTTTCTGCCCCTTGACCGAAGCGGCAACCGCAGATTTTTGCCCATCATGGTACACCCCGAAAAAGCCGTGGTTCACATTCTGGAAGATGAAGCTGCATCCAGAGCCTATATCAGCCAGATGTGGGCAGAAGCAATGACGATCTTTCGGAGCGGTTCTGTTCGGCTTTCTCTCTCAAAGGAGATGAACAAGGAGCTGTGGGAGCTGCAAAAGCAGTTCATGCCGGAGGACACCAAGGCAGGGCTGATACAGTCTTTCCTTGACAACTTCAAAGGCACACAGGTCTGCTCCAAGCTAATCTACGCAGAAGCTCTGAATCACTCCTTTGACGAGCCGAAGCAATGGGAAATCCGGGAAATCAACGAGATAATGAACAACAGCATTGAGGGCTGGGTACCCTTTACCAATCCCCGTATCTTTGACAGGTATGGCAGACAGCGAGGTTGGGAGCGACCTGCCTCCGGCAACGGGCTGCCGACAACAGGCTCCGATTTGCCGGATGCTTTTTGTGAGCTGACCGAGGAAGAAGCCAGACAGATGGAGCTTCCGTTCTGAAAAACCGACCCCGTTGTCGAGCCGGTTGCTATCCCGTTGCCGACCCCGTTGCCGGGCTAATCCCTTAAATCTCTTTTATTTACAAGGGTTTTAAGAGTTCTAACAACGAAAGCAACAGAGAAATCAAAGAAAAAAGCAAAAACAGTACAAGAGCCAGATAGGACAATGTTCGAGGTTTTTTGAAGCCCGTTGCCGGACTTCGTTGCCGACACACACCCTGTCTGGCTTTTTCTGTTTCAAGGAGGTATCGCATGGCACAGAACAACAAATCAATCCAAACACCCAAAGCGAATCCAGCAGGCTCGTTCAGCATGAGAATGGGCAGCACCACCTATATCATCGGCGTTCATTTCAGCGCAGAGAGCAAGGACACCTTGGAGGACAAGATGAAGCGGCTGATGCGTGATGATGTGAAAGCAGATAATTTTTAAGGCGAAAATTGTATGCAATACTTCTGTTTTCTAACCTGCCTGCATCAAGGGCGAGGTGTGGAGCAGTCGGCGCCGCCATCGGCGAGCAGGTAGTTGTCAACCGTCACGTCACAGCGCCAATGACTCAAATGGAAAACGGATACCGCCATAACAGCCAGGCGGTCGTACACAACGGGGAGACCGTTTTTCTCTGCTTTGATTCGGTTTTTGCCGCGTACTTTGTATTCGCCGCGAACGCGACGCTCATCCCACTCCCAATCGTATTTCTTCTTCGAGTTTGGAGGCGGCGTACCGCGATATATCTTCCAACGCAACTCGATCTCCTTGGTCAGTTGTGCGCGATAGTCCGGGTCGGATCGCAGCTTGTCGCTGTAGTACCGATAAGCCCGCTTGGCAACGGTGGCGCGGATGGCATGCAGGTCGATTTTATTCTCCATCTCCCGCTTTGTGAACACAAAGCGGTCTTCGGCGCCTGCGGGAAAATAGGACTTCACGAATTCCACATCATCCGGCAGGATCCGCTGGAGCTGATACTTTCCTCCCTTGCCCTTCCTGACCTCTACACAGGGATACCCGGACTCGTCCTCGACAAAATTCCCACACCGCAGGGCTTGATACTCATGGCGGCGGATGCCGACACACATGGCAAAATCAAACAGGCGTGGGGCAGCTTCCCGTCCGGCGTCGGCGCGCTGATCAACAGGCTTTTCCCCTCTGCTGCGCACAGCGTCATAGCAGTGACGCTCCGGCTTATGGATCTGCTCCATGGGGATATCCCACACATAGCAGCAAGCTGCGATGTACGTGTGGATCGTAGCCGGTCGCCTCCCTTTCTCACACAGATCATCCGCGTAATCCTGGATGTGGTCTTTGAGCTCCTCGAATCTCCGGCATCCGTATTTCTTTTTGGCCCAATTCCCATACCTGATGGCGTGGGTCTTGTATTGTTCGATCGTGTTTTTGCTGGGGCCCGGTGCGCCTTTTTTGAATCCGGGGCATTTGCTCAGGATCTCATATTTAATACTGGACATTTTCTATCCTCCGTTTTCCGTAATATCATAGTGACAGAGTCTATCCCGTCACTCCTCCGGCTGGTTCCGGCAGTTAACATCTAACCAGGCTATTTGGCTCTGCATCTTGCGATACAGAGGGGCCTAATCCCATCTGCAATTCCCGTATTACCAGCAGGGATTCAGATCATGGCGAGGGGTCGGGTGGAAACCTTCACAGGTTATTTTCCCGCACTGAGGTGCGTGAAAATAACCTGTTCACTGCTCCGCAGAAAAAGCGGTATCCTTCCCCAAAAAGCGGGAGGATACGGGTTCCGACATCAAAGCGGGTTTTCGAGCTGCAGCAATTATTTCTCCCATCGCTGCTGCCGCGAAGGGTATACCAATCTCACGGGTATACACGAGTTTCAAACCTACAAGCCGCATCGGCTTGCACACAGCCGTTTGGCGGACGCTGTGTTGAGCGCTGTATTATCCGTCACAGTCGCACGATAAGGGGGTGGTATGCCCAAACATATACTGGATCCACAGCCAATGGATCAGGCACCAATTTCCGATGGTGCGGGCGGGTCGGTTTAGCCGGCGCGTTGTTGGGGCAAACTCCGGCGGCATGCTGGAATTTGCAAATTCTCATTCGTCTATATAAAAAGGACGACAGAAGCATCTTCTCGATGCTCCTGTCGTCCTTGGATTGTCTTTGCGCCCTGGGAGGGGATGATTTG
The DNA here is from genome assembly GCA_900552015.1 of uncultured Eubacteriales bacterium. Taxonomy (GTDB): domain Bacteria; phylum Bacillota; class Clostridia; order Oscillospirales; family Oscillospiraceae; genus Hominicoprocola. Next base: position 25,217 of record URXY01000024.1, on the reverse strand, counting down.
GTTGCTCTATCGTGATTTTTTGCTCCCTCCGCAAACAGCGAGGAGGCAAGCGTGTTCTCCTTGTCAAAAAATGGAAAAAGCCGAGGACGCTATGGAATCCATAGACAACCTCGACACATAAAAAGATATAGATACAAACCGCCACGCAACGGTTGCTTGACACATGCCGCAGCACCATAGCTGCACGCAAAGAAGAAAACTTTCTATAGTTAAGAATACCACAACACAGAACAAAATGCAAGGAAAAGTTGCGATGATCGGCCTGCTGCATTCCGGCATCCTAAACGTGAAAGACAATTGCGGCATGATCGAAAAGTCGAAAAAATTTACCTTGACTTCAGTCTTACGATTCATTACAATGAATATATAAACAGTTTCTTTTTGCTGCCGATCAGGCAGTCAGTTTCTTCCCTTGCCGCTGAGCGGCTATGTTTCCGTTCTTTTTGTACCAAACAGGAGTATTGCGGATTTTTCTGTGATGCTCGTATAACCTTTATTTGCATACCACACAAAACTGCACACATTATGCGAAGGCATCAGGAGACGATTTCCTGATGCCTTTTTGTTTGCAGGGACAACTCAGTCAAGGAGAATAAAAGCCCACTTTCTGGGGAAATATTGAATGTACTGGAGGCGATTTTATCTTGGATCAGAAAACTCTGGAGCGCAACATGCAGCATTATCTCTGGCTCAGCTATTTCAACCGCACTCTGCGTGATCAGGGAGTGATCACCATGGATGAATACCGGAAGATGAACCACCTGATTTGGACGAAGTATCAGGTTTTGAAAAAGGTGTAAATGATCAGAAAGAGCGCAAAACGAGGGAGAAGAATTCAGCGCAGTTCGGGTGAACTGCGCTATTTTTGTAAATATTTGCAAGGGCTTGATTCGCTGCTGCAACAATGCTATAATGAACATGATAAAACGAATTTTACGAGAGGATGTACTTATGGATATCCACAATATTCGGCAGCTGCTGAAAACGAAAACCATCTACGATATTCCCATGCGAGTGACCTTTTACGCTCGCGTGTCCAGCGAGAGCGACGAACAGCTCAATTCTCTGGGCAACCAAATTCAATACTACGAAAGCCTGATCCGAAAAAATACCAACTGGACCTATGTGGAGGGCTACATTGACGAGGGCTTGTCTGCGGCCACCACGAGGAAGCGCGAAAACTTCCATCGCATGGTAGAGGACGGCCGCGCCGGACTCTTTGACCTCATCATCACCAAGGAGATCACCCGTTTTGCCCGTAACACTCTGGACTCCATCCAGTACACCCGTGAACTGCTGAGCGCCGGGGTCGGGGTGTTCTTCCAGAATGACAACATCAATACCTTGGACGAGGACAGCGAGCTGCGCCTGACCATCATGTCCGGCATCGCCCAGGACGAACTGCGCAAGCTGTCCAGCCGTGTGAAGTTCGGCCACCAGCAGGCGATCAAAAACAGTGTGGTGCTGGGCAACAGCCGTATCTTCGGCTACCGAAAGGACAACGGGCGGCTGGTGATCGACGAGGATGAGGCCCCCATGGTGCGGGAACTGTTTGAGCTGTACGCCACGGGTCAGCACAGCATGAAGCAGATCGAAAATCTGCTTTGGGAACGGGGTTACCGCAACCACAACGGCAAAAAGATCGCCCACACCACCATGTCCGGAATGGTCTCCAATCCCAAGTATAAGGGGTACTATGTGGGGAACAAGGTCAAGGTCGTCGACCTGTTCACCAAGAAACAGAAATTCTTGCCCCCGGAAGAGTGGGTCATGTTCAAGGATGAAACGGGCGAGATCGTCCCCGCCATCGTATCCGAGGCGCTGTGGGACAAGGCCAACGAGGTGCTGCGCAAGCGCAGCGAGGACGTGAAGGGACGCCAAGGTATCTGCAACCACGCGAACCTTTTGACGGGCAAGCTGTTTTGTACGGACTGCGGCGCGGCTTATTACCGCCGGGAATCCAAGGACAAGCAGGGGAACAAAAACAGCAAGTGGGTATGCAGCAACAAAATCAAAAGCGGGGCGGGCGCCTGCGCCTCTTTCCCCATCTACGAGGAAGAATTAAAGCCGCTTTTGCTGGAGGTTTTTCGGGAGACGGAGGACGATGCCGAGGCCATGGTCGACGAGTACATGGAAATGTACAAATCTCTGGACCGGGACGGCGATCTGGGACGGCAGATCACAGCTCTGGAGCAGAGAATTACGACCGTCGAAAAGAAAAAGCAGAAGCTGCTGACCTATAACGCCCTCGGCGAACTGTCGGACAAAGACTTTCTCTCCATGAACAGGCAGTGTGCCAAGGAGCTGAACGAGGCGCAGCAGGAACTGATGGAGCTGACCCAGCAGCGAGACTCCGCATCTGACTATAAAAAACAGATCGAGACCATCCGCAGGGTCCTGAAAAACGCGGAGCGAGATGCGGTCAAGGGACTGATCGACAAGGAATTTGTTGAGAAGTACATCGACAAGATCTTTGTCACGCCCGGCGCGGACGGCTCAATGTCCCTGCAGATCAAGATCTTCACGGGGAAAACAACCGAAAAAGTCCTTCAGAATCTCAGAAGTCGTACGGGTCACACTTTCAAGAAGATGATCGAGAGCTACGAGAAGAGCCTGTAAGGACTCCTTCCCGGCATAGAAAGGGCGCGGCCAAGAGGCCGCGCTTTTTCGCGTGCAGGGCAGCGGAAAAAGTGCTTTACAGCGGACGATATTTGCGGTAGCTTAATAGTAAGAAATAGAGCGGCCGCCGGATGGGGAAGCCCATTTCGGCGGCTTTTTGCTGTAAAAAAGAGAAGGAAGAAAATCTATGATCGGGATCATCGTCAACGTGATGGCTGTTGTCATCGGCGGCATTTTGGGAACAATGTTCGGTAAAAACCTCTCCACGCGCTTTACAACGGAGCTCAACAAGGTCTTCGGCGTGTGCGCGATGGGTATGGGCATCTCCTCGATACCGCTGATGGAGAATATGCCGGCCGTCATTTTGGCGCTGGTGGTGGGCACCGCGCTGGGGCTTGCGTGCCACCTGGGCGAGCGCATCAGTCGCGGCGGGGAACTGATGGAAAGGCCCATCAGCAAGCTCCTTGGCGAGAAGAGCGATGAGGACGGGATGCCGCGCGAGGAATACCTCTCGCTGCTCGTGACGGCCATCGTGCTCTTCTGCGCGAGCGGTACGGGCATTTACGGCTGCCTTGACGCGGGCATGACGGGCAACGCGACGGTGCTGCTGAGCAAGTCCGTGCTGGACCTCTTCACAGCGATGGTCTTCGCCTGCGATCTGGGCGCAGTGACGTCGCTCGTGGCAGTGCCGCAGGCGGTCATCTTCTTTTTGATATTCTTCGCGGCGCAGGCCATTTACCCGCTCACGACGCCTGCGATGATCGGCGACTTCAAGGCCTGCGGCGGATTTTTGCTTATCGCGACGGGCTTCCGCATCGCGGAGATCGAAAATTTCCCTGTGGCGGATATGATCCCCGCGATGGTGCTCGTGATGCCTTTGAGCGCCCTGTGGACGAATTTTATCGCGCCGCTTTTGTGAGAAAAATGATAAGAATGAGGTAAAAAATACGCGCAGCGGATGAGAAAAGCGCCCGCTGCGCGTGCTTTTTCTCCTTGTAAATCATACTTTGGTATGATTTACAAGGAGAAAAAGACCTGATATGATGAAAAAAACCGGAAAATGGCGGGAATATTATACCCGCCGGTGACGAAAAAGGAGGAGAACAGGATGGCGGAAAATGTCGTGGTCAAGCCCGCTGTGCGTGCGGCGTTTGAAACGGTCATGGAGCATGGCCGGGTCCTGTTTTTCTCCGCACCCTGCGGCTTTGGCAAGAGTGCGGTGGCCGAGGAGCTGCTGAAGGGGAAGAAGCGTGTCCGCCGCCTGACGGCGGGCGAGCCCGGCTTTGCACTTCCTGAGGCGGACGGGAGCTGGGATATCCTGCTCATCGACGACCTTCAGTATTTGCAGGATGAAGAGGACCGCCGGGCGCTCTGCGCCCTCATCCGCAGCGATCCCGAGCGACGCTACGTGCTGCTCTCGCGCGGCGTGCCGCCGGGCTGCCTGATGGCCTTCCAGTACGCGGGACTGATGACGGTGTTGGAGCCCGACGCGCTGCTCTTTGACCGCGATGACATCCGCGCGCTCTTTGAAAAGGCGGACGTTGCGGTGACGGACAGCGAACTGAGCGGTATCTTGAAAGAATCCATCGGGCATCCGCTGGGCGTGGCCATCACGGCGCGGTGTATGTCGGGTGGAAAGTGCTTCAGCCCTGAGATCGTGTCGCAGGCGTTCCGGGAGGTCTTCCTGTATTTTGATACGGCCATTTACCGCCGCTTCGATCTGCCGATGCGTCAGTTTTTGCTGGAGCTTGCGTCGTTTGACAGCTTTGATATGGAAATGGCACGTGTGATCAGCAGTTCGCCGCACGCGGGTGAGATGCTCGACTGGCTGCAGCGCAACACGACCATGCTGCGCTACGACGGCATCAGCACGTTCTACTTCTGGCCGCAGTTCAAGGCCTTCCTCATCTGGGAGTTGGAGAGGGAATACAGTGAGGAGAAGCAGCGCGCCGTCTTCAGCCGCGGCGGGCTCTACTATGAGCTCAAGGAGGACTATCCTCACGCGCTGGATTGCTACAGCAGGAGCGGTGACCATTCGAAGGTCTCGGAGCTGCTGAGCCGCAACGCCGAACTGCACCCCGGCATGGGGCATTACAGCGAGATGGAGTCCTATTACCGCAGCCTTCCCGAGAGCGAGATCAAGTCATCACCCGCGCTGATGCAGGCAATGAGCATACTCTGCGCACTGGCGATGGATTACGAGGGCTCGGAGAAGTGGTATCAGGAACTCAAGTCGTTTGCCGAACGCTGCGACAGGAAGGATGCTGCGGGCCGTCAGGCGCGCAGCAGGCTCGCCTGGCTCGATATCTCGCTGCCCCAGCGCAGCGTAGAGAGTATGCTGGATACGTTCCCGGCGGTCTTTCGGCTGATGCTGAACAAGGAAATGACGCTGCCGCCCATGTCTGTGACGAGCACGCTGCCGAGCCTGATGAACGGCGGCAAGGACTTTTCCGACTGGAGCAAACGTGACGACCTCCTTTACCGCACGCTGCGCGTGCCGGTGGAGACGGTGCTCGGGCGCGACGGCCTCTGCCTTGGTGACTGCGGCATCGCCGAAAGCAAGTTTGAAAAGGGCGAGGATATCTCTACGCGGATGCTCGCGCTCATCTCGCGCATGACGGAGTTGCGCCGCAGCGGCACGCCCGACATGGAATTTGCCGTGGTGGGTCTGCTTGTGCGCAGCCAGCTCGCCTCTGGTCAGGCGGCGGACGCGCGGCGCACGGTGGAGTCGCTGCGCGAGCGCTATGTCGAGCAGGGGCAGGAGCGCTTTTTGCCGAATATCGACGCGCTGCTCTGCCGCATCGACCTGCACGCGGGCGACTTGGACGGTGCCGAGGCGTGGTACCGCACGTCGGCGCCGCGCGATCCGCTGCACCTGAATGTGATGAAGCGCTACCAGTATTTGACGCAGGCGATGGTCGAGCTGGCCGAGGGACGACCCGAGGCCGCGCTGCTGACGCTCTCGCCGCTCGAACCCTACTGCACCGCCTGCGCGCGGCACATCGACGGCATCCACCTGCACGTGCTGTGCGCGATCGCGTACTATCGCATGAAGGATGCGCGCTGGCGCGGGGAGATGACGGCGGCGCTCGATGAGGCGGCACGCTATTCGTTCATCCGTCCTGTGAGCATTTACGGTGAGGCTGTCCTGCCGCTGCTCGATGAGCTCACGTGGGAGGGAGACAAAAAGTGGTGCAAGCGGCTTTTCGCCGGCGTGCGGGCGCAGGCGGCGTACTATCCGCTCTTTTTGCAGCCACCGCTCGCTCCCGCGGAGGCGCTGACGGCGGCGGAGATGCAGATCCTGCGCCTTTTGTGCGCGGATAAGAGCAACGCCGAGATCGGCCGCATCATGGATATCAAGCTGCCCACGGTGAAAACACACGTGAGCCATATCCTCGATAAGCTCGGCATCAGCCGCCGCAGCGAGGCGAAAACGGCAGCACAGCGCTTGCGCCTGCTCCCGCGGGAGCAGTGAGCGGCGCGGTGAAAAAAATAAAGTGCTGAAATGACAACAAGGCAGCGGCCTAAATGGCCGCTGCCTTGTTGTCATTTGACAAATTGCTGTCAAATTTGTCAGGTTGCCCTTGTGCTCGGTGGCATATTGCGGTATAATCATCAAAGAATAACTTGTATATTATGCAAATAATCGATGATTTTTGTTGCTGAGAAAGGAACGATCATGTCTGATCTGGAAGATATCCGCCTGTCGGTCGAACGATTCGTTACGGCGGTGAGCAATTCGATGCGTCTGGAGGTCGCCGTGTTTGACAGTGACAGCCAGCTCTTTTACTGTACGCCGACCTATGTGAAGAAAAAAGGCCGCACTGTGCACGCCCCCTCGCTGCGCGAGGTCATGGAAAACGGAAACGTGCTCGTCAACAAGCCGGGCGAGATGGCCTCGTGCATCGGCTGCCGCTTTAAGACGCACTGCCCCTCGACCATTGAGATCCTCTGCTGTATCCGCGCGGATACGCGGATCGCGGGCGTGCTGGCCTTCACGTCCTTCACTAAGGAGGGGCAGAAGCGCATCACGGAAAATACCTCGGTCTACTTAAATGCCATCACTGAGCTTGCGAACATGATCGGGAGTCTTCTCCTCTCGCGCGACGGCGGGGCGAGCCCGGTCAATCTGGACGCGAATCTGCTCGCGTCGATGGAGCTTTGCAACCAGCCGATGCTGCTGACCGACGCGCACGGCGTCATTTTGCAGTACAACCAGCTCGCGGCGAACCTCTTCCGCGTATGCGATATTTCAACGACATCGCTCTGGCAGCTTTTCCCGCACTCGGTCGTCAAGCGCATCATGGAGGGCAACAATTTATATGAGAAGAGCGTCAACATCGGCGATGCGACCACGAAGATATCCACCCGTGCCATCGTGGTCGACGACCAGGTGACGGGCTTTTTCATCCGCCTGTCCGATAACCTTTACAAGCCCTCGAAGGATACGAGCTATTTTGAGGGGATCATCGGCTCGAGTCCAGCCATCACCCATGTGCAGAAGGTCATCAAGCGCATCGCCGACAGCCCCACGCCTGTGCTCATCACGGGTGAGACGGGTACCGGTAAGGAGCTCATCGCCCGTGCCATCCACGAGCAGAGCAGCCGCAACAAGTATCCGTTCGTCGCCATCAACTGCTCGAGCATCCCCGACAATCTCTTTGAAAGCGAACTCTTCGGCTATGAGGAGGGCTCGTTCACGGGCGCGAAGAAGGGCGGCAAGATCGGTAAGATCGAGATGGCGCAGGGCGGCACGCTTTTTTTGGACGAGATCGGCGAGATGCCGCTCTTTGCTCAGCCCAAGCTGCTGCGCATTTTGCAGGAATACGAGCTCGAGCGCATCGGTTCGAGCAAAAAGATACACCTTGATATCCGCATCATCGCCGCGACGAACCGCGACCTTGCCGACATGGTCGACGAGGGCAAGTTCCGCAGCGACCTCTATTACCGCATCAATGTCATCAACCTTGAGCTGCCGCCGCTGCGCGCCCGCAAGGATGATATCGTCCCGCTGGCGGAGAACTATCTCAAAAAGCTCAAGACCAAGATGAATACGCCGCTGATGTCCATCTCGCAGGAAGCGAACGCGGTGCTGCTGGACTACGACTGGCCCGGCAACATCCGCCAGCTGCAAAACGTCATCGAGTACGCGGCGAACCTGTGCGAGTCCGACACGCTGATGCCGTCCGACCTGCCCGAGTCCATCCGCGAGCGGGAGGCCGCGCCAGGCCGGCCGACGGCAAAGCCCGCGCAGAGCGGCTCGCGCGATGAGGATATCCTGGCGCTGCTCGAAAAGTACGGCTACACGCTCGAGGGCAAAAAGAAGATCGCCGAGGAGCTCGGCGTCAGCCTGCGCACGCTCTACCGGCGCATCAGTCATCTGCAGGGAGACGACGGACGCGAATAAACTGTCATTATTTGTCATGAAATGGCACGGCTTTATGCGGCCGTGCCATTTTTGTCATTTTGGTTGGCAACCAAAATGACGTTTTGCGGCCAACCGATCACCTTGGCAAAACAGGCAAATGAATTTTTTTAAAAGCAAAAAGGGATGTATTTTCCCTATGATCCGGCAAGAATCGGGACCTTTTTTCAATATAGACAAAAAAATTTGGAATGCCCCGACTTTTTTGGCACATCATTTGCTTTACTGTAGTGCAGAAAGCCTTGATAGCCCGCCGCCGTGGTTTTGGGAAATGCCGGTTAGTCCCTTTGGCGTGCGGCGGGGGAAGAGGAAAATTTTAGGAGGATTCAAAATGGACGTTAACTATGGCCTATTGGCTCTGATCCCGCCTGTCGTTGCGATCACGCTGTGCTTCGCGACCAAGCAGGTACTTGTCTCCATGTTCGCCGGTCTTTTCGCCGGTGCACTGGTCATCTGCGGATGGAACCCCCTCAGCGCAGTTGCCTACACCCTGCAGACCCTCGCCGATAATATGGCGGATAACGTGATTCTGCTGATGTTCACCCTGTTCATGGGCGTCGGCATCTCTTTCATCTGGAGACTTGGCGGCAGCCACGCACTGGCGGAAGCGGCCAAGAGAAGATTCAAAAAGAGACGGTCCGTGTGCCTGGGCACCTGGGGTCTCGGTATGCTGTGCTCCGTGAACGACTGCCTGGTCGCCGCGGTCGACGGCAATGTCTTCCGCGATATCTGCAAGGAGTACCGCATCTCTTCCGAGAAGTTCTCCTACGTGCTCGACTCCACCGCGGCTCCCGCGGCTGCGCTGTTCATCTCCGACTGGATCGCCTATCAGATCAGCATGATCGGTCAGGGCATTGACGCCGCCGGCATCGAGGGCGTTACTGCCGCCAGCGCATACATCAGCGGCCTGCCCTTCAATATGTACTCCATCCTGACGCTCATCTTCGTCGGCATGATGATGTACACCGGCCGCGACTACGGCCCGATGCTCAAGGCTGAGGTCCGCGCGCTCACCAAGGGCGAGTTCGTCTCCCCCACCGCTAAGCCCATGCTGGACGTCGGTTCTGAGCTCGGCGAGGCCAAGAAGACCAAGCCCATGATCCGCAGCTTTGTTCTCCCCATCGCCGTTGCTTTCATCATCATCATCGGCGGTATCCTTTACACCGGCATCACCAACCCCGACCGCTCCGGCTCCGGCCTGATGGCCATCCTTGACGCCTGCGATGCGCAGCTCGCTCTGTATTGGGGCGCCTTCGGCATGGCGCTTACCGGTATCGTTGTTGCTCTCGCTTCCAAGATCATGTCCTTTGGAGAGACCATGACCACCGTCGTCGACGGCTTCAAGCTCATGAGCATGACCGGCGCTATCCTCGTTCTCGCCTGGTCCCTCGGCTCCGTCACGAAGAGCATGGGCCTCGGCAACTTCGTTGCGACCTATGTCGGCGGCAACATCCCCACCGGCCTGCTCCCGCTGCTGGTCCTCGTCTGCTCCTGCCTCGTCGCGTTCGCGACCGGTACCTCCTGGGGCACCATGGCCATCATGACCCCGCTCGCCATCCAGCTCGGCTATGCTGTCACCGGCGACGTGCTCTTCTCCACCGGCATGACCGGCGCCGTCCTTTCCGGCGCTATCTTCGGCGACCACTGCTCCCCCGTTTCCGATACGACCGTTATGGCCTCCATCTTCTCCGGTGCTGACCACATCGACCACGTCGGTACGCAGGTGCCCTACGCCGTCACCGTCATCTCCGTCATCGCAGTGCTGTACGTGATCTTCGGTTTCACCGAGATATCCCCGTTCATCCTGCTGCTCATCGGTATCGTCGCTCTGTACTTCCTGCAGATCATCCTGCACAAGTACTCCATGAAGAAGTACGGCATCGACCCGAACTATACCAAGTTCATGACGGAAGACCACAAGAAAGCGTAAGCTCTCTTCGTGACGACCAAACATTGACCGGAATGTTGTGTTCAAAAAGGACCGCTGCTCTCAGCGGTCCTTTTTTCTGCCCTTTTTTGGGAAGGTATGAGAGAACGCGGTCACATCGGCGGTTTCTATCGACACAGCCGATGTGACCGACGCCTAAAAAAGCAAAAAACATACTTTGGAATGATTTTGCTCTTGCAATTTTCACTCTTTTCATGTTACAATTTTATTCCAACAAAGTTTTTGGAGGAGTATCGTGAAAAGAGGGCCTTATTCCAAGGGAATATTGATGAAGCGGAAGATCCTGAGCGCATCGGCCAAGGTCTTCCTGGAGCGCGGTTACGCGGGCACGTCGAGCAAGCTGGTCGCGGACCTTGTGGGTGTGTCGAATGGCTCGCCGTTTTTCCATTACGGCAATAAGGAGGGCGTGCTGCTCGAATTTGTCAAGCGGATGTTCTCCGGACAGTTCTGCATCGCCGAGCGGCTCACGGGCGATGCGACCGACCCACTGATGCTCTACGGGATGGAAACGGCGCTGCAGATGCACATCGTCGAGCTCTCCGAGCCGCTGCGCGAGCTCTACGTCACGGCCTACACGCTGCCGAGCACGGCGGCCTACATCAACGAGGGCATGGAGAAGAAGCTCGCCGCGATCTTCGGTGGGTATCTGCCGAAGGCGACGGAGAACGACTGGGCCGCACTCGAGCTGGCGACCTCCGGCATCATGCGCAGCTTTATGTCCGCGCCCTGCACGGAGGACTATCCGATGGCGGCCAAGCTGCGCAACTATCTCTCCTGCTGCTACAAGCTCTTCGAGGTGCCGCGCGCACACTATGAGCCGTTTATCGACCAGATCGTCCGCATCGACCTGACGAAGACCGCGCAGGATATCATCGACGAGACCGTCCGCCAGGTGGACGAGGGCTACGAGGCCGCCATGGCGGGCCGCGAAGCGCCGGAAGTCGTCGGATCGTAAGACACGTGTGATCATATAAAAAGAACGGGGACCGGATATCCGGTCCTCGTTTTCTGCTGTGATGGGTGCCGCTGCATTCCAGCCGAGCAGGTTCGCCAGGTTGTGGGAAGCGAAGACCGTGCCGATGACCAGCGCGACGGTGGACATGATCTTGATGAAGATATCGAGGCAGGGGCCGACAGTGTCCTTGAGCGGGTCGCCCACGGTGTCACCGACGACAGCGGCGTCGTGCTCGAGGCTGCCCTTGCCGGCACCTTCCAGCGCGCCCGCTTCGATGGACTTCTTGCTGTTGTCCTGGGCGCCGCCGGCGTTGCCGGTGAAGATGGCGATCATGATGGCACAGACCGTGGAGCCGATGATCACGCCGCCAACAAACTCAGGTCCGAAGATGAAGCCGCAGGCTACGGGAACGACGACCGCAAGCAGCGACGGGACCTTCATCTCGCTGATCGCTCCCTTGGAGAATATCTCAATGCAGGTCTTGTAGTCGGGCAGGACCTTGCTTTCGAGAAGCCCCGGGATCTCGCGGAACTGGCGGCGGACCTCATCGACCATCTTGCGCGCAGCCGCCGACGCAGAGACCCATGACCGAGCCGACGCGGAAGGCGACCTTGACCATGTCACCGATGCTGCGGCTCTCGCGGGCGAGGTTCGACACGCGGACGTTGGCGTAGGTCGCGACCTTCATGCCGATGGAGCCCGCGCTTGCGGACATCACCGCACCGATGAGCAGCGCCACAGCGGCGTGCCAGGTGGTGATGATCGCCATGACGGCAGCGATGCAGACCACGACGATAGCAAGGATGCGGTACTCGTAGTTGATGAATGCGTTTGCGCCCACGCGGATCGCGGACGAGATATCGCTCATGCGCTCAGTGCCTTCCAGCATCTTCTTGACCGCGGCGAAGTTGAAGGCGGCAAAAGCCAGCGCCAACGCGGCGGCGAAGAAGATCAGCACAGTCAGTCCCATGTGATTTTCTCCCTTTTTCCTGTTTGATGTATCTTATCCATTAAACTGTGCGTTATGGGCAAAAAGGCCCATGACACGCTGCGTTGAATTTGGACGTTTTGTATTGCATACTCGTTCTTGTTCATCGTAAAACGACAGTTTATAAAGGGGACTATGACGAAAATTCACAGCGGAACGACATGAATATCGATAAATATCGAATGCTGCTGGAGGCAGTGGACACCGGCAGTCTTTCCAAGGCGGCAGAAAAGTTCGACTATACGCCGTCCGGCATGGTCCACATCGTCAATTCGCTCGAGCAGGAGTTCTCATTTCCCATTTTGCAGCGCAGCAACAAGGGCGTTTCGCTCACAGCGGACGGGGAGCGTATCGCGCCCATCCTGCGCGAGATCGTTAAGTGGGAGGAGCAGCTACGGCAGGTCTCATCCGCCATTTGCGGCAAGATCGTCGGCGATATCACCATCGGCAGCTACTTCAGCATTGCGGCAAACTGGCGGCCCAGCGGACGGCCTCGGCATAATAGTCATCGCCGCTCACGTCGCTGAAGTCCATGGCGTAGTTCACAATGGGGCTGCCCGCCGCGCGTCAGAGGAAGGTCACGATCTGCGCGCGGGTGCAGGAGGCGTCGGGGGAGAAGTGCACGGCGTCCGTGCCGCCGGTGATGCCGTTCTCCGCCGCCCAGAGGACCGCGTCATAGTAGTACGCGCTCGCGGGGACGTCGACGAAGAAATTCAGCATCGCGTTGTCTTCCGTGAAGGTCGCCGTGACGGTCACGGCGCTGCCCGGCATGGTGAAGGTGTACTTGCCGCCGCCCTTATCGGTGAGGGGGAGGGCGCTGCCGTCTTTATCCGTCACGGTCAGCGTTTCGAGCGTGTAGCCCGCCTTGCTCGGCGCGGCAAAGGAGGTGATGCCTGTGCCGTAAGTGTAGCCGGCAGGATCGCCCACCGCATTTGTGCCGCCGTCCAGATTGTAGGTGATGGTGTAGGTGATAGGAGTCCAGTGCGCCGTCAGCGTGGTCACGCTTGCCGGGACACTTGCACCCGGCGCGTAAAGATTCATTCCGTCACTCCAACCGGTTAAAATGCAGTACGGCGTAGCAGCCGGTGCTGTCAGGCCCTCCGCTGTCGGGGCAGTGAAGTTCTCGCCGTTTTTCACAATGATGCTGATGTTCTGAAGGCTGGCTTCTGTGCCCACGTGGCCGCCGTTCAAGTTCAGTGTAACAGGGTTCAAACTGTCTGAGGCCAAACCAGAGGGTAGTTCCAGCACGGGGCGGTAGCCGACGTTAACAGGAAGAGCGTTTATTGGTCCCGCATTACGATAGTGCAATTGCCTCCATCCGCGGAATACGCGCCAAATGTTAGCATCCCACCGGCGAGAATCTTGGCCCCAAGAGCCAATTCTTCAATTTTTGATGTAGTTTTCTGACTTATCCAGAATCACATCCCATCCATTGTTAGTTGGGTCGCCCCCCTCAGGTCGTCTTTGACGTTAAGCGAACTGTCTCCGGTGGACATCGCGTGCATGGTGTAGTTTATGCCGCCGCTGGGATACTTACTGCCGAAAATCAGGCTATTTGTATTCAAATCATTCCAGCTCACCATATGTGTAACATTGTGGTCTGCAATGAACAGACTGTGGTCATAGGTATAGCCATAGGTCGCGCTGCTGTCCATAGTCCCAGAAGGCTTGTTCAGACGAACCGCTCACACCGGAAGATGTACTGTTCAGCACATAGGCGTTGATGGTGCCAACGTAGGTGAACGGAACGTAGTGTAGCGTATTATCCGGAACAGAAATATCTTGGAACTCATTCCCGATGTTCACTGTCCCCGGAATACCCTCGCCTGACAGGTCAAAATAATAGGTCCCGCCCGGGGTCAGGTCAAATTGCTCTGTGGTTGCCGTGTCCTCCGCTCTCGCCATCCCCGGCAGCAGGGTAAGGCGCAGGGTCAGGGCGACGCTCCAAAATTTTCGTTTCATGTCATACCTCCCCCAAAAGCGCGGCTTGGGGCATCGTAGATATCCCCTTGAAAAATTTTATAAAAGCTCGCTTGTGAGCTCAGTCACAGTCCATCATAACGGAACTTTATTCGCAAGTAAAATCTGCGCTGCGCGCCGATTTCGGCAAAGGCGACAAAAAAGCAGCCTGCCGTGCGGCGGGCTGCTTTCCTGCGGAAGAGAACAGGCACGCCCGCTGCGCGCGGCGCAGCTTGACCGGCTCCGCCGCGCGCAGGAGACAAAAGGGCAGGGGAAATGCCGCCCTTACCGGCAGTTTGTGCAGCATTTGCTGAAAAATACATGATTGATTTTTTGAATTATTGCGATATAATATTTTTATAACTGCGCGCCCGCGCTGCAAAGCGGCGGGCGCATCTCTGTGAGCAAGGGGGGAAAGCGTATGCGCGCCTGGGCGCACTTCAAGACCATCACACATCACCGCCGCCTGGTGCGCGAGCACTGCTTCCGGCTGGGGCTCTACTGGCAGGGGCTGACGCACGATCTGAGCAAATACAGCCCGCAGGAATTTTGGCGCGGCGTGAAATACTATCAGGGCGACCGCAGCCCGAACGACGCCGAGCGCCGCGAAAACGGCGTGAGCCTTGCATGGCTCCACCACAAGGGCCGCAACCGTCACCACTTTGAATACTGGATCGACTACTGCATCGATGAAAACGGCAAGGTCTACATGGGCGGGTGCAAAATGCCGCTCAAATACGTCGCCGAGATGTTCTGCGACCGCATCGCCGCCTGCAAGGTCTATCAGGGCGAGAAGTACACCGATGCTTCGGCCTACGACTATTATGTGCGCTCGCAGAAGCACATCCTCATCCACCCCGAGACCGGCGCGCTCATCGAAAAAATGCTGCTCGTGCTCAAGGAAGAGGGCGAGGACGTGGCGTTCGCCTACGTGCGCGGGCTGCTCGCGCAGGAGCGCAGATCGGACGCAAAGTAGAAAAGCATCCTCTTTGACTTGCAATTTGCCACTTTTGCGAGTAAAATATCTTAACAACTATGAAACAGAGGACGGACAAGGATCAATGACTCATCCCTACAAGACGCGCGAGGGCGGCGCGACCGTGACGGTGTTCGTACCGTACGACTGCCGTAATCATTGCCCCTTCTGCGTGAACAAACAGGAGTATGCCCATGCCGAGGGCTTCAGTGTGGAGGCGATCCTGAAGAGCATCGCCGTGATGGACGAGATCACGCCATACTGCGATTTTGTTTTCACCGGCGGCGAACCGTTTGCGGAGCTGGACGACTTGCAGCGGATGCTCGACGCGGTGCCGGCAACGCATAAGGTGTATATCAACACGACCTTCCCCGTGCAGCCGGGGTGCAGCGCGGAGGAGATGATCGCCTTCACCGAGCGCAACCGCGACAAGATCACCTGCATCAATGTCTCGCGCCACCTGACGAAGTATGTCGAGGAGTCGCCCGACGAGGTCGTGGCGAAGATCGCCACGAAAAAGCGCGTGAACTGTGTGCTGTATATGGACTATCCCGCCGATGAGCTCGAAGCCTACGCCGAGCGCTGGCGCAAGTACGATATCCCCGTGCAGTTCCGCTACGACTATACCGAGACCACGCCCGAAAACCTCTACCGGGAAGAGGGCGACAGGATCCTGGCAGACCTTAAAAAGCATTTCACCTACAAGGGGCTCGACGGCTGCCGGATGCGCAACGGCTACCACTTCGACTACAAGGGCCTGCACATGACATACCACAAGACGCTGCCCTATTCGACCATCGTGGAGACGGGGGATGACGGCGTGACGTATGATATCCTCTACGATATCCTCATCAAGCAGAATGGCGACATCCATTCTGACTGGACGGGCGTGAAGCTCGACGTGGACGCTTACCGCAAGGTCGTCTTTGAACCATACGACCTGCGCGTGCTCGAGGGCACCGTCGATTTCTGAGAAAACGGAGGACGAAGCATGAGCTACTG
This sequence comes from uncultured Eubacteriales bacterium, assembly GCA_900552015.1. Lineage (GTDB taxonomy): Bacteria > Bacillota > Clostridia > Oscillospirales > Oscillospiraceae > Hominicoprocola. The sequence continues at coordinate 9,345 of URXY01000024.1, read as the reverse complement.
TGCGGCAGTTATTACCGTCAGCGACCGCGCCTTTGCGGGCGTGTATGAGGATAAGAGCGGCCCTGCCGTGGCTGAGATGCTGAAAGAGGCGGGCTACAAGGTCGTGTACACCGCCATCGTGCCGGACGAGAAGGAGAAGATCAGCGAAGAGCTCATTTCCTGCGCGGATGAGAGGCACTGCGACCTCATCATCACGACCGGCGGCACGGGACTTTCTCCTCGTGACGTGACGCCCGAGGCGACGCGCGACGTGCTGGAGCGCGAGATCCCCGCCATTCCGCAGGCGATGCTTTACTACAGCCTGCAGATCACGCCGCACGCGATGCTCTCGCGCGCCATGGCCGGCATGAGGAGAAGCAGCCTTATCCTGAACCTCCCAGGCTCGGAAAAGGGCGCGTGCGAAAACCTGAGCGCCGTGCTCGGCGCATTGGGCCACGGCCTCAAAATGCTCGCCGGCGGCGGACATTGAAAAGTAAAAACAACAGCGCTCCCCAACGTATTTGCGTTGGGGAGCGTTTTTTACGCGGTCTCCACCGGGATCGTGATCTCGGTGATGAATTTTTTCGTGTCGTTCGTGAAGCCGTAGTCGATGACGGCGATCTCGCGCGAAGCTCCGGCGATGCGCAGGCCGTTCTGGCCGATGAAGCGGAGCAGCCGCCGGTACTGCTCGGGTGCTTGCAGGTGATGGCCGTGAAAGCGCACGCGGACACAGCGTGTTTCGGGCAGTGTGAGCGTTTCGCCCTTGACGCGGTCGGCGCTGTCGAGCACGAGGAACGCGCCGTCGTACTGCTCGAATATCCCCTCGTTCAGATGCTCCTGCGACACGCTGAAGCCGACCTTGCCGAGAAAGACCAGCGCCTCGGACTGTGCGGCGACGAGCTTGCTCGTCGAGAGCTCAAGGTCGTTGTAGTCCTGCGCGGTCAGCGTCGTTTCCACCCAGAAGAGGCGGCAGGCGGGAACTGTGATGAGTTCGATCGTGCCGAGCGGAGCGCGCTGCACCTCGCGAAGCCGGCGCAGGCTCGTGTCGATCTTGCGCTCGATGCGCTTGAGCCCCTTCTCCTTCTGCACGACAGCGGCCTTCTGCGCGCGCAGCTTTTCCTCAATGTTTTCCACGTCGCGGTTTCGGAGAAAGTCGGCGATCTCGCGTAGCGGCATATCGAGCGCACGCAGGTAGCGGATGGTGTTGAGCGGCTCGAACTGACGGGGACTGAAGTAGCGGTAGCCCGTGTCGGGGTCGACGTATTCGGGCGTGATGAGGCCGAGCGCTTCATAGTGCCGCAGGCTGCTCACGCTGAGATGGAAGAGCGAGGCAACTTCGCCGATGGAATAGAGCTGAGGGTGCGCCATGCTAAACCTCCTGCGTGCGCCGCTCGCGGCGCAGAATGATGGTGTAGGCGATCACGCAGACAAAGATGGAGAACAGCGATCCCGCCGCGTTGGCAAGGCCCATGGGCAGCAGCGTCTGCGGGAAGTATTTGGATGCAAGATACGCCCCCGGCACGCGCACGAGCAGGATCGAGAGCGAATTGTGCAGAAACGAGATGCCCGACTTGCCGCAGGCGCAGAAATAACCGCTGAAGCTGAACTGCACGCCGGCGAAGAAGCTGTCCCAGATGTAGCCGCGCAGATACTGCCCGCCCGCGACGGCGACGGCGGCATCGGGTGTGAAGAGGCCGACGAGCGGCTCGGCGACAAACTGGATGAGGATGACGACCGTGATGCCGAAGGTGCAGGCGATCATCGCGGCGTAGCGCAGCGTGAGCTTGGCGCGCTCAGGCTTGCCCGCACCGATATTCTGCGCGCCAAGCGCCGAGACGGTCGAGAGCATCGACGACGGGATGAGGAAGAGAAAGCCGATGATCTTTTCAACGATGCCGACGGCGGCCGCGTCCGTCAGGCCGCGGCGGTTGGCAATGATGGTGATGATGACGAACGAGACCTGAATAAAGCCGTCCTGCAGCGCAACAGGCACGCCGATCTGCAGGAGCTTTCCCATCACACGGCGGCAGGGGTGGAAGTCCGCGCGGCGGACGGAGATGAGCTGCTTTTTCACGATGACCGCGAGCGAGATGAGGACGCTCACCGCCTGCGAAAGCGTGGTGCCGAGCGCCGCGCCCGTGGGGCCGAGACGGAGCGCACCCATGAACCAGTAGTCGAGCGCGATGTTGACGACGCAGGCTACGGCGATGAAGTACATGGGACTCTTGCTGTCGCCAAGGCCGCGGAAGATGGAGGCGATGATGTTGTACGCCGTGATGAACGGGATGCCGATGAAGCAGACCGTGAGATAGGCGAGCGTGCCCTGCACGGCCTCATCCGGTGTGGACATGATGGAAACGATACCCCCGCGCAGCGCGAGCAGCAGTGCCGTCAGCGCAAGAGACAGCAGCATGAAGAGCGTGACCGTGTTGCCGATGGCAGAGGCGGTGCGCTTTTTGTCGCCGCCGCCGGTGGCCTGCGCGATGCTGACCGTCGCACCCATCGCAAGGCCGACGAGCATGACTGTGAGCATGTGCATCACCTGCGAGCCGATGGAGACGGCGGTCGTGCTGGCGACGCCCTCGAACTGGCCAATGATGAAAAGGTCGGCCATGCCGTAGAGCGTCTGTAAAAAGTAGGAGAGCAGGTACGGCAGCGAGAAGGAGACGACGTTTTTCAGCACGCTGCCCTGCGTCAGATCATTTTCCATGAGAAGGACCTCGCAAAGATAAGATGCAAGCAGTATAAACTCTATAACGATTATAGAGTCAAGAGACAAAATAAAGTCGCTGAACGGCGATAGGAACATTCTAAAAAATATCATGCAAAAAGTCAATATCGGCAAAAAACAGAAAATCTGTTAGCTGACCTGTCAAAAGGTGTTGCAAGAAAGCGTTATCTTTGGTAAAATATAACCACTACCAAAAAGCGGGGGAACGCGATGCTGGACAGCTTTGCAAGAGAAATTACATATCTGCGCATCAGCATCACGGACCGCTGCAATTACCGCTGCCGCTACTGTATGCCGGAAGAGGGCGTGGAAAAGTGCGCGCACGAGAATATCTGCTCATTCGAAGAGCTGCGCGGCATGGCCGCCGCGGCGGTGAGGTGTGGCGTGAAAAAGATACGCGTCACCGGCGGCGAGCCGCTCGTGCGGCGCGGCGCGGTGGACTTCTGCCGCATGTTGTCAAGCATTCCAGGCGTTGAAGAGCTCTGCGTCACGACAAACGGCAGCCTGCTCAGAGAGCTTGCCCAGCCGCTGCGCGACGTAGGCGTCACGCACCTCAATATCAGCCTCGACACGCTGAACGAGGAGCGCTTTCGCACCATCACGCGCCTTGGCACGCTGCAAGATGTCTTAGACGGCATCGAGGCGGCAGAGCGTGCGGGCTTTGCGAAGATCAAGCTCAACTGCGTGCTGCTCGGCGGCGTCAATGACGACGAGATCGCCGATTTTGTGGATTTGACGCGCGAGCATCCGTGGCAGGTGCGCTTCATCGAGCGCATGCCGATGGGCTGCGGAAAGGATTTCGGTACATACCTCCCCTCGCAGACGGTTTTGAACCGCTGTCCGGAGTTGGAGGCCGTTTCGCACGACGGCGTGGCCGCGTGCTACCGTCTGCCGGACGCAAAGGGGACCGTCGGGCTGATCGCGCCGATGAGCCACGCCTTTTGCAGCGAATGCAGCCGCATCCGCATCACGGCGGACGGGAAATTGAAGCCCTGCCTGCATTCGGCGGCGGAACTTTCGTTGCGCGGCCTTTCGGGTGACGAACTGGAGGCAGCCATCCGCCGCGGCATTCTGATGAAGCCGGAGCGCCATCATATGAATGCGACCGGAGAAACGGAAACGCAGCGGGGCATGTTTGAGATCGGAGGGTGAGCGCACAGTGGAACTGACGCATTTTAACGAACAGGGCCGCGCCCGCATGGTGGACGTGAGCGAAAAGGCACAGACCTTTCGCGTGGCGCGCGCCGAGGCGACGGTCTGCATGGCGAAAGCGACGATGGACAAGATCAAGGAAGGCACCATCGGCAAGGGCGACGTGCTGGCGGTCGCGCAGGTCGCGGGCATCATGGCCGCAAAGAAGAACAGCGAGCTCATCCCAATGTGCCATCCGCTGCTGCTGACAAAGGTGGACATCTCATTTTCGATCGAGGATACCGCGCTGCACATTTTCAGCGAGGTGCGCTGCCGCGGCGAAACAGGCGTTGAGATGGAAGCGCTCACGGCGGTGAGCGTGGCGGCGCTCACGGTGTACGATATGTGCAAAGCCGTGCAGCGCGATATGAGGATAGACAACGTTCATCTTCTCTATAAAGAGGGCGGGAAGAGCGGCGTTTACGAAGCGGAGGGAGAAACATGGCGGAAGTGACCGCTGTCAACATCAGCAGAGAAAAGGGCGTGCGCAAGGAGAGCGTACCCTATATCGACTTAAAGCTGCGCCACGGTATCGTGGGCGACGCCCACGCGGGCGACTGGCACCGCCAGATCAGCCTCCTTGCCGACGAAAGCGTGGATACGATGCGAAAGGCCTGTCCCATTGAGCTGGACGCGGGCATTTTCGCAGAGAACATCAACACGCGCGGCATTACGCTCAAAACGCTGCCCGTCGGCACGCATCTGCGCGTGGGCGAAACGGAGCTTGAGGTCACGCAGATCGGCAAGCAGTGCCACAACGACTGCGCGATCAAGAAGGCGACGGGAAAATGCGTCATGCCGACCGAGGGCATCTTTGCCGTCGTGGTCAAAGAGGGCCGCATTCAGGCCGGAGACGAGATCGAGGTGCTGAAATGAAACTCATCAAAACCGAGGATGCGGTGGGCCATGTGCTCTGCCACGATATGACGCAGATCATCAAGGACGAATACAAGGACGCACGCTTCCGCAAGGGCCACGTCGTGACGGAGGAGGACATCCCCGTGCTTTTGAGCATGGGCAAGGAGCACCTCTACGTCTGGGAGATGACGCCCGGCATGGTGCACGAAAACGACGCGGCGGAGCGGCTGCTCGCCCTCTGCGGGCAGGAGAACATGATCCGCAGCGAGGTCAAAGAGGGCAAGATCGAGCTCAAGGCCGCCTGTGATGGCGTGTTTCTGGTCGATTCCGCGCGCCTTGTCGCCGTGAATAGCCAGGACGAGGTGATGATCGCCACGCGCAAGGGCGGTACCGCCGTGCGCGAGGGCGACAAGCTCGCGGGCATGCGCGTCATCCCACTCATCATCGAGGAAGAAAAGCTCCGAAAGGCCGAGCAGGCCGCGGGCGATGAGCCGCTGCTGTCTCTCAAGCCCTATGTTCGTAAGACCGCCTGCATCGTCGCCACCGGCGGGGAGGTCAAAAGGGGCCTCATCAAGGATACGTTCACGCCGGTCGTGATCGACAAGCTCAAGACCTACGGCATCGAAACGCTCGAGGTCGTCTACTCCGGCGACGGGGTGGAAAATGTGCGGGACGCCGTGCTCGCGATGCACGAGAAGGAGCCTGATATGATCCTCTGCACCGGCGGCATGAGCGTCGACCCTGACGACAACACGCCGGGCGGCATCAAGGCCGCGGGCGCGAATATCATCGCCTACGGCGCGCCGGTCCTGCCGGGGGCTATGTTCCTGCTCGGCTATTTTGACGACGGTATGCCCGTCATGGGCCTGCCCGGCTGCGTGATGTATGCGGGCGCGACGGTCTTTGATCTGGTGCTGCCGAAGATCGCGGCGGATGTGCCCGTCACACGCGCGGATCTCGCGGCGCTCGGCGAAGGCGGGCTGTGCCTTGGGTGCAAGCCGTGCCACTATCCGATCTGCCTGTTCGGAAAGTAATTCAAAAATGCGAGGGACTCGCATTTTTGAGAGGGGAATCAGCGCTTGGCGCTCACCGCGCCAAGCGCTGCAAGGTGTCGCTGCGGACGCACATGTCGTCCTCCGCGACGGATCGAGATTATTTGCGCCGTGTGCGGCGCAAAGCCTGCGACGCTTATTTCGCGCCCCGAGGGCGCGGGATTAGGGAGTGCAGAACTGGTGGATCTTTGCACCGAATGAGTCGGTGCTGTTTTGACAACTTCAACATTTCGCGCCTGCGGGCGCGAAATGTTGGGGAACGTTATCTATTTTAAGAATAGCGAAATGATGCTGTCCAAGTTTCCTGATGGGGATTGGAAATAAATTGCGTGCGGCGTGTTCTTGCGCGTTCCTGTATCGCCGCGCTTTTCAATGAACGCGCGAAAAAGAAAAAATTTGAAAGGAGGTATCCAAACATGAAAAAGCTTTTGCCTCTGCTCCTTGCGCTTGCGCTCGTGTTTTCTCTGGCCGCCTGCAGCAGCAAGACTGACGACACAACCACCGACGACACCCAGGGCGATGCGAACGCCGAGAGCGTTGATCTCGTCGTCTTCGCCGCCGCCTCCATGACCGAGACACTGACGGAGATCGCCGAGATGTACAAGGAAGTTGCCCCCAACGTCAACATCACCTACAACTTTGACTCCTCGGGCAAGCTCCTCACCCAGATCAGCGAGGGCGCTGACTGTGACCTGTTCATCTCTGCCGCTCCCAAGCAGATGAACGCCATGGACGGCAGCCTCATTGACGACAAGGACAAGAACCCCGATGGTCTTGACCTCATCGTGACCGACAGCCGCATCGACCTGCTTGAGAACAAGGTCACGCTCGCCGTTCCCGAGGGCAACCCCAAGGGCATCGAGAGCTTCGCCCAGCTTGCTGAACTCCTCAAGAGCGGCGACGTTATGCTCGCCATCGGCAACAGCGACGTGCCCGTCGGCCAGTACACCGAGAATATCTTCGCCTACTATGGCCTTGACGAAGCGGCTCTCGCCGACTCTTTGACCTACGGCAACAACGTCAAGGAAGTCACCACCCAGGTGAGCGAGGCTAGCACCGACTGCGGCATTATCTACGCCACCGATGCGTTCTCTGCGGGGCTCACGGTCGTCGACAGCGCCACCGCCGAGATGTGCGGTCAGGTCATCTATCCCGCCGCTGTCCTGAAGGGCGAAAAGGAAGAAGCCGCCCAGGCCTTCCTCGACTACCTCCAGACCGCTGACGCCATGGAAGTGTTCGAGAGCGTCGGCTTCAGCGCCGCTAACTAAAATAAAAGCCTAAAAGGCTTTCATTTTAAAGAGCTGCACTACGCTCTGCGCCTTGGCCGCTCACTTCGGTGAGCGGCCTTCGACGCTCGCTGCGTGAGAGGTATTTTTTGCCACGCACATGTCGCGGCAAAAAATTTCAAGATTATTTGCGCCGTGCGCGGCGCAAAGTCTGCGACGCTTTTTGATATCTCTTTCGGAAGAGATATCCCCTTTTGTCCCGTTCCCTGCCGCAGGATGCGGCACAAACTTTCCACCGCCACTGGCGGAAAACCCGCTTGTCTTGTGGCAAACTTTTTTCGCCGCATTTGCGGCGGCGTGGAGATCACCTGAATCTCCCGAACTCCAGAAAATCGGAGGTCACTTATGGATTGGTACCCCTTATGGAACTCGCTGCGCATTGCGGCGATCTCCACGGTCGTTATTTTCTTTGCCGGCATTGTTGCCGCCTATTATATCGCAAAGCTTCCGCGCCTGGTCAAAGGTGTGCTCGATGTGCTTCTGACGCTGCCGCTCGTGCTGCCGCCCACGGTCGTGGGCTATCTTCTGCTGCGCGTGTTCGGCCCCAAGCGCGTCATCGGCGCGTGGGTGCTCGAAACGTTCGGCGTCAAGATGGTCATGACCTGGTGGTCAGCCATCTTTGCCACGGTGGTCGTCATCTTCCCGCTGATGTACCGCACGGTGCGCGGCGCGTTCGAGTCTTTTGACGAGACGCTGGCCTATTCTGGACAGACGCTGGGCCTGTCGAATACCTACATTTTCTGGCGTATCCGCATGCCGTACTGCCGGCAGGGCGTGCTGGCCGGCACAGTGCTGGCCTTTGCCAGAGCACTTGGCGAATACGGCGCGACGAGCATGATCGCGGGCTACACGCCCGGCAAGACCGCGACGATCTCCACCACGGTCTATCAGCTCTGGCAGACGAACAACGATGCGCTCGCGATGAAATGGGTCATGGTCAATATGGCCATCTCTGCCGTCGTGCTGCTGGTGGTGAATATGCTCGAGCGGCGCGATTTTCTGACCGAGGCGAGCAAAGCAAGGAGGGGCGGCAAATGAGCCTGTATGTGGATATTGAGAAGCGGCTCGGTGCGTTCTGTCTGCGCTCAAAGTTTGAAGCGGCGGACGAGACGACGGCGCTGCTCGGCGCTTCGGGCTGCGGCAAGAGCATGACCTTGAAGTGCATCGCCGGTATCGTGACGCCCGACCAGGGGCGCATCGTGCTCGGCGACCGGGTGCTCTTCGACAGCGAGAAGAAGATCGACCTGCCACCCCAGCAGCGCAGGGTCGGCTACCTCTTCCAGCAGTATGCGCTGTTCCCGAATATGACCGTGGAGCAGAATATCCTCTGCGGCATCCGAAGGGAGCACAAGGCGCAGAAAAAAGAATTGCTGGCGGAGAAGATCAGGATGTTCCGCCTTGAGGGACTGGAAAAAAAGCATCCCGCGCAGCTCTCGGGCGGACAGCAGCAGCGCGTGGCGCTCGCGCGCATCCTCTCGTCCGAGCCGGAGGCGATCCTGCTCGATGAGCCGTTCTCTGCGCTCGACAGCTACTTGAAGTGGAACCTTGAAATGGAGCTTTCAGATCTGCTCGCGTCGTTCCGCGGCCCAGTGCTGTGGGTCAGCCACGACCGCGATGAATGCTACCGTAACTGCCGCAGCGTCTGCGTGATGGAGAACGGACGGACCGGCGAGATGACGAGTATGGACGAGATGATCCGCCGCCCGGGCAGTATCAGTGCGGCCCGCCTCGCGGGCTGCAAGAACTTCTTCGCCGCCGAGGCAAAAAACGGCGCGGTATACATACCCGAATGGGATGTGGCACTGCCTATTGATGCAAAGGAAAAGACCTTTACGACTGTTGGCATTCCTGACGGCGCGGTGAGACTGCGGGAGGGTGGTCCATTGGCCTGCACCGTCTGCCGCGTTATCCCGGGCGTGGAGGAAAACATCCTCTTGCTGCATCCCGCGGGAAGCACGGAAACGGCGCCGATGCTGTGCATCGCGGCAGACCGAGGAAATGCTCTGCAAGCAGGCGCGTCGGTCTGCGTTGCGGTGGACTATGAGAAGCTGTTGTTTCTGTAAAATGTGAGGCGAGAGCTGGGTGTCACCCAGCTCTCTTTTTCTCTCAAATCGAATACATAACGTAATATTTTGACAAAATATAACAAAACAAGGCGGTTTTGGGCGCGCAGCCCCAAACCGCCTTGTCGTATTTCACCTTGAGGCAGTTCCGTGCGGAAGCACGGAACAAAAAACCACCCGCTAGG
>URXY01000023.1 GCA_900552015.1 uncultured Eubacteriales bacterium | reverse complement strand
TATATTATCATCAAAAAAGAAAAGGGAACGGCACGAAGGTTTCTCTCTATTGCCGCATGGACGAAAGTGAGCGCCTGTGCTACTATATTGCTTGTCAAGTTGAGCTCTTTGTAACTGACGGAAGTGTGGGTCACCACAGGGGAGCAGAGAGCGCTTTTTGCTGAATTTCAGCAGCCGACCGTCTGGGCACTTCAACTGCACATCGAGGCAGTGGAGCGCCCATTTTTGCTTTTAAGGAGGCAGAACTATGCGAAAGGTAGCCGTTATTATGGGCAGCACGAGCGACCTGCCCGTCGCCGAGAAGGCGATCCACACGCTCAAGGAATATGGGATCGAGACCGAGGTCCGCGTGTTATCCGCCCACCGGTGCCCGAACGAGGCAAGAGAATTTGCTGCGTCGGCACGGGAGAGCGGATTTTCTTGTATCATCGCGCTTGCCGGCATGGCTGCGCACTTAGCCGGCGCCATGGCCGCGAACACAACGCTTCCCGTCATCGGTGTGCCGTGCAGCGGCGCGAAGCTCGACGGCATGGACGCGCTGCTCTCGACCGTCCAGATGCCGAGCGGCATCCCCGTTGCCACCGTCGCTATCGACGGGGCGAAAAACGCCGCCATCCTTGCCGTCCAGATCATGGCTGTGAGCGACGAGGGCCTTGCCCACAAGCTCCAGGCCGCACGTGACGAGGGCACCGCCGCTGTCTTGAAGGCGGACGAAGAGCTTCGCGAGCGCTACAAAAACTGAGAAACCATCCATCCATATCAATCAACAAAAATATAAAATAAAAGGAGAACAGTCATCATGGAAAAGAAAGAACAGCTCTACGAAGGCAAGGCCAAGAAGGTTTACGCCACCGAAGATCCCAACCTCGTCATCGTTTCCTACAAGGACGACGCCACCGCCTTTGACGGCGCAAAGAAGGGTACCATCGTCGGCAAGGGCGTCATCAACAATCAGATGACCAACCGCCTGATGGCCAAGATGGAAAAGGCCGGTATCCCGACCCACTTTGTCAAGGAGCTCAGCGAGCGCGATACGCTCGTCAAGAAGGTCTCCATCGTCCCGCTCGAGGTCATCATCCGCAACATCTCCGCCGGTCACTTCGCCTCCCGCTACGGCGTGGAGGAGGGTATCGTCTTCTCCGAGCCCACGATCGAGTTCTCCTACAAGAACGACGATCTGCACGACCCCCTGATGAACGCCTACCACGCCGTCGCTCTCAAGCTCGCGACCTGGGAGGAGATCGAGCTCATCAAGAAGTACGCCTTCGCCGTCAATGATACGCTCAAGGCCTTCTGGAGCGAGTGCGGCGTCACGCTCGTCGACTTCAAGCTCGAATTCGGCAAGACCGCCGACGGCCGGATCGTTCTTGCCGACGAGATCAGCCCCGACACCTGCCGCCTGTGGGACAGCAAGACGAACGAAAAGCTCGACAAGGACCGCTTCCGCCGCGACCTCGGCGGCGTGGAGGACGCCTATGCCGAAGTTATGAAGCGCCTGATGGCCCACGACGCACAGTAAAATCGAACATGACAGAGAATCACAACATCATCCCGGCGCGCCACATTCACGAAGAATGCGGCGTGTTCGGCATCTTTGCCCCTCAGGAGGCGGATGTCGCCTCCTACGCCTACTACGCGCTCTACTCCCTCCAGCATCGCGGGCAGGAGAGCGCGGGTATCGTCGTCAATGACGACGGCCTGTTCCGCTCCCTGCGCGATACCGGCCTTGTGAGCGAGGTGTTTCCGCCCGAGCAGCTCAAAAGCCTCGGCAAGGGCACCATCGCCGTCGGTCATGTGCGCTACGGCACGACCGGCAGCGACAATAAGCGCAATGTCCAGCCCATTTTGGTGAACCACTTCAAGGGCCGCATGGCGCTCGCGCACAACGGCAACCTGACGAATTCCCACGAACTGCGGCAGGAGCTTGAGAGCCGCGGCTCCATCTTCCAGACCACGACCGACAGCGAGGTCATCGCCTACATCATCGTGCAGGAGCGCTTAAAGAAGGGCTCCATCGAAGCGGCCGTCTCCGCCGCGATGGACCGCATCGAGGGCGCGTATTCCCTCGTCCTCTCGTCGCCGACAAAGCTCATCGCCGCGCGCGATGTGCACGGCTTCCGGCCCCTCTGCATGGGTAAGCTGAAGGACGGCTCCGTCGTCTTTGCCTCCGAGTCCTGCGCGCTCGACGCCATCGGCGCCGAGTTCGAGCGCGACATCCGCCCCGGCGAGATCGTCGTGGTCGATCAGAGCGGCGTCCGCTCCGACACGAGCCACTGCGGCAAAGCGCCGAAGAAACTCTGCGTCTTCGAGTTCATCTACTTCGCCCGCCCCGACTCCGTCATCGATGGCAGCAGCGTCCACGTCGCGCGCCAGCGCGCGGGCGCGTTCCTCGCGCTCGAGCATCCCGTGCAGGCGGACGTTGTCATCGGCGTGCCGGATTCCGGTCTTGACGCAGCTCTCGGCTACGCGCGCCAGAGCGGCATCCCCTACGGCATCGGATTTATTAAGAACAAGTACATCGGCCGCACGTTCATCTCGCCCACGCAGACGATGCGCGAAAATGAGGTCAACATCAAGCTGAACCCCATCCGCTCCGTGGTCGAGGGCAAGCGCGTCGTGCTCATCGACGATTCCATCGTCCGCGGCACGACCTGCCGCCGCACCATCGACCTGCTCCGCAAGGCGGGCGCAAAGGAGATCCATATGCGCGTCAGCGCACCGCCGTTCGTCTCCGAGTGCTACTACGGCACGGACATCGACGACAAGAATAACCTCATCGCCACGCACCACACGGTCGATGAGATCGCGAAGATCATCGGCGTCGACTCACTCGGCTATCTGAGCATCGAGGACGTTGTCAAGCTCGCCGACAACACCGAAAACGGCTTCTGCACGGCCTGCTTCGGCGGCGGCTACCCGACCGCTATCCCGAAAGACGGCGGCAAGGACCGCTTTGAGTGCAAGATCAGTGAAGGGGAGAACAAAAAGAATGCGTAGTTTTTCTGAGAGCTACCGTGACGCCGGCGTGAATATCGAGGCCGGCTATGAGGGCGTCAAGCTGATGAAAAAGCACGTCCAGCGCACCATGATCCCGGGCGTCGTGTCCGATATCGGCGGCTTTGGAGGCCTGTTTGCGCCCGACCTTTCCGATATGAAGGAGCCCGTGCTTGTTTCGGGCACAGACGGCGTGGGCACGAAGCAGCGCATTGCGCAGCTCATGAACAAGCACGACTCTGTCGGCATCGACTGCGTCGCCATGTGCGTCAACGACATCATCTGCTGCGGTGCAAAGCCTATCTTCTTCCTCGACTATATCGCCATCGGCAAGAATGAGCCGGAGAAGGTCGCGACGCTCGTCTCCGGCGTGGCCGAGGGCTGCGTGCAGTCCGGCTGTGCGCTCATCGGCGGCGAGACCGCCGAGCACCCCGGCACCATGGCCGCGGATGACTACGACCTCGCAGGTTTTGCCGTCGGCATCGTCGACCGCGAAAAAATCGTTGACCACGACCGCATGAAAGCGGGCGATGTTGTCATCGCCCTTCCCTCGAGCGGTATCCACTCCAACGGCTATTCCCTCGTGCGCAAGGTTTTCAACATTGAGCACGCCGACCTGAACGCCTATATCGACGAGCTCGGCTGCACGCTGGGCGAAGAGCTGCTGCGCCCGACGAAGATATACGTCAAGTCCGTCCTCGCGGCGATGGCCGTGGCCGACGTTCACGGCGTCAGCCACATCACAGGCGGCGGCTTCTACGAAAATATTCCCCGCTGCATCCCCGACGGCCTGTGCGCGAAGATCGACAAGTCCTCTCTCCGCACGCCGCCGATCTTCTCAATGCTCCAGCGTATGGGCAATATCTCCGAGCATGATATGTTCAACACTTACAACATGGGCGTCGGCATGACGATGATCGCCTCTAAGGATGACGCCGGCAAGGCGCTCGCTGCCCTCAAGGAAAGCGGTCAGGACGCCTATGTCATCGGCGAGGTCGTGAGCGGGGAAGAGAAGGTCACCCTATGCTGAAAAGCGTGCGCATCGCGGTCTTCGTTTCGGGCGGCGGCACGAACTTACAGGCCCTGCTCGACGCGCAGGCAAGCGGCAAGATCCCGCACGGCGAGATCGCGCTCGTCATCTCATCGCAGGCGGGCGCTTACGCGCTCGAGCGCGCGAAAAAGGCGAATGTTCCGGCACACACCGTGCCGTCGAGCCTCATCCAGCACGACTTTGAGGCGGCCATCGAGCTGCTGCTCGAGCAGTACAAGATCGACGTCATCGTCCTCGCGGGCTTTTTGAGCATCCTGAGCGAGAACTTCACGAAAAAGTGGCCGCGCCGCATTTTGAATATCCATCCGTCGCTGATCCCGTCGTTTTGCGGCAAGGGAATGTACGGCTTAAAGGTGCACGAGGCCGCGCTTGCGCGCGGCGTGAAGGTCACGGGGGCGACGGTGCATTTCGTCAACGAGATCCCCGACGGCGGCGAGATCATCCTGCAAAAAGCGGTCGAGATCGAAGAGGGCGACACGCCCGAGACCTTACAGCGCCGCGTGATGGAGCAGGCCGAATGGAAGCTCCTGCCGCGCGCGACAGAGCTTGTCTGCCGCGCCATCACAGAAAAGGAGAACTGATATGGTCGACTTTCTGCATTTTCTGAAAAATACGTCCTACCCCGGCCGTGGCATTTTGGTCGGCAAGGACCGCGTCTATTATTTCATCATGGGCCGCAGCGAGAACAGCCGCAACCGTGTCTTCGTCAAGACCGACGACGGCATCCGCACCGAGGCGCACGACCCTGCCAAGCTTGCAGACCCCAGCCTCATCATCTATCACCCCGTCCGCACGATGGGGAGTGACCTCGTCGTGACGAACGGCGACCAGACCGACACGGTCTGCGAGCACGGCGACTTCCGCCGCGGCCTGATGACGCGCGAGTACGAGCCCGACGGGCCGAATTGGACGCCGCGCATCTCCGCCATCGTGCATGAGGACGGCTCGTTCGAGATGTCCATCCTCAAGCATAACAACGGCCGGTGCCTGCGCGAGTTCTTCTGCTACGAGGGCTGCGACGACAATAAGGCCTACTTCATCAGCACCTATCAGGGCGACGGCAGCCCGCTGCCGACCTTCGCCGGCGAGCCGATGGAGGTGAGCGTCCCCTCTCCCGAGGAGGTCTGGGCGGCGCTCAACGCGGACAACAAGGTGTCCCTTTATGCAAACGTGAACGGCGAAGTGAAGCTGTTCAACAAGAATTTAGGCGAGTGAGGAGAATGATATGAACGAGCTTGAACTCAAGTACGGCTGCAATCCCAACCAGAAGCCCGCGCGCGTCTTTATGAAAAACAGCGGCGATCTGCCCTTCACCGTTCTGAACGGTAAGCCCGGCTACATCAACCTGCTCGACGCCTTTAACTCCTTCCAGCTCGTGCGCGAGCTGAAGGAGGCGACGGGACTTCCCGCCGCGGCGAGCTTCAAGCACGTTTCCCCCGCGGGCGCGGCGCTGGGGCTCCCACTCGATGAAGTGGACAAGCAGATTTACTTTGTTGAGCCTGACGCGGCCCTTACGCCCGTCGCCTGCGCCTATATCCGCGCCCGCGGCGCGGACCGCCTCTGCTCCTACGGCGACTGGGCGGCGCTCTCCGACGAGTGCGACGCCGCGACGGCGGAATATCTGAAAGGTGAAGTCTCCGACGGCATCATCGCCCCCTCGTTCAGCGAGGAGGCGCTCGCCATCCTAAAGACGAAAAAGGGCGGCAAGTACAACATCGTGCAGATCGACCCCGCCTACGTTCCCGCCCCGCAGGAGCAGAAGGACGTTTTCGGCGTCACCTTCGAGCAGGGACGCAACAACTTCAAGATCGACGAATCCCTTTTGGAGAACATCGTCACTGAGAATAAGACCCTTCCCGATGACGCGAAGCGCGACATGATCGTTTCGCTCATCACGCTCAAATACACGCAGTCGAACTCCGTCTGCTACGCCAAGGACGGCCAGACCATCGGCGTCGGCGCCGGCCAGCAGAGCCGCATCCACTGCACGCGTCTTGCCGGCAGCAAGGCGGACAACTGGTATCTCCGCCGCCACCCGAAGGTGCTTGCGCTGCCGTTTGTGGACGGTATCCGCCGCCCTGACCGCGACAACGCCATCGATGTTTATATTTCCGACGAGTGTGACGACGTTTTGGCCGACGGTGCGTGGCAGCGCGTCTTCAAGGAGCGCCCCGAGGCGCTGAGCGCGCAGGAGCGCAAGGAATGGATCGCGCTCCAGAGCGGCGTGACCGTCGGCTCCGACGCCTTCTTCCCCTTTGGTGACAATGTTGAGCGCGCGAGAAAGAGCGGCGTTTCCTACATCGTCGAGCCGGGCGGCTCGATCCGCGATGACAACGTCATCGAGACGGCGAACAAATACGGTATCACCATGGCGTTTACCGGTATGCGCCTGTTCCATCATTAAGCAAGGAGGAATTTCTCCATGAAGCTCATGGTCATCGGCGGCGGAGGCCGCGAACACGCCATCATCAAGAAATTAAAGGAAAATCCCGCGGTCGAGGTCATCTACTGCCTGCCCGGCAACGGCGGCATCGCCGCCGACGCGGTCTGCGTCAGTGAGATCGGCGCGAAGGACATCCCCGCGCAGGTCGAGTTTGCCAAGGCGCACGGGATCGACTACGCCGTCGTCGCGCCGGACGATCCACTGGCCCTCGGCGCAGTGGACGCGCTGACCGAGGCGGGCATCCCGTGCTTCGGCCCCGACAAAAAGGCCGCCGTCATCGAGGCGAGCAAGGCCTTTTCCAAGGATCTTATGAAAAAGTACGGCATCCCCACGGCGAAGTACGAGCTCTTCACCGAGGTGGAGGCCGCCTGCGCCTATATTGAGGCGCAGGGCGCGCCCATCGTTGTCAAGGCGGACGGACTCGCGCTCGGCAAGGGCGTCGTCGTCGCGCAGACGGTCGAGGAGGCGAAGGCCGCCGTTCGCTCCATGATCGAGGACAAGGCCTTCGGTCAGAGCGGCGCGCGCGTCGTCATCGAGGAGTTCATGGAGGGGCCCGAGGTCTCCGTTCTGAGCTTTACCGACGGCGAAACCGTTGTTCCCATGGTGTCTTCCATGGACCACAAGTGCGCGCTGGACGGCGACAAGGGCCCGAACACCGGCGGCATGGGCACGATCGCCCCAAATCCCTGCTACACGGAAAAGATCGCGGACGAGTGCATGCAGACGATCTTCCTGCCCACGATCCGCGCGATGAAGGCCGAGGGCCGCCCGTTCAAGGGCTGCCTGTACTTCGGCCTGATGCTCACAAAGGACGGCCCGAAGGTCGTGGAGTACAACTGCCGCTTCGGCGATCCCGAAACGCAGGTCGTGCTGCCGCTTCTCAAATCCAATCTGCTCACGGTTATGCAGGCCACGACGAGCGGCACGCTCAAGGACGTCCCCGTCGAATTTTCGACCGATTCCGCCTGCTGCGTCGTCCTCGCCTCGAACGGGTACCCCAAGAAGTACGAGAGCGGCTTCCCCATCACGATGAGCGAAGAGGCCGCTGCGCACACCTACGTCGCGGGCGCGAAAAAAGACGGAGACAAGCTCCTGACCGCGGGCGGCCGCGTGCTCGGCGTTACCGCCGTTGCCCCCACGCTGGAAGAAGCCGTGAAGGAGGCCTACCGGTTATCGTCCGAGGTCGATTTTGCCAACAAATACTGCCGCAGCGACATTGGCCGCAAGGCCCTTGCCGCGCAAAAGGAGAGAGAGTAAATGGTCTATCGCGTCTGTGTTGAAAAAAAGCCCGGCCTTGCGCCCGAATGTGCGGGCCTGCTGTCCGACTGCCGCTCTTTTCTGAACCTTACGGGTCTAACAAACGTGCGCATCTGGAACCGCTACGATGCCGAGGGCATGGACAAAGACCTTTTTGACTATGCCTGTACCACCGTCTTTTCCGAGCCGCAGCTCGACCTGACGAGCGAGGAGGCCGACGTTTCCGGCGCTGCCGCCGCCTTCGCCGTCGAGCCGCTGCCCGGCCAGTTCGACCAGCGCGCGGACAGCGCGGCGCAGTGCATCCAGCTTTTGAGCCAGGGCGAGCGCCCGCGCATCCGCACGGCGAAGGTCTATGCGCTCTACGGCACGCTCTCTGAAAAGGACGTCGAGGCCGTCAAGCACCACGTTATCAACCCCGTCGAGAGCCGCGAGGCCTCGCTTGCAAAGCCCGAGACGCTTGCCGAAAACCTGACGGAGCCCAAGCCTGTTGCGTCGGTTGGCGGCTTTATCGCGATGGATGAATCGGCGCTCTCGGCGCTTCTTTCGTCCATGGGCCTTGCGATGGACTTAGACGACCTCAAGACCTTGCAGGCCTACTTCCGCGACGAAGAGCACCGCGACCCCACCGTGACCGAGGTGCGCGTGGTCGATACCTACTGGTCCGACCACTGCCGCCACACGACCTTCTCCACGCATCTTGATGAGATCACGATCGACGATCCCGCCGTCAAGGGCGCGTATGAGCGCTACCTCGCCGCGCGCGAGGAGGTCTACGGCGCGGAGAAGGCCGCCAAGCGTCCCCAGACGCTCATGGACATCGCGACCATCGGCACCAAGACCCTCAAAAAGCGCAGCTTGCTGCCCGAGCTCGACGAGAGCGAGGAGATCAACGCCTGCTCCATCCACGTGCCCGCCAAGGTGAACGGCGAGGAGCAGGATTGGCTGTTGATGTTCAAGAACGAAACGCACAACCACCCCACCGAGATCGAGCCCTTCGGCGGCGCGGCCACCTGCATCGGCGGCTGCATCCGCGACCCGCTCTCGGGACGTGCTTACGTCCATCAGGCGATGCGCGTGACGGGCGGCGGCGACCCGAGAAAGACCCTTGCCGAGACCATTCCCGGCAAGCTCCCCCAGCGCAAGCTGGCGCAGACCGCGGCGGCGGGATATTCGTCCTACGGCAACCAGATCGGCCTTGCCACCGGCCATGTCGCCGAGCTTTACCACGAGGGCTACATCGCCAAGAGACTTGAGTGCGGCGCGGTCGTCGCCGCGGCGCCTGCCAATAACGTTGTGCGCGAGCGTCCTGCCCCGGGCGACGTCGTTATCTTGCTCGGCGGCCGCACGGGCCGTGACGGCATCGGCGGCGCGACTGGCTCGTCGAAGAGCCATGACCTAAAATCCCTCACCACCATGGCGAGCGAGATCCAGAAGGGCAACGCGCCCGAAGAGCGCAAGATCCAGCGCCTCTTCCGCGACGGCGAGGTGACGCGCCTCATCAAGCGCTGCAACGACTTTGGCGCGGGCGGTGTGTCCGTCGCCATCGGCGAGCTGGCCGACGGCCTCGAGATCGATCTCGACGCCGTGCGCAAGAAGTATGAGGGCCTCGACGGTACCGAGCTTGCGATCTCCGAATCGCAGGAGCGCATGGCCGTCGTCGTCGCGCCGGAGGATGAGGCGAAGTTCATCGCCGCCGCGCAGAACGAGAATCTCGAAGCCTACCGCGTCGCGGTCGTCACCGAAAGCCCCCGCATGGTCATGCGCTGGCGCGGCGAGACGATCGCTGACCTCTCGCGCGCCTTCCTCGATACGAACGGCGCGACGAAGCACGCAAGCGTTGCGGTCGAGACGAAAAAGAGCGCGGCAGTCTCCGTACCCGAGACGCTGCGCGAGATGGCGGGCAGCCTCAAGAGCGCATCCCGCCGCGGCCTTACGGAGCGTTTCGACTCCACCGTCGGCGCGTTCACACTGCTCATGCCCTTTGGCGGCAAGACGCAGCGCAGCCCCTCGCAGGCAATGGCGGCGCTGCTGCCGGTGCTGCCGGGCAATACGACCGAGCAGGGAAGCGTCATGGCATGGGGCTGCGACCCCGACGCGATGAGCGCCGACCCCTACACGGGCGCGCGCGGCGCGGTCTACACCTCGGTCGCCAAGATCGTCGCCGCCGGTGCGGACTATCACAAGGCCTATCTTTCCCTTCAGGAATTCTTTGAAAAGCTCCGCAGCGAGCCCGCGCGCTGGGGTAAGCCCTTCTCCGCGCTGCTCGGTGCGCTCGATGCCCAGCTCGAGCTGGGCGCCGCCGCCATCGGCGGCAAGGACTCCATGTCCGGCACCTTCCTTGACCATGACGTGCCGCCCACGCTCATCTCCTTCGCCGTTGCACCGGCGCTTGCAAGCGAGATCGTGACGACCGACTTCAAGAAAGCCGGCCACGGCGTGTACCTCTTCTCCGGCGAAACGGCGGAGGAGCAGAAGTCTGCGTGGGAGCGCTTCACCGCGCTTGCCCGCGCGGGCAAGGTCGAGAGCGCATGGGCGGTCGAAAACGGCCTTGCCGAGGCTGTCTTCAAGATGTCGCTCGGCAACGAGATCGGCTTTGCCGCCGAAAAGACCACGCTCGACTGGTTCGCTCCCATGCCTGGCGCGATCATCGCCGAGCTCAATGAGGACGTGTCCGGCGCTGCGCGCATCGGCGCGACCACGGCGGAAAAGACCATCGTCCTCGGCGCGGACAGCGCCTCTATCGAAGAGCTTGCCGCGCTGAACGACGCCGTGCTCGAAGAGGTCTACCCCACCAAGACCGAGAAGACCGGCACGGTGGAGCCCTTCTCCTGCGAGGCGGAGACGCGCGTTTCTCCCGCGATCAAGCTGGCGCGTCCCAAGGCGCTCATCCCCGTCTTCCCCGGCACGAACTGCGAGTACGACACCAAGCGCGCGCTGATGGAAGCGGGCGCGGACGCCGAGCCCTTCATCATCCGCAACCTCACAAGCGCCGACGTTGCCGATAGCGTGGAGCGCTTTGCCAAGGCCGTGGGCGAGAGCCAGATCATCGTCGTTCCCGGCGGCTTCTCCGGCGGCGACGAGCCCGACGGCAGTGCCAAGCTCATCACGGCGTTCTTCCGCAACGCCGCCGTCAAGGAGCAGATCACCGCGCTCCTTGAGCAGCGCGACGGCTTGATGCTCGGCATCTGCAACGGCTTCCAGGCGCTCATCAAGCTCGGCCTCGTCCCCTATGGCAAGATCATGGACACCGACGCTGACTGCCCGACGCTCACCTACAACGTCATCGGCCGCCACCAGTCCCGCCTCGTGCGCACGCGCGTGTGCTCCAACAAGTCCCCGTGGCTTGCGGGCACGAAGGTCGGCGACATCTACACCGTGCCCATTTCCCACGGCGAGGGCCGCTTCCTCGCCTCGGAGGAGCTTGTCAAGACCCTTGCCGCCAACGGCCAGATCGCCACGCAGTATGTAGACCTTGACGGGTGTGCTACAATGGATGCAGCATTCAACCCCAACGGTTCGATCTGCGCCATCGAGGGCATCACTTCGCCCGATGGCCGCGTGCTGGGCAAAATGGGGCATACTGAGCGCATCGGCACGCAGCTTTACCGCAACGTCCCCGGACGCTACGAGATGGAGCTGTTTATCTCTGCTGTGCGCTATTTCAAGTAATTTAAGAAGAGAGGAGCAGACCCAATGGCTTATTATTATCCCGAACCGTCTCACACGTTCAGCGAATATCTTCTCGTTCCCGGTTACACGTCCGAGGACTGTGTTCCTGACAATGTTTCGCTCAAAACGCCGCTCGTGCGCTACCGCAAGGGGCAGGAGGAGTGCCCCATCAGCCTGAATATCCCGATGGTCTCGGCCATCATGCAGTCTGTTTCGAACGACACGCTGGCTATCGCCCTTGCCAAGGAGGGCGGCCTTTCCTTCATCTTCGGCTCTCAGTCCATCGAGAGCGAGGCCGAGATGGTGCGCCGCGTGAAGAGCAGCAAGGCGGGCTTTGTGCCCTCCGCCTCCAACCTGACGCCTGAGCACACGCTTGCCGACGTGCTTGCGCTCAAGGAGGAGAACGGTTTCTCTACCGTCGCCATCACCGAGGATGCAACGCCCAACGGCAGGCTCCTCGGCATCGTGACGAGCCGCGACTACCGCGTCAGCCGCATGAGCACGGACGTGAAGGTGGGCGAATTTATGACGCCGCGCGAAAAGCTCATCACCGCCCCCGCCTCCACCACGCTCAAGGAGGCCAACGACATCATCTGGGAGCACAAGCTCAACGCGCTGCCCATCGTGGATGAAAACGACCACCTGCTCTACTTCGTCTTCCGCAAGGACTACGCCGAGCACAAGGAGCACCCCCTCGCGCTTCAGGACGACAAGAAGCGTTACCTCGTCGGCGCGGGCATCAACTCCCGCGACTACCGCGAGCGTATTCCCGCGCTCGTGGAGGCCGGCGCAGACGTGCTGTGCATCGACTCTTCCGAGGGCTACTCCGTCTGGCAGAAGAAGGTCATCGACTTCGTGCGCGAGAGCTACGGCAACACCGTGAAGATCGGCGCGGGCAACGTCGTCGACCGCGACGGCTTCCGCTTCCTCGCCGAGTGCGGCGCGGACTTTGTCAAGGTCGGTATCGGCGGCGGCTCGATCTGCATCACGCGCGAGACCAAGGGCATCGGCCGCGGCCAGGCCACCGCGCTCATCGAGGTCTCCGCCGCACGCGACGAATACTTCCGCGAGACGGGCGTGTATGTTCCCATCTGCTCCGACGGCGGCATCGTGCACGACTATCACATGACGCTCGCGCTCGCCATGGGCGCGGACTTCCTGATGCTGGGCCGCTACTTCGCTCGCTTCGACGAATCGCCGACGAACAAGCTGCTCGTCAACGGCGTGTACGTCAAGGAATACTGGGGCGAAGGCTCGAACCGCGCGCGCAACTGGCAGCGTTACGACCTCGGCGGCAAGACGGGCCTTGCGTTTGAAGAGGGCGTGGATTCCTACGTCACCTACGCGGGCTCCCTGCAGGACAATGTCGCCCGCAGCCTTTACAAGGTCAAGTCGACCATGTGCAACTGCGGCGTGACGGCGATCCCTGACCTGCAGAAGAACGCGAAGCTCACGCTCGTCTCCGCCACCAGCATCGTCGAGGGCGGCTATCACGACGTCACCCTCCGCGCCACGAACGCCAGCAACAACTAAACAGCGCAAAGAACAACAAAAAGCGGTTCCCAAACGGGAACCGCTTTTTTGATCGCCTGACTCAGAATACCATCGTCAGGAAATTGTAGAATAACTTGCAGCCGTAGAAAATGATGATCGCGCCGCAGACCTTGTTGATGACCGTAAGCATCTTGGGCGTGAATTTGTCGCTGAAGAGCGAGATGAGCAGCGTCAGCCCCGTGAACCACAGGCAGGACGCAAGCGCCACGCCGCTGATAAACGACGTGCTCTGCGCCGCGGGCAGCGTCACGTAGAACGCGCCGAGCATCATCGTTCCGTCGATGAGTGCCTGCGGGTTGAACCATGTGACCACACAGGCGGACGAGATGGTCTTGGGGATCGAGTCCGCGGTCCGGCTGCGGTCGATCTCCTCCGCCTTGGCGCGCAGGAGGCCGACGCCGATATACAGCACGATCAGGCTGCCGAGCAGCAGGATGACCATTTGCAGCCATTCATATTTTGCAGGCCGATGGGCGCGACGTATGCAAGCCCCATCGTAAGGCCCTGTAAAAAGTATTTCATCGCCGCCGCACCCTTACTTTTTGAATGTCACGCATGCCTGCGAGGCGGTCTTGCCGTCCGGCTTGACGATGCCGATGCGGCAGGTGTCGCCGTCGAGAGTCTTCTTGTAGACCGTCAGCGCCTCACCCTCGAAGCACGGCGTTGAGTAGTGTAGCTCGACCGATTGAATATTACCGCTCGCGAGCTCCTTTGCCGAAAAGCAGTCGAGCAGCAGGCGCACATAGGCCACGTTGTTCATGTGGTGGCCGAGGTCGATGTCCGTCGACCGCACGGCGTAGTGCGAGAAAAGGTCGGCGTCCTCAAACTTTTCATGGAAGCGCTGCAATTTTTCGGGGATGGCCGTCTCGGCGGGGAAGGGGTAGTCCTTCGGGAAGCCCGAGTCGCCAAAGCGGATGATCTTCTGCTCCGGTCCTAAGATGGCCCACTCGGTCTTGCCGCGGGCAATGACCGCCTCACCGCGCGAGAGTGTGTAACTGCGGTACGTGCGTACGTCGCGCTCGCTGCACGCTTCCGCCCAGGTGCGCACCATCAAATCGTCCATCAGGTACGCGCGCTCAAAGAGATCGACGCGCGTGTGGACCGTGAGCCAGAATTCACCCTTTTTCGCCATCGCGCTGCTGCCGACGCCCAGCACCTCCGCGTGCTGCGCTGCGATGCCCTGAAAAATCGTAAACGCCGCCAACGGCGACAGCGCGCCCGACGCGTCACAGTAGTCGGGCGTGACGGTAAGACGTTTTTCAAAAATGCTCTCCATGCAGTTCTCCTTTGAATTTGTCGTTTTCTTAACGATAAGTATAGCATGGAATTGGTATTGCCTCAAGCGGACAAATTTGATCGTTCGTTAAAATGTTACGCACATTGTCCCCTGCGCCGTGCAGGGAATGCGAATAAGGGAGGGATATCTCTTTTCAAAAAAGAGATATCCCTCCCTTACACCCTCCCAGAGAAAATTTCCATTGCAAGCGAGCAGCTCAAAGAGCTGCAATGCTTGCCGATTGCACTTCCTGCGCGCGGCGGAGCCGCGTTGGGTGTTGCTAAACGATTTGCTTCTGCTTCTATTATCCGCTGCCGCTCTGCCCATCTTGTAGAAGTGCGCAGTAATCTCCGTCTACCGAGGCACTACTCAATGCGGCGAGCGCCAGCAATGCCGCATTCGGCAAGCAGTCTGCCGCCGAAGTAACGTCACTCGCGCCTCACGATAGTAAGGCGCGGTTGCAAAACGTAACGACTCGCAGAAGTTTCATGGCGAAGCCATGTACACCGCACCCACACTGCGCAGCGCGTGCAGCTCTTCGAGATCAAGACTGCCAATGTGCGGGGTCGAGGGGGAAGGCCCCTCGCGTTCTCTTGGGGGTCCAAGGGGGATATTCTCTCACGTGAGAGAATATCCCCCTTTATTCGTCTCCCCACACGGCGTGGGGAAAGGCGGCCGCACTTCATGCGGCATTATTCCGATAAAAGAATTCGATCGTTATCGAGCTCATGCCCGGCTCCTGCCTTGAACCGCGCGATGAGATCATCGACGCTCATTCCCGCGCGTTCGCTGCCGGAGACGTCGAGCACGATGTGTCCGTCGGCCATCATCAGCGTGCGGTTGCCGAGCTCGAGCGCCTGGTGCATGTTGTGCGTGACCATCAGGCAGGTGATGTGACTTTCCGCCACGACGTGGCGGGTGAGGTCGAGCACCTTTTCCGCCGTTGCGGGGTCGAGCGCCGCGGTGTGCTCATCAAGAAGTAAGAGCTGCGGCGGCACCATCGTCGCCATCAGCAGCGTGAGCGCCTGACGCTGGCCGCCGGAGAGCAGGCCCACGGGGTTTTTCATGCGGTCCTCAAGGCCCATGCCGAGCTGCTTGAGCTGCTCGGCGAAGAACTCCTTGTCCTTCTTGCTGATGCGGCTGAACGGATCGCCGTGCGCCGCGCGCAGGTACGCGAGCGCAAGGTTTTCTTCGATTGTCATGCTTGGCGCGGTGCCGCGCAGGGGGTCCTGAAAGAGACGCCCGATGCGGCGAGAGCACTCGTGCTCGGGCATGAAGGTGATGTCCTTGCCCGCGAGCGAAATGCTGCCCTCGTCGGCATAAAAGCTGCCCGCGATGGCGTTGAAGAGCGTCGACTTGCCCGCTCCGTTCGAGCCGACGATGGTGACGAAATCGCCCTCGTCCAAATGCAGGGAAAGGGAAGAAAGCGCCTTTTTTTCATTCACCGTGCCGGGGTTGAAGGTCTTGGAGAGATTTTGAATGTCCAGCATCTTACACGCCCTCCTTATTTCTGGCGGCCATTTTGCGCTTCTGGAACGTCGCCCACTTCTGGATGCTCGGCGCGGCAATGGCCAGCGCCACAATGATGGCCGTCAGGAGCTTCAGGCACTCGACGGGCACGATCTTCGTGTAGAATACGATGGCGTAGATGAAGCGATAGACGATCGAGCCGAGAATCGCGGCGATGACGCCCTTTTTGACGCTTCTGCGCCCGAGCAGCGTCTCGCCGATGATGAGGCAGGCGAGGCCGATGACGACGATGCCCGTGCCGGAGTTGATGTCCACAGTCTTCTGATACTGGCCGACGATCGCGCCGGAGAGCGCCGTGAGCATGTTGGCAAGGCACAGGCCGACCGTGATCGTGAACGACGGATTCAGGGACGAGGCGCGCACCATGTCGGGGTTATCGCCCGTGGCGCGGATGGAAAGACCCATGCGCGTGCCGAGAAACAGCACCAGCAGAAGACCGGCCAGGATCGTGACGAACGCTGCGAGCAGCAGCTCGTACCACTCGCCGCCGATGCCGGTCTCGCGCAGCATCGTGAAGATCGTCTTGCCGCCGAGCAGGCTCTGGTTGGATTTCCAGCCCATGGCCATCAGGTTCACGGTGTAAAGGCCGGTGTTCGTGACGATGCCGGCGAGGATCGACGGCACGCCGAGCTTCGTCTGCAAAAACGCGGTGACAAAGCCCGCGCACGCGCCCGCGAGCATCGCGGCGAAGATGGCGAGGACAGGGTGTCCCGCGGCCGTCACGGTGACGGACACGGCCGCGCCGAGGACGAAGCAGCCGTCGGTCGTCAGATCGGCGATGTCGAGGATGCGGTAGCTTAAAAACAGCGCCATCGCGACCAGGGCGTAGAGGAAGCCCAGCTCAAGGGCGGTTTGCGTGATGATGAGCATGGGAAAATTCTCCTTTCAGGCCAATTTCCCCCGACGGAAGGTCGGGGGAAAGGCAGTTCATTTGCGGGGAAACGGTTTTCTTAGTCCTTGGTGGTCGTGACCTCGACAACGGTGCCCATGCTGTCAAAGCAGGAGTAGTCAAGGCTCATCGCGGCGGCAGTGTCGGTGTTGACGGTGATGATGCCGCCGTCCATCAGGTAGTAGTCCTCCATGGCGTCCATACCGTCGGTGATGGCGGAGTAGGCGAGGTCGGCGGTCTTGGCGCCGAGGTCGGTGTAGTTCACGCCGCAGGTGGCGTAAGCGCCGTTGCGGACGAAGGAGTCAGCGCCGGTGTAGTGGGGGATGCCGGCCTTGGCGAGGTCCTCATAGATGGCGAGCTCGGCGGCCATGATGACGTTGTCAGTCGGGGTGAAGACGGCGTCCACACCGTCGGCGATCAGCGCGGAAGCGGCAGCGACGACTTCGTCGTTCGTGTTCGCGGTCTGCTCAACGTACTCGATGCCCTTGGCGTCGAGGTAGGCCTTCGCGTCGGCGATGGGCTTGGTGGAGTTTGGCTCAGAGAGAGAGTAGAGCAGGCCAACCTTGGCGACGTCCGGGTTCTGGGCGAACATCATGTCCATGATGAAGCTGGTGTTCAGCGCGTCGCTCGTGCCGGTCACATAGTCGATGCCTGTCAGGCTCGCGGCCTCGGGATCGGAGACGGCGGCATAAACAACGGGGGTCTTGGTGTCCTCAGCGGAGAGGGCAGAGATCTGCGCGGCGGTCGTCGCGATGGGGATGATGGCGTCGACCTGATCGGCGATCGCCTGATCGGACAGCTGCTTTAAGATGGTCTGATCGTTCTGGCCGGAGGTGATGTCGTACTCGATGGTCACATTATTGTCGGCTGCGATCTTGTCGAGCTCGGTGGCCACAGCGTTCGCGATCTCGTCAAGAGAGGCGTGGTCGAGCTGCTTGATGATGGCGACCTTGTAGGTCTTGCCGCTTTCGTCGCCGCCCTGCTGGGCGTCGTTGCTGCTGTCGTCGCTCTTGCTGCCGCACGCGGCCAGAGACAGGGTCATCGCACCGGCGAGGGCCAGGGTCAGAAGCTTTTTCACCATGTTGTTTTTCATTTTTGTTTTCCTCCAAATTTATTTGATTTCGGGTGGCAGATGAGATCCTGGTTTGCCGGAACAGGAGGAATATAAAGAAAAAAGACCTTCATCCCATACACATGGGACAAAAGTCATCAAACTTCTGCGATACCACCCAAATTGACGTTTTGTAAAACGCCCGCTCGCTTACGCGCACCATCATACGCGCCCCGATGGATAACGGGTGGGATACCCGTCGGTCCCTACTTGACTTCCGCCGTTCGGTCCGCCCTCTGAAGTCCATTCACCGACCGTCCGCCGCCCCGATCACACCACCCGGGACTCTCTTTGTGCTTATCTGCATCGGCTACTTCTCTCCGTCATAGGTTTGAAGCTCTTCACTTATTGGTTGCATTATAGCACGCGGGGCCCACTTGTCAAGTGGGTTTTTCAAAAAAAGTTGCACTTTTTTGATTTGCCCAAAGGACAGAGAATTTTTCCTGCATCGTGCAGGAGACACGGAGCAAAGGGGTATTCCCTTCGGAAAGAGAATACCCCTTTGGGGCAGGCGAGCGTCATGGCTGCTGTAGGACTGCACGGAAAGATCACTTCGTGCTCGCCGCGTAGAGCATGATCGCCGTCAGCGCGATATAGACCGCGCAGGCCGCGGCGATCACGGCGCAGAGTGCGATGCAGACGACGCGAAGCGTTCTCTTTTGCCGGAGCTTTCGCGCCGATAGCACGACGCCCGCGATGGACAGAAAAAACAGCAGTGCTGCGACCCAAAGCTGCATACGACCGCTCCTTTCTTCACTCCGCCGCGGGGCGGAAGACGTCGATCATGTCGGTGCACCACTTGAGCTCGCGGGTGAAGCGGCGGCGCAGCGCGTCGGGCGGCTCCTTGCTCTTGCCGACGTCGAAAAAGCCTCGGCCGCTGTGTACGGCGATGTATAGCGTCCCATCGGCGTGCAGGCTGACGGAAAAATCGCCGAAGGCGCTGTTGGTGAGCGCAAGAATGCGCTCCATGCGGCTGGGACTCAAAAAGCGCAGCGCCCAGTTGGCATCATCGCAGCTCAGGTTGAAGTGCTTGTTGAAGTCCTCATGATCCGTCTTGATGGTTTTGGCGCGGAAAAGCTTGTCGAGCTTGCCGCGCGGCCAGAACGTGAGTTCGGCGGGGTACGTTTTGCCAAGCTCGCAGACCATCCACTGGCCCTTGTAGACCTCGCGCTCGGCGGACTCCATCATGTCGTTGTTCTCATTGAGGTATTCGGTCACGTCCGTCAGCGTGACGGTGCAGAGCTCGGACGTAAGGCCGCGGTAGGTGAAGTCGATGCGGCCGCTGGCGCTGTCGTAGACGTATGACGGCAGCGGAATGTTTGAACCATTGATATCCACAAGGTTTTGCTTTCCGATGGGCTGCACGTCTTCAAAATTCGCGTTCATGATCTCCGGCACGAGGGACTCAAAGACCGCTTTTCCTGCGGCCTTCTGGTGCTTGTTCAGAACGCCCTGCCCCAGCAGCGCGACGACGATGCCGATGACCGTCAGCGCTGTGACCGAGGTGAAAATACCGATCGCCAGTATGACGCAGCCGACCACGGTGAGGAGCTTGCCGCGGCCGCCGCCGCGCTTACCGTTTTGCAGCTCGCGCGCGAGCTGTTCGTCTGTCATTGTTTGATTCTTCTCCATCGTATCATCCTTTCTCAGTCCCGCGCCGCAAAAAGAGCGGTGTTTTTCAGTAGAAGATCCAGCGTTTCCTCCATTGCGTGCAGCGACGCGCAATAGCTGCGGCGCAGGGCGTCAAGGTCGCGCAGGTCTACATTACTGGCAACGGCGGCAAAGCCGTAGTCTGTTTCCACCGCCAGCGAGAACACCCGTCCTTCCCAGCGGAAGCCCAAAAGCTGTCCTTCAACGCGCTGCCTGAACTCGTTCATCAGCTCCATAAACTGCGGGGCAAGAAGGGAGAGGGCCTCCTGCTCCGGCTCTGCTGTGACGCAGAAGCATCGGTCAAACAGCGCATCGCCCGTCGCTACGCCGCGCGGACTGTCCTCCGTCCTTGCGTTGACGAGGACGGGGGAGGGGGCGGGCGTCCGCGTTTCGCAGCGCAGCACGAGGCCTTTGAAGACCATCTCGTGGCAGGTCTCATAGCCTTCGTGACCGCACCCTCGCTCATACACATGGTCCAGCCGCACATTAGCGGCGGAAAAATGCACGCCGCGATGATCGCCCTCATGGAAATTCTCAACCGTACATTCCTCCCACTGACCGTCCAGCAGGTGGAGCGTCCGGAGAAACAACTCGTCAACGCACATTTCCGGTGTGTGCATATCCGGGCCGAAGGCCTTTTCCCATTCCGCACGGAAAAAGTCTCCAAACTGCTCCTGTATCAGGGCCTGGAGCTTCTTTTGCGCGCTGCCGCCCAAAAAGACCGCGCAGCAGACGCCGCCGAAGAACAGCACCCCCGTCAGGATGGCCTTGAGCGCGGTGTCCTGCACGGCAAAGTACGAGACCGTGCCGCTCAACGAGCCAAAAAGGCCCACCAGGATCCAGATGCGCGACATTTTCTGATAGTGCCAGAGCTTTTTCGAAAGCTCGGCGTCGCTGAGTTTTCCTCTTCCCGTCATTTCACATCCATCCTTTATCATGGCGTTTTCAAATATCCCAGTTGTCTATCCAGTTTTCGCCCCAGTCGTCAGCGGGATCATACGGCGCTTCGGGGATCCAGCCCGCGGGATAGACGAGACCGTCTTCGTCGTGGTAGGCAAGGCCGTCGTCGCCGATGGTATAATCGTTGCCCAGAAGGTAACGGTTCACACCGTCGTAGTACCAGATATAGAAGGTGGAGTATTCGTCTTCGTAAAACTCCGCGTTTTCCATGTCCGTGTAGGTGTAGAAGTCGGCGTTGCGGTAGAAGACACCGTCAAAGTGCTGATCGTCCCCGTAGCGGCCAAAGCGTTCGGCGGAGAGAGTGAAGCTATTGCCGTCGTCGCTGGGGCAGAGGTAGGCGCGCGTTCCGTTGTCGTAGAGGTAGAGGCCCATGCCCTCGCCCTCGTCGTTCATGGTGCCGCTCATGGAGTAGTCCGGTGAGCAGGCGATGTACTGCATGAGCGACGAGTCGATGACGATGGTCTCGCCCAGGGCGTTCTGCCACATGCCGTCCCAGTTGCTTATGTCCCATTCTACGATCTCCGCTTCATCGTCGCGGAGGAAGGTGTGGCGGTGGATGGTGAGCCCGCTGCCCTCGCCGTTCTGGTTCGGAAGCAGCACGCCGTCGTCGCGCAGAAGGAAGTTATAGAGAAAGCCGTTGAAAAAGATCATCGGCCGGCCGCTCGCCTCGGACAATTCAAATTCTCCGCGCCCGCCGAGACCCCAGCCGGTGCGGTAGGCGTAAAAGCCCTCCTCGCTGTCAAAGTACAGCTTCGAAGTGCCGTCGATGCTCCACATCCCGTCGAGAAATTCCATGTCCATGACGGTCTCATAGCCGCTTTGCGGATCATCAGAGCTGCTGTCGCCGCAGGCGGTCAGGCTCAGCAGGAGCAGCAGCGCGAGCACGAGCGGCAGAAGATACGTTCGGTGCGTCATGCTGTTCACCGCCTTTTTAGTAGCAAATGCTGAAAAACAGCGTGTTGTAGGGGTCGACAAGGTCAATGTCCATGATGCTCGCCACGGGCGCGATGCTATCGAGCTGCATCCGTCTGGCGCAGTCCTTATAGTTGTCGAGCTGTGGCATGGCGGCGAAGACCAGCCCCTCGTAATCGTCGGGCAGGTAGACCATGTAGCTCTTGGTCAGAACCATCGCCCAATCGCTGACGTTGTACTGCCAGTCGGTCGAGTAGGCAAATTCGATGAGATATTCTTCACCGTTGTAATTGACGGTATGGACATAGTAGTTGTCGCCGCGCTGGCTGTTGCCGTAGGCGGTGGCGGCAGTGAACCACATGCCGGTGTAATAGTCGTAGAGCTCGCTGTCGGTGTTGGTGATGTATTGCTCGGTGAAGTACGGGATGGAGCTCTCGGGGATATAGCAGACCGCGTCGAACTGGATCTCGCGGATGCCGTCGTGCGACTGGTCGCTGTGTTTGATGACCTCCCAGTAGCAGTCGTTGGTCGCGTAGCCGTCGCCAAGGCCGGAGTAGCAGGAAACGCCGTCTTCCAGAAGATAAGTGCCCGTGTTGACCGCAGCGTTGATCTGTAAGCCGTTGTCAGAGAAATAGGGCGTGTCGGTCAGGTCGGTCTGCACGCCGTTTTCGTGGAAGTAGGAGTAATCCGGCTCGAAGACATAGCGCTCGTCGGCATCCCAGAACCAGACCATCTGCGTCGTGCTCATGTCGGCGTGCTGGAACGTCACGACGACGTCGCTCTCGCCATCGCCGGTGATGTCGTCGAACGAAATGTCAAAGCCCGTGCCATCGTCGTTCGCGTCCTCGACCGTCACGGGGAAGGACACGCTGTCGAAAAGCTCCTGCTCGGGCTCGTCGCGGTAGAACGCCGCGCTCTCGGGTCCTACGGTGACGAGCACCTTGACGCTGCCCTCGCCCTCGTGCGTGATGGTGCCCTCGGCGGCGACCACGCCGCTCACGCGCCAGTCGTCGCCCGTGACGTCATCGCTGCTGTCGCCGCAGGCGGTCAGGCTCAGGCAAAGCAGAACCGCAAGCAGCACCGCAAGGAAATGATGGAAAGCTTTCATCTTCTTTTCTCCCTTCTTCACGTTTCAAAACGGCTTACTCAAGGCGTTCGTAGTAGTCGTTCTCGCCGCCCCATACGATGGAATCGGTGTCAAAAAGCGTGAATTCATAGGTGACGTCCTGATACGTCGTGGAAACGGCATAGTACACGTCGTCCACATCGGTCGGGGCCGAGATAAAGCCGCCGTCGACCTCGGTCGTCTCCGCGCCGGGCGCGCGCTCGTAGAGGCCCCAGAGACCGCCGCTGCTGTCGATGTAGATGTAGCTGTCGGCGTCGAGATCACCGTCCAGATACCAGATGCCCGCAAGGTAAGAGAGATCGACCGAACTGTCGCTGCTGTTGTAGTCTTCGGCCTGTGCGTCGAACTCGTCGAGGCTCATTTCATAGGTGAACGAGCCGAGCGAATAGATGTTCACACTGCCGCCGTCGAAAGAGAACTGGTAGGCGATGCCGTCGTGTTCGTTGTAGGCGTAGATGCAGTCATAGTCCGCGTCGTACTGCAAATAGCCGCTGGCGGCGAGGTCGTCGTTGTTGCCGATGCGCCAGCGCGAACCGTTGGTGTCGATGATGAGATAGTCGAAGTCCGTGCCGCTGTCGGGCAGATAGTAACCTTCGAAAACGCTGTAATCATAGCTGTCGTAGCTTTCCTTGACAAAGCCGTCGATCGTCGACGGCACAGTGGGGTCGTCGCCGTAGTCTGCGTAGTCGTCGGAGTCGTCGCTGCCGCAGGCGGTGAGCAGTCCCGCGAGCAGAAGCAGGGTGCAGAGCAATGCGCTCCATTTTTTCAGGTCCATGGTCTTCTTCCTCCTTGATTTTTATAAAGCACTGTGGCTCTGTTCCGCCATGGAGAGCAGCTCATCATGGCTGAGCTCCACGTTGTTGAAGCGGACAAAAATGCCGTTGGTCACGGCGCTGCTCCACACCGCCGGGTCGGTGAGCGGGCGGAAGCGGAGCTTGTCGAGGTACGGCTTCATGTCGAGCAGCAGACGGCTGCCGGAGACGAAGTCGACCTGAAGGATGTGGTCCGCGAGCGGAGTGACCGCCGCGATGTATTTTCGGTACAAACGCATTCCCCCTTCCTCAGCGCGTTGTGGGCCGATAGGTAAAGAACCACCGTACTGTCATTGTACGGTGGTTCTTTTCCGGTTTCTATTAACTTGAAGTTAGTTCTTTTCCGCTGTCCATAGCTGCGTGAGCTGTGAGCGCTTCGTGCGGCGGTCGCCCTCGATGTGGAGCTTGGAGTAGAGCTGGTTGACATATTGCTTCACGCTGCCCTCGGAGAGAAAAAGTTTTTCTGCGATCTCGCGGTTGCTGAGCCGCGCGGCGATGAGCGAAGCGAGCTCGCGCTCCCGATTCGTGAGTGCGGCAAAGGCGGCGGGGGTGTTTCGGCCCGCCCTTTGCGCATTGCGCCGGGCTTTGACCGTTTCACCGAGCGACCGGATGCGGCGGACAAAGGCGGCGAGGGGGCCGGCGGCACAGGCCTCCAGCGTGCGTTCAAGATAGCGGTAGTTTTCGACAAAGGGGAGCAGGAGGGCGTCCGGCGCGGCGTCTTCGAGCGCGCGGGAAAGCAGCGTGTGCGCCTCCTCGTATTTTCCGAGCATCTCATAGGCGGCGGCGGTCTGAAGGCGGATGTGCAGCGCGACGAGCGCGTAGTGCATCGCCTCGCACATACCGAGCAGCGTTTCGCTGCGGCCGATGACCTTGGCGTACTCGCCCTGGGCGAGATAGACCTGATTTTCGATGAGCTCCATCATCGGCTTTCCGGGCGCGAGAAAGTGGATGGAGGCGAGCTGATGCTCGCGGAAGACCGCAGGAATTTTTTCGGGCAGTCCCAGCAGCGCATAGTAATAGGCGCAGGAGCTTTGCAGAATGTTGAGCCATGCAACGTTGTGCTGCTGCAGCAGCGCCTCGCGCCGCTGCTCAAAGGACTCGCGCGGCGTGAAAGAAGTGCAGAGCGAGAGCCGCCAGGCGAGAAAGTCGCAGCACAAGGCCATGTTTTCCTGCCCGTTGCCGTCAATCTGCGCATAGGCGCGCTCGAGCATGATCTGCGCGTCGGCAAAGCAGGCGCGCATGAAGTCGGCCTCCGCGCGCATGATGGTCTCAGCGCCCTGTCCGTGGCCGTTCGTGATCTTGTAGTAGTGGGGCATACATTCGTCCATCTCGGCGAGCTCGCGTTCCAGTGCGCCCGGCGTGCGGTGGAACATCATCAGCACCGATGGCGAGCCGAAGGTCCAGCCGCCGTCCGGGCGGATGCTGATGGCAGGGCGCGACATCTGTGCGCTTGCGCTGCGGTGGAGCCTGCTCATCGCGGAGATGTCGTTATACATCAGAAAGCTCGTGATGAGGTCGCACTCACCGAGAAGGTCCCCGCGCTCTTCGGCAGGAAACTCCGGGTGCTCTTCGATGGCGGCGAGCAGCAGAGCCTTCATTTCGAGCATTTTCGGGACCTCCCGCCAGTTGAACATGCTGCGCATGAGCACGAGGAGCGCGAACGGATGCGCCTTGAGCGTTTCTGCCGGGCATTGCGCAAGGAACGCGATGACGTCCGAGCTTTTGAGCGAGGCAAGCAGGATGCCCGCGTCCTTTTGAATGACACGCAGCGCCGCATCGCAGTTCCCGCTCGCGCGGTAGGACGCGAGCGCGTGGAGGTAGAGCTGTCGCGCCTCGTACCATGCACCGCAGCGGTCGCGGTAGACCGCCTGCACGGCGGGGTCGAGCGACAGGAACGTGCGCTCGGCGCACTCTTTCATCATGTGGTGGAAGCGGTAGGTCCCGCTGTCCGGCAGGCGCTTGACGAAGGCGTTCTGCTCTGTCAGCGCCGTGAGGAGTTTTTTTGCGTTTTTGTTTCCCGTGACAAATTCTGCCATTTCCACGGTGAATTCGTCGGCAAGCCCCATGACGGATAGAAATTCGCGCTGCTTCGGCGGCAGCGGGTCGATCATCGCCGCGGAGAAGATCGCGTAGATATCCGAGCTTCGGTCGGGCAGCGCACCGCGCTCGGAGAGCGTGCGGAGATTTAAGTAAATGGCCGAGAACCAGCCCTCGCTCGAATAGAGCAGCGTGTCGATCTGCGCATCGGTGAGCTCGATGCCGCAGCGGCGGGCATAGACGGAGAGCTCGGTGTGGTTCAGGTGTAGCTGCTCGGTGCCGATGCGGCAGAGCTTGCCGCCGAGGCGCACGACAGCCTCGGGAGGGAGAAAGCGGTCACGGCTCGCGACGATGAGATGCACGTTTTCGGGCAGCCTTGACGCGAGTGTGCAGAGAAAGCTCGCCATGCGCTCGTCGGTCAAAAGGTGAAAATCGTCGATGAAGAGGTAGCAGGGGACCTTGCCCGCGAGCGCGTGGCAGAGGTCGTCGGTCAGAAGGCTCGCGCCCGCCGTGTCGGCGGGGCAGGCATAGCCTTGCAGGAGGCTGAGCCCCGCGTGCAAGAAAGCGTCCTGCACGCTCTTCCAGAAGATGGCGAGGTTGTCGGAATACACGCTGATGCGGATGATGCGCGCGCTCTCGAGGCGCTCACGCTCGCCAAGGTACCAGTTCACCGCCGTCGTTTTGCCGTAGCCCATCGGCGCGACGACGGTCGTGAGCGCGCAGCGCGAGAGCGGGCGCAGGCACTCCTTCAGCCGCTCGGAGATATAAACGGTATTGAGGTCCCACCTGCGTTTTGCCATAGCATCCTCCTGAAATATATTTGACAATAAGGATATCATATGCGCACACATTTTGCAAGGATGTCAAATGCTGAACAATTTTATGTAAACTT
Organism: uncultured Eubacteriales bacterium; assembly: GCA_900552015.1. Classification (GTDB taxonomy): domain Bacteria; phylum Bacillota; class Clostridia; order Oscillospirales; family Oscillospiraceae; genus Hominicoprocola. The sequence continues at coordinate 2,611 of URXY01000023.1, read as the reverse complement.
GAGCGAGAGGGTACAGATCGTGGAGAATGCCGATCCCGGACCGGTTGGGCGTTACGGATATTTGACGGCGGCCGCGGGAAATACCGGTGCGGATGTGCCCCGTTCCCGCCGGTATGGATAGAAAAGCATCATATTAGCGTCTTTCCGCGAAAAAGGAACGGATAGCAAGGCTTTATCCGGAATTTTCCTCGCATTCGCCCGGGGCTTGAAGTACGATCGACGATAGAATACCATGATCATATTGGGTAATTGTGCGGTTTTACACCGCGGCGATCTTTGGCACAGGCAGGCTCCGCACGGTCATGCAAAATGCAGCGGCCGGTATTTTAACGCACGGAGGTCCCGAAATGAACAAGCATCTGTCGCAGGAAAAGAGAGACACCCTGGCATCGGAGTTCACCTATCAGGGGAAAAAGTCCGGCATGCTCGGTGGGTACTGCGAAGCAGACTTTCCGCTGTACTACGCCAACGAAGAAATGGCGGAGCTGCTCGGCTACGGGAGCGTGGAGGAGCTGGCCGCGGGGATAGGCGGCAGGGTGGCGAACACCATCCACCCCGACGATATGCCGCAGGTCGAAAAGGACCTCGGCGGACATTTTTACGAGGGCATGACCTATGAAACGACCTATTGTATGCCGCGCAGGGACGGCTCATGGTTCTGGACAGTGGACAAGGGAAAGGTCATCCGAGCTGAGGCTCGCCATCCTCAGTGTCTGCACGGATATGAGCGCCTTTGTGCAGCGGCAGCAGGAGCTGGAATCGAAAAATACGGTCTCGGATCATCTTTTCAAAAATCTGCCGGGTGGGTATGTCCGCTGCGGCATCAGCGAGGGTCTTCCGTTCCTCTATATCGGCGAGCGATTTTTGAATATGCTTGGTTGGACAGAGGAAGAGGTCCGCACGAAGTTTGACAACAAGTTTGCCAATATGCTCTGTCCCGAGGACCTCGGCATTACGAAAGATCACGTGGACAAAATTTTGCGGGGCGGGATCGAGAGCCCCAACGGGGATGTGATCTACCGTATTCTGGGCAAAGACGGCTATCCCTGGGTATCAGACACGACCGTGAAGGTCGAGCTGCCGGGCGGCACATTTTTGCAGTGCATCATTTCCGACGTCAGCCGCTTTATTACCGAGCGGGAGCAGCGCGAGGCGGAGCTTGAAAGGCATCTCAAGGCTTCGGAGGAACGCTATGAGATCATCCGTGCACTGGGTACGGTCTATCAGGATATCAGCGTGATTGACCTGAAGGCGCAGACCTATATGCTCATTTCCGGCCGCGGCCGGTCGGAGCAGTATCAGGGGCATATCGGGCCGAGCGAGGAATTTAAGGATTTTGTCCTGAACAGGATCATTGCGCCCAGCCAGCACGAGGAGGCCGACCGTTTTCTCGATTTTTCCACGGCAGCCGCGCGGCTGTGGGATAAGAAGTTCATCACCTGTGAATTCAGGGGCAGGAACGGGGCGTGGTATCTTGTCACGCTCATCGCGAAGACGCGCGATGAAGGCGGCGAGGTGACGCATGTGCTCGTTTCGGCCCGCAATATCGACGAGCAGAAGACGAAGGAGCTCGAATACCAGAAAGACCTGGAAGAGGCCGTGGCGGAGGCGCGCCGCGCCAACGAGGCGAAGACGAACTTTCCGCACCGCATGAGCCACGACATCCGCACGCCGCTCAACGGCATCATCGGCCTTTTGAAGATCCGAAAACGAAAAGACGGACGCTGGGAGGGGCGGTACACAGTCGGTCACGATTCCGAAACTGGCAAGGCCATCATCAAAAATGTCCTCGGCAAGACGCAGGCCGAGGTCAAGGAAAAGCTGAAAAAGGCCATCGAGGAAAATGTGGGCATCGACTATGGGCGGGCCAAGACCTACACCGTGGGGAGTTGGCTGGAGGTCTGGATGGAGAACTACGCCAAGGTGAAACTCAGACCGTCCACGTTCAAGACCAGCCAAGGTTTTCTGAAAAACCACATCAAGCCGCAGATCGGCAGCATCCAGCTGGCAGACCTGACCTCTCTGGACTTGCAGCGATTCTACAAGCACCTGCTGGACGGCGGGCGAGTAGACCGCATCGAAGCGAAAGAGAAACCGAAAGGGTTAGCACCGAAAACCGTGCGGAACATCCACCAGATGATCGGCTCGGCGTACAATCTCGCCATGGAGCAGAAGTTGGTAACCCGTAACCCGACGCAGGGCTGCGCCTTGCCAAAGGTGGAGCACAAGGAGATGAAAACCTTGACCGCCGACCAACTCAGCGCCTTCTTCCAAGAGGCCAGGGACAGCGGCGTGTACGAGCTCTACTACCTCGACCTCGCCACGGGATTGCGCCGGGGCGAACTGCTGGGGCTAAAGTGGACGGACGTTGACCTCGACCGTGGCGTGCTGAAAATCCAACGGGCAATTTCACGGCAGAATGGCAAAGTGGTGGAAGCCCCGCTGAAAACGAAAAACGCCTACCGCACCCTGCCGCTGTCGGCAGATGCGATAAGCGTTCTGAAAATGCAAAAGTGCAATGTGGGCAACAGCGAATGGGTGTTCCCGTCACCAACAGGAGGCCCCATGTCCCCGGACAGCGTCCTGCACATGCTCCAGCGGGTGCTGAAAC
>URXY01000022.1 GCA_900552015.1 uncultured Eubacteriales bacterium | reverse complement strand
TTTCGAGCCGGGGGTGTTTTTCACTGTTTACTGGTCAAATCCAAGGAACAGGTATTGATAGGTAACGCCAGAGGTGTTGAGCTGCACGTCGCAGGCGTTGTAATAGGCATCCGTTTCTGTTGCCGATTGCCAGCTCACGCTGCGATCGTTCCATGTAATGAGGTTCTTGCGGACGCCGTCAACGCCGCCTTCGAAGTGACTGATGCCGCGCAAGGCAAACACACGGGTGATGTTGTTGTACTGGTCAATCGTGGTGATGATCAGCAGCACGGGGTAAAAATCGCAGCTCAGCGTGTTCGGAGCAGCCTTGCCGCCCTTGCCGTTGCCGATGTAGCTGCCGTATTTGATGCGGCAGAGCTTGCTTTTTGTGACCGTCTGCTCCAGCGCAGTGACCCTTTCCGCGCTGGCCGCGCCCGCCGCGGCGTCTGCGTTTGCTTTCAGCGCCGCGTCGAGCTTGCCGAACGCATCATTGAAGTCGTCCATTTTGATGAAATCGCTCTTTTCCCACTTCGGAAGCTGATAGTTTGTTGTCTTTTCCATTGTTTCGTCTCCTTTTTGTTTTCGCAAGGCAAAACTTTTGCCTTACAGCTTTAGGCTGTAAGGCAGCGAAAGTGAGACGAACCCATGCAACGCGCGGGGAAATTTCTCCGGCGGGCCGATATTCACGAAAAATAGTTACAAATGGGAACAAAACGGCGAAAAGCATGGTCAAAAGAGTGTGGGTCTGCTATAATGGCTGCGCAGAACGAGAGGAGGATATCTCATATGAAACGATTTTTGGCGCTGCTGCTCAGCGCGCTCATGGTGCTATCGCTGCTGACCGCCTGCGGCAGCAAGACCGACAACACTACCCCCAATAATCCGAACACCGACACGGAAACGCCGACGGATGGCGACGGCGCGACCGACGTGAACGCCGACCCCTACGACGCCGTGCGCAACTACTGGTCCGAGGACCAGCTCACGCAGGCCTGGGGACCGGATCAGGTGGTGGAGCACCTCTTTTTCCACCCCATCATTGCCTACCCGCAGTGGGCCTTCCACGACTGCAACGCCAGTCAGGACCAGCGCTACGGTCTCGACGACTGGATGGTAACGGTCGACGAGTACAACAAAATTTTGCAGTCCGTGTACGACAAGGGCTACATTTTAGTCGCGATGGAGGACGTGTGGAGCGAGGTGACGGACGAGTCCGGCACGCACATGGTGCGAAACACCCTGATGCTGCCCGAGGGCAAAAAGCCGCTCGTCATCAGCTTTGACGACGTGAACTACTACCCGTATATGCTCGACGAGGGCTTCACGAGCAAGCTCGTCGTCGGCGAGGACGGCGAGATCTGGGCGCAGTGCACCGATCCGTACACAAATGAGACCTTTTTGACCAAGGAACTCGACGCGACGCCCATTCTCGACCAGTTTGTCTACGAGCACCCCGACTTTTCGCTGAACGGCGCGAAGGCCATCTTCTCGCTGACGGGCTATCAGGGTATTTTAGGCTATCGCACGCAGGATGACCGCGACATCGCGGCGGATTCGCCCGACCGCCCCGCGTTCGATGCCTACCGCGCGAGCGAGATCGAGGCCGTCAAGCCCGTCATAGCGCGCTTGAAGGAGACCGGCTGGACGTTCGGCAGCCACACCTGGGGCCACATCCGCCTCGACACCAAGCCGCTCCAGACCGTCATCAACGACACCGAGCGCTGGGCGGACGAGGTCGGCTCGCTCGTCGGCCCCACGCAGATTTTGTTCTATCCGCACGGCGGCCGTCCCGACGGTGACGACTGGCACCAGACCGGCGAGCGCTTCAAGTACCTGCAAAGTCAGGGCTTCCGCATCTTCGCGAGCGTCGGCACGAGTTCGTTCAGCTATGTGAAGCCCGACATTTCCGCCGTCATCTGCGACCGTCTGCATCCGGACGGCACCACGCTGCGCCACTCGCGCAGCCGCTATCTGCAATTCTATAACGCCGAGGACATCATGGATACGCAAGTGCGTCCCGACCTCGGCGTAGACTGGTGAGGAGGCGTTTTATAATGGCAACTTGGAATGAGCTAAAGGAAAAGGCCGTCGCCATGCTGGACATGGCGTATGTGCCGTACTCCCACTTTCCCGTGGGCGCGGCGCTCGAATGTGACGACGGCGCGGTCTTCACCGGCTGCAACATCGAAAATTCGAGCTACGGCCTCACGAACTGCGCCGAGCGCACCGCGGCCTTCAAGGCCGTGAGCGAGGGGCATCGCCGCTTCAAGCGCATCGTCATCGCCGGGCGCAGCGACGATTACTGCTATCCCTGCGGCGCGTGCCGCCAGGTGCTCTACGAGTTCGGCCCCGAGATGGAGGTCATCTGCCTCAACAAAAAGGGCGAGGAGAAGCACCTGCATATCAAGGAACTGCTTCCCTATGGCTTCGACCAGACGTGGCTGGATATCGACGAGCCAAAGGTCAATTGAGCAAAAAAATAAGAGCGGCGATGCCGCTCTTATTTTTTTGTTTATAGAGATGCTTCCGGTTCTGACGACATGAAGCCCCCGCGCAGCCAGTTGGCAAGCTCGGCCGGGGTGCCGGGCACGCCGATGGTGACAAATTCCGTGCGGGAGGGGATCATCTCGGAATTGTCCGAGCTCTCGGCCCACTGCACGCGCTGCAAGATTTCGTCGTGGCAGTGCTCGAGTTCGCCGTCGGGCGCAGGCTTATACTGGAGCAGAATGGTCACATAGCGGTTGTCGCTCGTCCAGCGGCCGAAGTTCGTCGTGGGCTTGCGCCATTTCCACAGGCACTTGTTATCCTTCTGTTTTTTGATCTTCAAATAGCCGTTTTCGATGTCCTGCGTGCAGCGCATGAGCCAGATGACATGGTAGCCTGCACGCTGAAAGTGCGAGCAGACATCGAAAAAGTCTTCCTTCATGAGGAGACCGTCCTGCAGCATCATCACAAAATGATTGATCTGCACGTAGGCCGTGACGGTCTTGCCGCCCTCGGTGATGGGGACGTTGCGGCACTCCGGCGGCACGATCTCGCGCCACTGCTCCTTCCAGGCGGAGGTGGTGGACTGGATAAAGGGGGCTTTTTTCTTCTTCCAAAACAGCATAGCGGGCTCCTTTTCGGCGATAGCGGCTAAAATCGCTTCATTATACAGGACACGCGGCGCTTTCGCAAGGCTAAACGCGAATTTAACGGCACGCGGCAGACTGAAATTTCCCTGCCGCTTCTTTTTTGCTTTGACAGACCGCGCTGACACGGGTACAATATATTTGACATATTATTTTCTTGGGAGACACTATGAAAAAACGACTTGCAGCCTTGCTGCTGATGATTTTTGCCCTGTTCCTGACCGCCTGCGGCGAAAAAAGTGCCGAGAGCGAGACGCGCACGGTGTACGCGATGGACACGGTGATGAACCTGACGGTTTACGGCGAGAACGCCGCTGCCGCGCTGGAGAGCGCGGAAAAGGAACTGCACACGTTGGACGAAGCCGTCCTCTCGCGCACGGCGGAGGGCAGTGAGCTCTATGCACTCAACACGTCGAACGGTGAGACGGTCGAATACGGCGCGGACGATATTTTACCCGCGCTGATCGAAACGGCTCTGACGGTCTCAGACGCGACGGACGGCGCGTTCGACCCGACGCTCGCCCCTGTGCTCGACGCGTGGGGCTTTACGAAGGACGAGCACCGCGTGCCGTCCGCGGACGAGCTCAAAGAATTGCTGAGTCATACTGGCTGCGGTAAGGTCAGGCTCGAACGCACGGCGGACGGCTGGGCCATCACGCTTCTGGACGGTGCGCAGCTCGACCTCGGCGGCATTGCCAAGGGCTACGCGGCGGATGTGCTGCGCGCGCAGCTTGAACAGGAGGGCGTCACGTCCGCGACACTCGACCTCGGCGGCGATGTATTCGTCATGGGGGAAAAGAGCGACGGCAGCGACTGGCGCATCGCCGTCAAGGACCCCGGCGATACGGAGAGCTACCTTGGCATCGTGGCCGCGTCGGATGCGTTCATCGTGACCTCCGGCGTGTACGAGCGCTATTTTGAAGAAAACGGCGTGCGCTACCACCACATCCTCGACCCCAAGACCGGCTGCCCCGCGGAGAGCGGGCTCGTCAGCGTCACAGTTGTGTGCAAAAACGGCGCATGGGCGGACGCGCTCTCGACGGCGTGCTTCGTCCTCGGCCCCGACGGCGCGCTTGCGCTGCGCGATGATCTTGCCGACCAGGGGACGGATTTTGAGCTCATTTTAGTCACCGACGATGGCCGCGTGCTCTACACCGACGGCCTTGCCGACGCCTTCACGCCGAACGACGAAAGCGGGTACACGTATGAAGCGCTCGCCTAAGCTGAAGCCGACGAAGTGGGACGCGCTCGTCGTGCTCGCGGTGCTGCTGCTCACGCTCGGGCTCGCCGCAAGGCCGTATTTTGCGGCCAGATCGGCGGGCGAGCTGACGATCAGCATCGCCATCGACGGCGAGACCGTCGAGCGCTGCGCACTCAGCAATTATGAAGGCGGCACGTATGAGAGCCGCGGCTACACGCTCACCGTCGCTGTGGAAAACGGTGCGGTGCGCGTGAGCGAAAGCGACTGCCCGAATCAGGACTGTGTGCACTCCGACGCGATCTCGCGCGCGGGACAGAGCATCGTGTGCCTGCCCGCCCGCGTGGCCGTCACGCTCGAGGGCGCGGCGTCCGACTACGACCTGATCGCGGGGTGAGCGCATGAAGATCAAAACAAGAGAGCTGACGCTCTGCGCGGTGCTCGCGGCGCTCGCGCTTGCGTTGTCCTACATGGAGTCGTTCTTTCCGCTCGCGCTCATTGTGCCGCTGCCGGGCGTCAAGCTGGGGCTTGCGAACATCGTCACGCTCTACGCGCTCTATGCCCTCGGCTTTCCAAGCGCGCTCGCCATTCTGCTCGTGCGCTGCACGCTCGGCGCACTGTTCGCGGGCAACGCCTCGGCACTTTTGTTCTCGCTGCTCGGCGGGCTGGCGGCGCTCGGTGCAATGGGACTTTTGCGCGGGGCGAAGGGACTCAGCATTTTCGGCGTTTCCATCGCCGGTGCGGCGGCGCACAACTGCGGGCAGGTCTGCGCCGCGCTCATCACGCTCGGCTCGACCGCGCCGCTCTACTATCTGCCGTTTTTGCTGCTGGTGTCGCTCTTCACGGGCGCGCTCAGCGGCCTGATCACTGCATTCTTGTTCCGCGCGATGGCGCACACGCCCTACGGAACGAAGGGAGAGAATCAACATGGATAAAAAGGACGAGATCATTCTCCAGCAGCTCGACGTCATCCGCACGATGACGCAGAACAACTTAAACCGCATGGGCAGCGACTTCTGGGGCGCGCCGCTGACGCCGGACGAGCCGAAATCCGCCGTCCCGAAGGAAGTTGCACCCAAAGCAAACGCGCTGAAGAGCGCGGACGGCGCAAAGCCGAACAAGTCCGCCGCCTCCACCGGCGCGGACGAGAAAAAGGAAGAGGAAGCGCCGCTTCCCCCGCCCGAAAAGATCGAGGACCTCAAAAAAGAACTCGACAGCTACATCGGCCTTGGCGAGGTCAAGCGCGAGGTGAACAACCTCATCAACATGGCTACTGTCTTCAAGCGGCGCGAGGAGGTGGGCCTTCCGAACGCGGACTTCTCGCTCCACATGGTCTTCACCGGCAACCCCGGCACGGGCAAGACGATGATTGCGCGTCTGATGGCGCGCGTCTACCGCTCACTCAGGATCCTTTCCAAGGGTCAGCTTGTCGAGGTCGACCGCAGCGGGCTCGTCGCGGGCTACGTCGGTCAGACGGCCATCAAGACGAGCAAGGTCATCGAAAAGGCGCTCGGCGGCGTGCTGTTCATCGACGAGGCCTACGCCCTCAACGGCAAGGGCGACAACGACTTCGGCCAGGAAGCCATCGATACGCTCCTTAAGGCGATGGAGGACCACCGCGACGACCTTGTGGTGATCGTTGCGGGCTATGACGGGCTGATGGAGAAGTTCATCCACTCGAACCCCGGCCTTGAGTCCCGCTTCAATCGCTATCTGCATTTCGACGACTATTCGCTCGATGAGATGCTCGAAATTTTCAAGATGCGCTGCCGCAAGTCGCTCTACACCCTCTCGCCCGACGCTGAAGAGGATGTGAAGGACTTCATCCGCGACGAAAATGCCGACGGCGTGACCTTCGGTAACGCGCGCGGCGTGCGCAACCTCTTCGAGCAGATATTGACCGCGCAGGCCAACCGCCTCGCGAAGATGGAGAGCTTCACCAAGGATGATCTCATGACCCTCACGCGCGACGACGTGCTCCACGCCCGCGGTATGGAAGACGACACGACCGTCGCCGAGCTAGAAGCAAAAGCGGCGGAAAACAAAGAAAAATCCCCCGATACAGAAGCATCAGAGGGCAAAAAGAAGTAAAGCCTCGCAAAGTTTCGCGTCCGCAGACGCGAAATGATGTTGATCGTAAATTCTGACGACAGAAGGTGAATTGCCGCAAAGCGGCAAGAGAAGCCGCCCTGGGGCGTGCGCGTCAGAATTTACACTTCTCAGCCCGCAAACGTGCGCGCCTGCGGCGCGTGCGCTGCCGCGGGCTGTCATCCAAATCAAATAAAAAGAAAAGAGATGCAGAGCATCCCTTTTCTTTTTATTTGTCAATGCTTGCCATGTGCTCAAGCAGGCGGACGACCATGTTGGAGTAACCCCACTCATTGTCGTACCAGGAGATGAGCTTGACGAAGTCGTCGTCGAGCATGATGCCCGCGGTCTCGTCGAAGATGCTCGGGTGCGGGTTGCCGACGAGGTCCTGCGAGACGATCTGGTCGCACGTGTAAGCCAGAATACCTTTGAGGGAGCCTTCGCTCGCGCGGTGGATAGCCTCGCAAATTTCCTCGTAGGAGGTCTTCTTTTTCAACTGCGCGGTCAGGTCGACGACGGAAACGTCCGCCGTGGGCACGCGGAAGCTCATGCCGGTCATCTTGCCCTTGAGCTCGGGGATGACCTTGCCGACGGCCTTGGCAGCACCCGTGGAGGAGGGGATGATGTTATTGTAGACCGAGCGGCCCGTGCGCCAGTCGCTGCCGCCGCGCCCATCGACCGTCTTCTGCTTGGACGTGGAGGCGTGAATGGTGGACATGAGCGCCTGCTCGATGCCGAACTCATCGTTGATGACCTTGGCGAGGGGCGCTAAACAGTTGGTGGTGCAGGAGGCGTTGGAAACGACCTTCATATCGGGGCGCAGCAGCTCGTGGTTGACGCCCATGACGAACGTGGGGGTGGCTTCGTCCTTGGCGGGCGCGGTCAGAATGACCTTCTTTGCGCCGCCGGCAAAGTGAGCGGAGGCCTTCTCGGTGGTGTTGTAAACACCGGTGGACTCGATGATGTACTCCGCGCCGCAGCTGGCCCAGTTGATCTGGGAGGCGTCGGACTCGCTGAAGATGTGGATCTTGTGACCGTTCAGGATCAGGTTCTCCTCATCGTGCTCGACCGTACCGTTGAACTGGCGGAACACGGAATCGTACTTGACGAGATAGACCATATAGTCGAGGTCCGCCTTGCGCAGGTTGATGCCGCAGATGTCAAACTGCTCGGGACGCTCCGACATGATGCGCAGCACGACACGGCCGATGCGGCCGAAGCCGTTGATGCCCACTTTGATAGCCATAGTGATAACCCTCCACGAAAATGTGTTCGTAAATTTTTCGGGGCGCACGCGCCCCGTCTTAGCAAGCTCATTATATCATGAAGGAAATTTTTGTCTTCCCTTTTCCGGGAAAAAGGTAGCTGAACTTTGTTGTACAAATATGTGCAAGACATCCAAAACAGAAGAAAAACATTTGTCTAACTTAGCCAAATATTCCATACATTTGTAACATTCAAAGCATCTCTTCGTGCAGAAAACTGCGGCCGGAAAACAAAAAATGACAGCTATCCTGCAAAAAAAGGCGGCTCTCAAAAAGAGAGCCGCCCAACACGAAACTAATATGGATCTCACGCCGGCGCATTTCGAGCCCACGGCTCAAAACAGCCAACACACCCCCGACGAACTCTTCTCACGGAGCGCGTGTCGCAGCCGCCCTGCGGGCGACAAGCCACAAAGCGCAGTGCATCCTCCTCAAAAAAAGAGGACGGCGAAAGCCGTCCTCTTTTTTAAAGCCGTTAGGCCAATGCCGCGGTGATGATGGCCATGGAGTAGACCTCCTGGGCGTTGCAGCCGCGGGAGAGGTCGTTGATCGGCGCGTTCAGGCCGAGCAGGATCGGGCCGTAGGCATCAAAAGAGCCGAGGCGCTGGGCGATCTTGTAGCCGATGTTGCCGGCGTTGATGTCGGGGAAGATAAAGGTATTGGCGTGGCCGCCGACCGCGTCGGTGATGTGCTTGGTCTTGGCGACAGCCGGAGAGACCGCCGCGTCGAACTGGAACTCGCCGCCGATCGGGGTGTCGGGCATGAGGGCCTTGGCCTTCTCGCAGGCATTGCGCATCTTGTCGACGTCCTCGCCCTTGCCGGAGCCGAGGGTGGAGTAGCTCAGGAAGGCGACCTTCGGGTCAACGCCGAAGATCTTTGCGCAGGAAACGGTCTCCTTGCAGATCTCGACGAGCTCGTCCTCGTTGGGCTTGATGTTGATAGCGCAGTCGGCCATGGCGAGCACTTCGTTCTCACCGGAGGCGGCGGGACGGACCATGATGAAGCAGGAGGAGACGATCTTGTTGCCCGGCTTGGTCTTGATGAGCTGCAGCGCGGGACGGACGGTATCGGCGGTGGAATAGGTGGCGCCGCCGAGCAGGCAGTCGGCCTTGCCCATCTTGACGAGCATGGTGCCGAAATAGTTGCTCTTCTTGAGCGCGGCGCGGCACTCGTCTGCGGTCATCTTGCCCTTGCGCAGTTCGACCATCTTCTCGACCATCTCATCCATGCCCTCGTAATTCTCGGGGTCGATGATCTCGGCGCCGCGGATGTTGAAGCCGACGTCCTCGGCCGCCGCAGCGATCTCATCGGGGTTGCCGACGAGCACAGGCTTTAAAAAATTACCGGACAGCAGGCGTGCGCTTGCTTCCAGAATGCGGGGGTCGGTGCCCTCGGTGAAAACGATGGTCTTGGGGCTCTGCTTCAGCGTAGCGATCAGTTTTGCAAACATAATTTACCTCCTATATAGGATGCGTCCGTTCACACGGCGCAAATTGACGCAAGTAGTATACACCCATTTTTCGACCGTCACAAGGAAAAATCACGCAAAAGTTTACAAATTTTCCACACTCATGAAACATATTCACAGTATCTTTTCTCTAAAAGACTTGACGCAGGAACGAAAAGTCAGTATGATAGCAGTAGTTACAATTTGTAACTTTTTTATGTTTACCGCTTTTTTCTCTAAGGAGTTTTTGATAATGGCTGAGCAGAACCATCCGACTAGACGCCGCGGCAGCGAGCAGCCGCAGCGCCGCAGCGAGCGCACGAAGACCGTGTCGAACCGAAAGTCCGCGCGCGAGGAGCGCGGCACTCCCCAATGGCTGCGCGCGTTTCTGGCGCACGCAGCGCTCTTTTTTGCAACGCTGGGCAAGCGCATCCGCCGCATCGGGCCGCGCGCCCGCACGGTCATGCGCGAGAGCAAAGCGCGCAACTTCCCCGAATCCAACCGTTTCCTCGTGCAGGTCTTTCTCGTCATCGGCGGGATGTTCCCGATGTGGCGCTCACTTCTGCACGAAAGGCTGCTGGCGCGCCGCCGCCAGCGCAACCACGCCGCCGGCGCATATGAGGACCGCTGGCACCGCCGCGCGCGGCGCGTCAACCCGTTCTATTTCATTGGCGGTGCGGCCGTCGTCGCCGCAGTTGCGATCTTCTTTTCCTTCTACACGCTGGGAACGACCGTGGAGTATAACGGCAATGTGGTCGATACCGTCGGCAGCGCGTCGCTCGCGCGCAAGGCCGCGGCCAAGCTCGAAAACATCACGACCGAGACGCTCGGCAAGACCTATAAGATCGAAGATGGGGCCATCCACTATGCAACGGCCTTCGTCCGCCGCAGCGATGTGACGGACACCACGACCTTTGAGCAGGATCTGGCCGACGAGCTCGGGCAGGTGACCTATGGCTACTCGCTCTATATCGACGATGAACTCGTCGGCTCGACACAGTACGCGGGCGCACTGGAGGACCTTCTCGAGCAGATCAAGCAGATATATGTCTCCGCTGACACGCTTTCAGTCGACTTTGTGGAAAATGTCCGCATCGCGGAGGGCTATGTCCCGACGGACAGCGTGATGAACCTCGGCACGATCGCGGAGCTCCTGAACTCCACCAAGGCGGGCGAGGTGACCTACACCGTCGTCAAGGGCGATACGTGGGGCCAGATCGCGAACAACAACGGCATGACCGCCGCCGAACTTGAAGCGCTGAACCCCGGTTACGATATCAACCGCATCCACATCGGCGATGCGCTGACGCTCTCGAACGCTGTGCCGTACCTGACCGTTAAGGTCACCGAGCGGCAGAATTATATCGAGGACATCAACTACGATGTGAACTACGTGAACGATTCGTCCATGTGGCAGGGTGATGAACGCGTCATTTCCAAGGGCACCTACGGTTCCGCCGATATCGTGGCCGACGTCACCTACATCAACGGCGAAGAGCAGGAGCGTACGGTCATCTCCTCCGTCACGCTCTCCGACCCCGTGGCCGAGACCCGTGCGCGCGGCACGAAGGTGCGTCCCACCTGGTACCCCACCGGCAGCTTCCGCTGGCCGTGCTCGGGCCGTATCACCTCGTACTTCGGCTACCGCAACACGGGTATCCGCGGCGCAACGAGCAACCACAAGGGCATCGACATCGCCTGCTCCTACGGCACGCCGATCTACGCCGCCGACGGTGGCCGCGTCACCTACGCGGGCTATAAGGGCGCGATGGGCTATGTTGTTATTATTGACCACAACAACGGATATGTTACCTATTATGAGCACAACTCGTCGCTGCTCGTCTCGGCGGGGCAGACGGTCTACAAGGGCCAGCAGATCGCCAAGGCAGGCCGCAGCGGCGTCGCCAGCGGCGTCCACTGCCACTTCGGCATCCAGAGAAACGGCTCGTATGTCAATCCGCTCAACTATCTTAGTTAAAAACAAAGGACAGATGGCAAGCCATCTGTCCTTTGTTTTTAATAGGTTTGCACTGCGCTGCATGCACGCGCCGAAGGCGCGCACACTCCGCTCCGTGAGAAGTGTAAATTCTGACGCACACGCCCCAGGGCGGCTTCTCTTGCCGCTTTGCGGCAATTCACCTTCTGTCGTCAGAATTTACGATCAAGATTATTTGCCGCCTGCGGGCGGCAAAGTCTGCGACGCTTTTCCCGTTTTTCTGCCCGTATGGGCAGAAAATGCGGCGGATGTAGGTTGATGGGTTTTGCGCCGATTGGGGTGTGGGGGCCTGTTTGCCGCTGGTCGCGGCAAATGCGGCATGGGGATCATGAAAAGACCGCTGCGGCGTTTCGCAGCGGCCTTTTTTATCGTGTTTACTGTTCCGTTAAGACGCGGCGCACCTCGCCGGTGAAGTAGAGCGAGCCCCAAGAGCAGATGGCATCGTCCTCGCCTGCAAGCGCCAGGGCGCGGCGGACGCCGTCGGCGGTGTCCTTGGCGGGGACGGCCTGCACGCCCTGTGCGTTCAGCCACGCGGCGAGCTCGTTTTCATCGAGCGCGCGGGCAGAAGGCGGCGTGATGACGACAAACGCCTTGGCGAGCGGGAGCGCGCGGCGCAGCATTTGCTGCCAGTCCTTGTCGCGAAGCACCCCTGTGAGGAAGATGAGTTTTTTGTCGCCGTAGAGCGCGGCGAGCGAATCCATCAGCGCGTCGACGCACTGGGGATTGTGCGCGCCGTCAACGATGAAGTCCGGCCTGCGGCGCAGAAGCTCGAGCCGTCCGGGCCACTGGGCGTGGGAAAGCCCCTCGTCAATGGCCTCGTCCGTGAGCTTGTCCCAGCCGCGCGAGCGCAGCGCGCTGCACACGTCGATGACCGTCAGCGCGTTCAAGAGCTGATACTCACCGAGAAGACGCAGGTGGTACGGCCCGCGGCCGCGGTACTTGAAGACCTGCCCGTCAAGCGAGGACGAAATGCGCTCAAGCTTTTCCTGCGCGGTGATCGTGAGGGTCACGCCCTCCTGCGCGCATTTTTCACGCGCGACGTTCTCCACGCCCTCGCTCTGGCCGAAGAGCACGGCGTGCGCGCCGTGCTTGATGATGCCGCACTTCTCCGCGGCGATCTTTTCGACCGTGTCGCCCAGAATGGCCGTGTGCTCAAGGCCGATATTCGCCACGACGCAGACCTCCGGCGCGGGGATGACGTTTGTCGAATCCATGCGCCCGCCGAGACCGACCTCGAGCGAGACGATGTCGCACTGCTCCTGCACGAAGTACAAAAAGGCGATGGCCGTCATGATCTCAAAGCCCGTGGGCATTTCACTCATGCTCTCCGCTGCGTTCCGCACGGTGTTTGTGAGCGAAATGAGGGACTCATCGTCGATCTCTTCCCCGTTCACGCTCATGCGCTCGTGGAAGCGCAGCAGATGGGGCGAGGTATAGAGCCCCGTGCGGTACCCCGCGCGCCGGAGCACGGAGGCGAGCATCGCGGCGGTCGAGCCCTTGCCGTTCGTGCCCGCGATGTGGACGAATTTGAGCTTCTGCTCGGGATTGCCGAGCAGGCCCAGAAGCTCGCGCGAGCGCGCAAGGCCGGGTTCGCTCTGCTCCCAGTTGTCGAATTGCAGGTATTTGAGGGTCTCCTCAATGGTTTGCAGCTCTTTCACATTGTTCACCTGTGTTTCTCTCAAAAAATAAGGCGGAAGCGGTCGCTTCCGCCGATCAGACGTGCTATTTGTTGATTTTTCGCAGCATGGCGGTGAATTCCTCGGGCAGCGGGCACGAGAGCGAAACGAGCTCCTTCGTCCGCGGGTGGATGAATTGCAGCCCCACCGCGTGCAGGCATTGGCCCGTGAGGCCGGGAACGGCCTTTTTCGCGCCGTACACCGTGTCGCCCAGGATCGGGTGGCCGAGGTAGGCCATGTGCACGCGGATCTGGTGTGTGCGGCCTGTTTCGAGTTTGCACCGCACGTGCGTGTAGCCCGGATAGCGGGCGATGACCTCCCAATGTGTCACCGCGCGGCGTCCGCCCGGAACGACGGCCATGCGCTTGCGGTCGCGGCTGTCGCGCGCGATGGGCGCGTCGACCGTGCCGCTGTCCTCGCGCAGGTTGCCGACCACGATGCACTCATACGTGCGCGCGAGCGTGTGATCGGCCAGTTGGGCGGAGAGGAACTGGTGCGCATAGTCGTTTTTTGCCGCGATGATGAGCCCGCTCGTGTCGCGGTCGATGCGGTGCACGATGCCCGGGCGCAGCGCGCCGCCGACGCCGGATAAGCTGTCGCCGCAGTGATACAAGAGGGCGTTCACGAGCGTCCCGTCCGGATGCCCCGGCGCGGGATGGACAACGAGTCCGCTCGGCTTATTGACGACGATGACATCGTCGTCTTCGTAGACGACGGTAAGCGGGATATCCTGCGGCACAGCGTCGATGGGGGCGGGCTCCTCAGGGGTGAACTCGATGGTTTCATTCCCTGTGAGCTTGAGGCTCTTGCTCGGGGCTTTGCCGCTTACGAGCACGCGCCCGTCCTCGATGGCCTTCGCCGCCGCCGAGCGCGTCAGATCCTCAACGGCGTGGGCGAGAAAGGCATCGAGCCGCGTACCGGCATCGGCTTCACTTGTTTGCAGCAGGATCGGTTCCATCGACCTTGTTCCCCCAGTTTTTCTCGTCGCTCTTGCTGTAAAAGGCAAGGTAGTAGATGAGCGCGCAGACCGTGCCGCACACAACGAACACATCCGCCACGTTGAAGACGGGAAAGTCCATGAACATCGTGTCTAACATGTCGACGACGTACCCGAGGCGCACGCGGTCAATGAGATTGCCGATGCCGCCGCCGAGGATGATCGCAAGCGACCACTGGCCCAGCGGATGGCGCACGATCTTGACGAGCAGCCATGCGATGGCGCACATGCCCGCCGCCGTCAGCGCGATGAGCAGCCACCGTGCGCCCGAAAAGCTCGACCACGCCGCGCCGTAGTTGTGCACGCGCGTGAGCTGTAACAGCGGCGGCAGCAGCGGCTCCGATTCGCCGAGTGACATTGTGTTCACGACGAGGAATTTGACGGCCTGATCCGCCGCCACGCAGAAAACCGCCGCGAGGGCAAGGCAGACCGCCTTGCCCTTGCCGCGTTGGTAAAATGCAGCGTATAAAATCACCATCAGCGCCAGCGCGCCGAAAAAGATCCACAGGATCGGCCCTCCGATGCTGCCGGAGACGACGATCTGTGTCGTGCCGTCCGCGCCGCCGATCACGCCGATATCGTTCATTCGCTCTCCTCTTCTCCTGCGGGGGTGTTTTCCGCAGGCTCTTCGACCGCCGGTGCGGTCTTGGCGACCTTGACGATCAGAATATCGTCTGCCTGACAGAGCGCGGTGCGCTCAGCCTCAGGCAGCTCCATGGCGTCTGCTAAGTCATGTGCCGCTTCGGCCACGACGAGGTAGCTGACGTACTCGTCATTTTCCGCGTACACGGCCATGCCGCGCTCGTGCAGGAATTCCGCCGCCGCGGGCACATCGAGCGTGACGATGACGTAGCCTCCCTCCGTATCGGTGGAGCGGTCGTCCGCGCCGTCTTCCGCGTCGGCATACGTGTCGAACGGGCTGGCATCGGACTGCGTGCCATCCTTTTGCACGGAGGAGTAGCTGTAAGTGAGGCCGTTGTCCGATGCATCGGATGCGTCGGACACTGTGGGCGCGCCCATGGTCTCATTGCTATTCGTGTCGCAGTCCGCGGCGCTGTCGCTGCTGTTGACCATCGCGGGAGCCAGCTTCCACGCCGCGGCCGTGACGACGAGAAGCGCAAAGCAGGCAGCCAGCACACGCGGCCATGCGCGGCGGTGGCGCTTTTTGGCGTGCTCCTCGGCGTGCAGCCTGTCGAGCACGCGCTCGGAAAAGCCCTCCGGCGCGTCGAGCTCCGGCAGCTCTTCAAACATCGTGTGCAGGATCATCAGCTCGGAGAGCTTATCGCGGCAGGCTTCGCAGTGCTCCAGGTGCGCCAACAGTTCATTTCTCTCGTTTTCGTTCAGTTCTCCGTCTGCAAAGGCAGAGAGCGCGGCGGTGTATTCTTCGCAGCATTTCATTTGGCGCTCATCCCCTCTCGGTTACATTCTGTAACTTTTGACGCAGATTTTTCGAAAAAGTTCCCGCTGACGGATAAAAAATTACGCAAAAGTGTTCGACCCCGGCTGATGCGCGATTTCACGGTGCCAAGTTCCAGCTCGAGCGTCTCCGAAATTTCGGAATAGCTCAGGCCCTCGACCTCCCGCAGAAGCAAAATGCTGCGGTATTCGGCAGGGAGCGACATAAGCCCCTCCTGCAAAAGCCGCTGCGCTTCGCGGCGCTCAGCCTCCTCGTGCGGCTGGGGTGCGGGGTCCGCCGCGTCCAGAAAGAGCGCCTCGTCATCAAGCGAGACGCTGCCTTCGCTCTTGCGCCTGCGGCGCATGAGGTCGATGCAGGCGTTGGAGGTCAGGCGGTAGATCCATGTCGAGAGCGCCGACTCCTGGCGGAAGCGGTCAATGCCGCGCCAGAGCGCGAGAAATGCGTCCTGCGCGGCCTCCTCGGCATCCTCGGCGTTGCCGCACATACGGACGCAGAGGGCATATACCTTCTTTTCATATAGGCGGATCAGTTCTTCAAAGGCGGTTTCGTCCCGCGCTTGAAGGCGAGCGACAAGTTCCTTTTCGTTCATGTCCCTTCCTCAGTGCAGATCGCGCTTGATGGCACGGCTGAGCGTGTGCAATTCATCCAGCGTTGAAAGCTGCACGATCTTTTCCTTATAATAGTTGGCGTGGCTCACGCCCTTCAAATACCAGCACAGGTGGTGGCGCGCTTCGAGCATGGCGCCGCGCTCGGTGCCGTACTCGGCGGAAAGCTCGACCTGACGCACGGCGGTATCCCAGCGCTCGGCAAAGGGCGGGAGCGACGGAACGTCGCGCCCGTCGAGCGCGGCGGCGGACTGCATGAAGAGCCAGGGGTTGCCGAAGCTCCCGCGGCCGATCATCGCCATGTCCGCGCCCGTGAAGCGGAGGATGCGCACGGCGGCCTCGGGGGAAAATACGTCGCCATTGGCGATGACGGGGATGTTTACCG
Organism: uncultured Eubacteriales bacterium; assembly: GCA_900552015.1. Lineage (GTDB taxonomy): Bacteria > Bacillota > Clostridia > Oscillospirales > Oscillospiraceae > Hominicoprocola. Next base: position 13,653 of record URXY01000022.1, on the reverse strand, counting down.
CCTGCTTCACATCGCGGATGGTGTTCCAGTCGGCCTCACCGCCGTACATCTGCGCGCGCGTGCGCCCGTGCACCGCAACAGCGCTGACGCCGACCTGCTCGAGCATTTTGGCAAGCTCGACGGCATTGATGCAGCCCTTGTCCCAGCCGCGGCGCATCTTCGCCGTGACGGGCACCTTGACGGCGCGCACAACGGCCTCGGCGATGCGCGCGGCCTTTTCCACGTCGCGCATCAGGGCGCTGCCGTCACCGTTTTTGACGACCTTGCCCACCGGGCAGCCCATGTTGATATCGAGAATGTCCGCGCCGGATATCTCAATGGCCATCTGCGCGGCCTCGGCCATGCAGGTTTCGTCGCTGCCGAATATCTGCGCGGCAAAGGGCTTCTCGCCCGGAAAGGGGCGCAGGAGCTGCGCGGTCTTCGCGTCGTGATAGCACAGCGCTTTGGCGCTCACAAGCTCGGTGACGGTGTAGCCCGCGCCAAGCTCGGAGCATATCTGGCGGAATGCAGCGTCCGTCACGCCCGCCATCGGCGCGAGCGCGAGCTTTGATTCGATTGTAACGCTTCCGATCTGCATAGTCCGCCTCGTTTCAGCATAGAATAGCAATAATTTTACCAATACAGTATAACACAGGCACTGTGACAAGTCAAAAGGAGCAAAAAAAGAATCGGAAAGATTTTTGTAAAGGGGTGTTGACATGGGAGGGGAGGTGTGGTATATTAACTGTTGCCGATATCTGCCGGTGTGGTGGAACTGGTAGACACAGGGGACTTAAAATCCCCCGGTAGCGATACTATACCGGTTCGAGTCCGGTCACCGGCACCAGTATTTCAAGTTTATATCGCGGAGTGGAGCAGTTGGTAGCTCGTCGGGCTCATAACCCGGAGGCCGTAGGTTCGAGTCCTGCCTCCGCAACCAGAAAGTCCTGATTTCTTGCGAAATCAGGACTTTTTTCGTACTTTTTTGCTCAATAACTTACTTGCCGTTTACTTGCCGTTTTTTCTGACCCAAACGCTGACCCCAACGGGGTGGGGAGCGGAAAGGTCTATACCGCACGGGATAAGATATTGCCCATTGTTTTTGCCGCTTCACGCTTGGCTGAGGTCGTTACATGAGCGTAGGTGTCCAGCGTGAAGCCCGCTGAAAAATGCCCCAGCATACCAGACACGGTCTTGATATCCACACCGTTTTGCAGGGCCAGCGTTGCGAAGGTGTGACGCAGGTCATGGAAACGAACTTTCGGCAACCCTGCCCGCTTTAGGACTCGGTGCAGCATGTGCAACACGCTGTCCGGCGACATGGGGCCTCCCGTCGGGGACGGAAACACCCATTCGCTGTTACCCGTTTTTCTTCTTTGTTGCATCAGAACGTCTATCGCATCTGCCGACAGCGGCAGGGTGCGGTAGGCGTTTTTCGTTTTCAGCGGCATCTCAATGATCTTGCCGTCGATGCGCCCGATCTGCCGTTGAACCCGGAGGTCTCCTTTTTCCAAATCAATGTCCGACCATTTTAATCCGAGCAATTCGCCCCGTCGCAGGCCGGTGGTCAGGTCGATATAGTACAGGGCGAACACGCCGCTGTCTTTTGCCTCGCGGAGGAAGGATGTCAGCTGCTCAACAGGAAGCGTCTGCATTTCCTTGCGCTCCGCCTTTGGCAAGGCACAGCCGTCTGCCGGATTTCGGGCAATCAGTCTCTGCTCGATTGCCAGTTTCAGAGCAGAGGAAATGATTTGATGGATGTTGCGCACTGTTTTGGCGCTCAGTCCCTTGGGCTGCTTCTTGGCTTCGATCCGGTCTACCCGTCCTTCTGTCAGCAGTTTCTTGTAGAGTGTCTGCAAATCCAGTGTGGTAAGCTTGCTCAGCGGGATGCTGCCAATGTACGGCTTGACATGATTGTCGATGTAGCCGCGATAGGTCAGATAAGACGAAGGACGCATTTTGACCTTTGCGTAGCATTCGTACCACAGGTCGAGCCATTTGCCAACCGTATATTCGTCTGACTTAATGACATCAAGTCCTCTGCTTTCATCAATGGCGCGCTTCAGCTTTTCTTTAACCTCCGCCTGCGTTTTGCCAAGAACATTTTTGATAACGGCTTTGCCCGTTTTCGGGTCACGTCCGATGGTGTATCGGCCCTCCCAGCGGCCATCCTTTCGCTTTCTGATGTTACCCTCACCATTTGCTCTGCGCTTAGCCATGTGTGTCCACCTCATTTGCAGTTAATTCGTCGGCATCGAAGGAGTAGGAAGCTCCCAGTTCTCCAATGATGCCCAGCGCCAGCTTGAAGCCCGCGGTGAAGCTCGACAATCTCGCTTTTACCAGCAGCGTATTCTGCGCGTCGAGCAGCCGCAGCAGCTTCTTGCACTCGACGATGTCCATGTTTTTCTTGAGTTCCTCATGTGCGTATTCTACCAATGCGTTCAGGTCGTCGGACTCCTGCCGGTCGAGCTGATTTTGGAAAGCTTTCATGTAGTCCTGCATTGCGCCGCCTTCTTTTGGCAGCCAACACACATACCACACCTTGCGCCGGAAAGCTACTGATTCTTTTGAAGAAGGCAAAATATTTTCGAGAAAGTTTTTATTGTTTTCAGCGGCGCAGAATAGTTGTAATGTCTTTCACCGCGTAGTATGATCAATAGGTAACCAAGCAAGGAGCCGTAGCGATATGACAGAGAAAGAGAAAATGCTGCAGGTCTGCTCTACGATGCAAGCAGCGAAGAGCTGACGCGGGAGCGAATCGCGGCGAAGGAGCTGTGTTTTGCCTACAACCAGACACCGCCTTCCGATGAGACGCGGCAGCGCGAGCTGATGCGCCGTCTACTCGGCGCGGTTGGCGAGCGTTTTACGATCCTTGCACCGTTCTGGTGCGATTACGGCTGCAATATTACCGTCGGTGAAGACTTCTTTGCCAACCACAATACGGTTATCCTTGACTGTGCAAAGGTGACCTTTGGCGACCACGTTTTTGTCGCGCCGAACTGCGGGTTCTATACGGCTGGTCATCCGCTTGACGCGGAACGGCGCAATCAGGGGCTGGAGTACGCCCGTCCCATCACGGTCGGCAACGACGTCTGGATCGGCGCAGGCGTGCAGGTCATGCCAGGTGTCACCATCGGCAGCAATGTGGTCATTGGCGGCGGCAGCGTCGTTGTGAAGGACATTCCGGACGGCGTGTTGGCGGTCGGGAATCCCTGCCGCGTCGTACGTATACTTACGGAGAAGGATAAGTCCGCATCCAACTGAATCGTGTTCCGGCCTCCCGCCAAAATGGCGAGAGGCTTTCTTTGCCTATTGCTGTGTAGATTTTGAGGCGTGTCAATACACATTGGGCCATTCATCATCCGGCTCGATGCGGCGCTGGTGCTGCACTGCGTCCTCAAAGCTCATCTGGCCGTTTGTGCGCTTCACCTCATCTACTGCAAAGCCGCGCAGCTCGCGCGTGTAGATATCGTCGATGCGGAAGTGCGCGGCGATGGTGTGGCACATCATGTTCAGTTCCACCGCCCACTTGAAGATGATGCGGCAGAGCCGATTGTTGTTGTCATCCAGCGTGCCCTGAATCGCCGTCAGGATGGCTTTGGAAATGTACGCGGTGTTATCCTCCGTGCCGAGATAGCCCATGTAGAAGCGCAGCGCCTTTTCAACAAATTCACTGCGGCTCTGGCAGTTATCCTCTGCGAGCCAGCTATCCATACGCTGGATTGTGCTGGGGCGAAGCCATAATGTGGTGTTTCTCTTGTTATCTTCGTTCATTCATTATTTCCTTTCTGCCGGTGCGGTTAAAAACGCCGTAAACGCCTGACACACCGGGACTTTTTTGAGGACCGACTGCGGTACGGTGCGCAAAAGGCTGAAACCGACTGCGGTCTTGAATTCGTGGAAAGCCCCGCACTGCGGGGCTTTGTGGGCGGGCCGCGCGCAGAAGCGACTGCGGCCCTTTATCTCGTACTAAAATCGAACGGGTAAATAGGGGGCTAAACTCTCCAAAAGTGGGCATGGTCAGGAGGGAAAACTCACTCTAAGAGGCCCATTTCTCCATCGTCGGAACAGAATTCGTAAGGCTCTCTTACACATCGCTCACAAACGTTGCAACGTTTGTTTCAAAGGGGCTTGGCGGGCACACACTCCACCTCACCAACAGGATCGCACACAGTGGCCCACACGGGCAAACAAGGGGAATTACGTGGAGGAGTCCCGATGGGCTTATTTGCCGATCCTTCTTGCAGATGTAAGGGGAAAGCAGGGAGCCTTCAGGACATCGACGCACGCACTGTGCGTCGATGTCCTGAGGCGACGCGGTCCCGCAGGAACGCGCAGCCCCGCTGCTGGTTCCTGTGCCGCACCGGCGAGCTTCACGGTTTGCCATCGCTGCGTCGAAGTGCAGAGGAGAACTATCTACCATTTTCACGCACCCTGCTGCGCGGACAGTATTGCCTGCACACGATGCCGCTCCGCTGCGCTGTCCAACGCTGTGAGCTGTCGTTCATAGAAACGCTCCATGACCTCGTGCATTGGGATAAGCGTGTAGAGCAGATTGCCGTTTTTCTTGATACCTCGCCGTGTGGTGATGCTGGTGCGCTCTGTGACGATGAGACCGCGTTCCTCCAACAGACGAACATGCTTTGCGACCGTGTTGCGCGAGAGGTGGAGCTTCTTTGCGATGGTCGCTTCACTCGGATGGCACTGATTCGTTTTACGGTTCGCATGGCGCAGCAGGTAGATGTACACCGCAACTGCACCAGCAGAAAGGTCGAAGTCCAGCAGCTCATTCGGAACGGGAAAGCAGTTTTTTACATGCTCCCAGCCGACAGGCGGCTTTGTTCTTCTCACGTATCACCACCGCCCTTCGTGTGCTGCCCGACCCATTCGATGAAATTCTCTTTCGGCACGACCATACGGCTGCCGACGCGCAGCGTGGGGAAGTCCTTTCCGTGCATCAGCTCGTATGCGCTGGACGGCGCGACACCGAGTACTCGTGCGACCATTGCCGCGTTAAGGAACAGCGGCAGGTCGTCATAGTTTTTGTAGGTTGGCTCTTTCAAAAAATTTACCTCCGTGTATTGGAATTCAGAGAAATGATCCTTGCGTTTCGGAGGCCTCTCTGTTAGACTGTTCGCAGATGGCGTCTGCGTTTTCCGAAACGCGGCGTGCCGCTGAGCTGCTGCAACAGTTCAGCGGTTTTCTTTTAGCAGCACATTTCATGTATGCCTCCTTTTACTAAGATTGATTTTCAGCGTTCCATCTGATACGATGAGCGTAACATACGAAGAGTATCCCAGCAATAGCTTTGGGCGCATTAAGGTAAATGTCAACACTCCATCGGATACAAGGAGGCATTATGGCGGAGCGGGAAGAGCGTATCTGTATTCCATTCACCCATACCTACGACCAGTTCACCACATTTTTCTATGATGGGCGCGTTTACCTCAGCGATACGAGCTATCCCATTGGGCAGTGCTGTGTGGATATCGCGAACATGGACGAAGAGGTATTGCGCGAGATCGACCGCCGCGTGGAGAAATTTGTTCCCGCAGCGTGGGCGCTGCTCTCGAAAAAAACGAACAGCGCCGTTTCCTCCGCGCAGAAGAAAATGAACGCTGTTTGGGATATTATCTTCACCATGCCGGTGTACCGGGACCTGAACATGGCCACGGAACTCAGCTACCACACGCTGGAGAGGCTTTACGCGCAGAAGGACAAGTGGGCGCAGGTGCAAAAGGCGCACTCGGAGGGGCGCGAGATGTACGAGCGCATGATCGACGACATGAAGCGCTTCGCGAATCGGGTGCGGACACTTCGTTTGCAGCTCAGGATCATGACGGAGAAATACTTTGAGCCGCTGGAGCGGAGAAACAGCACGGCTTACGGAACGGCGTACTCCTACTTTTACGCGGATATGCTCCGAACGGGAGCGCTGCTTTTCGGTGAGGACTTTGACCAGAAGTTTTCCATAGAGGTCGGTTTCGTTCCCATGATGCAGAAAGAAAACGAGAGCGAATTTTTCGTTGCGGAAAAGACGACCTTCAACCATCTGCACGACTTTCTGCGCACGGAGTTTTACCGCGGGCTGGCAGTCGGGAACGCGCCGCGGCGCTGTCACAACTGCGGGAAATATTTTCTGCTGACCGCGGGCTACAACACCTGCTATTGCAACAACATTGCGCCGGGTGAGACGGAGCGCACCTGCCGGAAAGTGGGAGCGCACCGCAAGGAGGCGCAGGGCAAGGCGAACCGCAGTCCGGCCCGCGTGGAGTATGACCGCACTTACAACCGGTTAAAGCAGAGAAAGGTCCGGGGGAAGATCAGCGTGGATGAGTGGAACGCCGCCGTTGCGCAAGCGATGCAAGTGCTGGAACAGGCGGAGCGCGGAGAGCTTACGGACGATGAGATGAGGGAACGGTTTCGAAAGTTTTGAATTGAAAAAGGGAGCTGCGTCTCTAACCGAGAAGCAGCTCCCTTTTTATTGACTTCAGCAGCGCAGAAAGTATGGGCGATACGCAGATCAACAAACGATCAGAAATTTTCCCGTTTATGCTTGTGATCAGATCCGCTTCACAGCAATCGACCGGGACGAAACGGAGGACTACAGTGCAGCGGTCTGCGTGGCGCTGCGGCCTGAATCGATGAACCTGCACGGCGCGGTCACGCCCACATGCTCCGCGATTTTCCACAGAGACGCACCTGTGTAACCCGTGTCGAGGAATTTCGCCTTTGCTGCTGCGGTGATCTTATCGTCCAGAGAATGATCTTTCAATGCCATACATGTGCTCGCCTTGATCAATTAAAGCGTGATCGATTGAGGCGTAATTATAGAAAAATCTTTTTTGTTCGGCGTGGGCTGTCAGTGCGCCGCCTTCTGCAAAGAGGGCTCGAGCAGCATTTGCTGCAATCGCTTGGCGGCAATGCTCAGCGGCTGGGTTTTCCGCTGGAAGAGGTAGATGCTGCGCGGCGGGATGGGTTCGCTCAGCGCGATGGGGAAGATACCGGTGCGCTCCGGCTCGCCGAAGAGCATCTCGCGCGGCACGAATCCGATACCGAGGTTGCTGCGCACGACCGGCAGCACCTGGTCGATGGTCTCGACCTCTACATCAGGGTTGTAGGGAAGATCGTGCGACAGAAAGAGGCGGGAGTAGAAGTCGTGGGACGACGTTCCCTCGGTCAGGCCGACGATAGGATAGTCCACGAGGCGGCTGAGCGATACGGTTTCATGTGTCAGCTCGGCGAAGGCGGCGCCGCAAATGGGGATCTCCTGAATTTCGCCGACCTGCTTTTTCATGAGGGAGTCGGGGGTGACGGAGCCCTCGGTCACGACGGCGAAATCGGCAAGACCGTTCTGCACGGCCGCAAGGCCCTGCGGGGTCGAGTGATTCGTCAGATAGATGCGAACGCGCGGATATTCGCTGCGGTACTGCGCGAGCACCTGCAAAAGGCAACCACGCAGCGCAAGGCCGCTCGCGGCGATGTGGAGGATGCCGCTTTGCAGGCTCCGGTCAGAGGAGACCTCCGCCTCGGCAGCCTCGATGTTTTCAAAGGCGATGGCGATGTGGGCGAATATTTTTTCCCCCTCCGGTGTCAGGCGCACGCCCTGCGCCGAGCGGAAGAACAGCGCACAGTCCAGCTCGGCTTCGAGCCTGCGGATGATGCGAGTGACATTCGGCTGGGTGTTATAGAGCGCGGCAGCGGCCTTTGAGAAGCTCTTATACTTCGCTGCATAGTAGAAAACGCGGTAGCTGTCGTAGCTGATATTCATATTAGCCTCCTCTTGAGTGGGGATATATAAGATCCTTATATGGCAGATAATTGATTCGTATTTCCACTTTTCTGGCGGAAAATGTATACTTTTGCATCATCCAAAGGGTGATAAAACGATTCAAACGGAGGGGTAATGTTATGGATTATGCAAAAGAATCGCTCCGCCTCCACGGCGAGTGGAAGGGCAAGATCGAAATGGTGACGCGCGTGCCGGTCAAGACGAAAGACGACCTGGCGCTTGCGTACACGCCCGGCGTTGCGCAGCCGTGCCTCGAGATCCAGAAGGACCCGAGCAGGAGCTATGAGCTCACGCGCCGCTGGAACACCGCGGCAGTCATCACCGACGGCAGCGCCGTTCTGGGCCTTGGCGACATCGGTCCCGAGGCCGGTATGCCGGTCATGGAGGGCAAGTGTGTGCTGTTTAAGGCTTTCGGCGATGTGGACGCGTTGCCCATTTGCGTGAAGACAAAGGATGTGGACGAGTTCGTCGAGACCGTCTACAACATTTCCGGCAGCTTCGGCGGCATCAACCTTGAGGATATCGCCGCGCCGCGCTGTTTCGAGATCGAGCGCAAGCTGAAAGAAAAGTGCGACATCCCCATCTTCCATGACGACCAGCACGGCACCGCCGTCATCACGCTGGCGGGCCTTACAAACGCGCTCAAGGTCGTCGGCAAGAAGAAGGAGGACGTGAAGATCGTCACGTCCGGCGCGGGCGCGGCGGCCATCGCCATCACGAAGCTGCTGCTTTCCGCGGGCTTCAAGGATATCACGATGTGCGACCGCAAGGGCGCGATCTACAAGGGCCGCGAGGGCCTCAACTGGATCAAGACCGAGATGGCCGAGGTCACGAACCTGAGCCGCAAGGCAGGCTCGCTCGCCGATATGCTCGTGGGCGCGGATGTATTCATCGGCGTTTCTGCACCGAACACTGTCACGACCGAGATGGTCAAGACGATGAACAAGGATGCCATCATCTTTGCCTGCGCGAACCCGACGCCGGAGATATTCCCCGATGCGGCAAAGGCGGGCGGCGCGAAGGTCATCTCCACCGGCCGCAGCGACTATCCCAACCAGATCAACAACGTGCTCGCGTTCCCCGGCATCTTCCGCGGCGCGTTCGATGTGCGCGCGAGCGACATCAACGAGGCGATGAAGGTCGCGGCGTCCGAAGCATTGGCAGACCTTGTCGGCGACCAGCTCTCCGAGGATTACATCATCCCCGCGGCATTTGACCCGCGCGTCGGTCCCGCGGTGGCCAAGGCCGTTGCCGAAGCCGCTCGTAAGAGCGGTGTGGCCCGCATTTGACCCATTTTGTACAGAATATACCAGTTTTCCTGAAAAATCAAATCAATTTGGGAGGGACTTCTCATGTCAGGGAAAAAGGAAACTTACAAGCTGTTTAATCTTCCGTGGTATTACTTTGCGATTTTTGCCGTGCTGGTGCTGATCGCGACCTACACCGGTACGCTGCCCAAGGGCATGTCCGGCTGCTTCGCATTCATGATCGTGCTGGGCACGATCCTCTATGAGATCGGCGAGAAAACGCCTATCATCCGATCCTATCTCGGCGGCGGCGCAATCGTCGTCCTGTTCGGCACGGCGCTTTTAAACTACTTTAACTTGCTGCCCGCGCTGACCGAAACGCTGGAGGACGGCACAAAGGTCTACAACATGGCCTGCAATTTTGACCTTGTTGGCAATATCACCTCGTTCTTTCAGCCGACCGGTGCGTTCCTTGATTTCTACATCGCCGCGCTGATTACCGGTTCGATCCTCGGCATGAACAGCACGCTGCTGAAAAAGGCGGCGGCGCGTTACTTCCCCGCGATCTTCGGCGGTCTGATCCTCTCGTTCGCCCTGTGTATGGGCGCGGCTGCCATCATGGGCTACGGTACGATCAAGGCGTTGCTGCTCATCGCGCTGCCCATCATGGGCGGCGGCATGGGCGCCGGTGCAGTGCCCCTGTCCAAGATCTTTGAAAGCTCCAACACCATGACGGCGGCGGAGGCCATCTCCGTGATGACGCCCGCGGTCGCCATCGGCAACGCGATCTCCATTGTTTTTGCCGGTATCATCGTCAAAGTCATCGCCAGCAAGAGCTGGAACGGCCAGGGCGCGCTGATGCAGGCCGGTACGGTCGACCCCAAGGAGCTGGAGATCAGCCCTGAGATGCAGGCCAAGCGCGACAAGATCGACGTGAAGAACCTCGGCATCGGCCTGTTCGTTTCGAACTCGTTCTTCGCCTGGGGCTTCATTGTGGCCAAGATCTGGTCGAAGTTCGTCCCGAGCGTCAGCATCCACGCCTACGCCTGGATGATCATCACCGTGGCCATCTGCAAGATCTTCAACCTCCTGCCGGAGAACATTGAGGTCGCCTGCTACCAGTGGTTCCAGTTCGTGATGAAGAACCTGACAACCACGCTGCTCGTCGGCATCGGCCTGTGCTACCTGAGCCTTGACACCGTCATTGAAAGCTTCAGCGTTACCTATCTGATTCTGTGCCTTGTCACCTGCGTCGGCGCGTTCTTCGGCGCGGCGATCGTCGGCAAGTGGGTCGGCTTCTATCCGGTCGAGGCCGGTATCACCGCAGGGCTGTGCATGGCGAATATGGGCGGCACCGGCGACGTAGCGGTTCTTTCCGCGGCGGACCGCATGGAGCTCATGCCCTTTGCGCAGATCTCGTCCCGTCTCGGCGGCGCAATCATCCTGATCATCGGCAGCCTGCTGCTCTCTACGCTTGGTTCGCTGCTGTAACGGCGGCGTGAAAGCGCGGGGCGCGCCAACACCGGCGCGTCCCACGCACAGTGAAATGCTATGACGAAGTCTGATTGTATCCAGTGCGGCGGCACGGCGCAGTACCGCTTCCGGGCACTGGAGATCCACACCCTGCACATTCGGGAGTTCAAGGAAAAGCGCGTGCAGGCGCTCGGCGAGAGCGTGCATTTTGATGTGTGCGCCGACTGTGCCCGCGCGCAGCTGCAAAAGGACCTGAGCGGTGTGGGGATCAAAGATATCCTGCCTTTCGCCTTGATTTTGTTATTCGGCATTGTTCTCTCAGCCGTATTTTGGAATGGCGAAGGCGTGTTTCGGCTGTGCGGTGCGGCCGGGGTGATCTGCGGTATCCTCGGCATCGCGAGCACGGCAAGGGAAAATCGGCAGCGGCGCGATCAGTATCATTGTCTTTCGAAAGAAAAAGCGCTCGAAAAGGCTGCCTGGGAGGTCGCCGTGCGTTGCGCAGATTATAAGCGCGGCGATCACGACCTCACCTATATCCCCATCACGCAGGACACGCTGAAAATGAAAAACGGCGACTTGATGGTCGCCTACGGTCTCCTGCCGGAGATCGCGGTGCAGGCGTGGAACGTGATGCACCAGATGCCGCAGAAAACAACGGCCCTAAACAGCAGTGGTGAGCTGTTTTGAGCAGACCAGATCAGTAAAGATCTTCTCCTATAACCAACCCTTCCTATGCAGGCAGAGGGCCGCACCTGATTTTCGGTGCGGCCCTTTGTCTCAGAATAAGCAGGGATGGTTTGCGCGGAGGAGAAGTCGTAACATTTTTGTTAAATATATAACAAGATGCTTGACTCTATCCGAAGGGAAGATATACTTTACCGTAGTAGCTATGTATTACAGAAAGGAGCTTTTATCATGGAAAAAATCAAGATCGTGCAGTACGGCTGCGGAAAGATGAGCAAATACACCCTCCGCTATGCCTATGAGCATGGCGCGCAGATCGTCGGCGGCATTGGCCACGGCGCGTCGGTCGGCCAAGACATCGGCGACTGGGTCGGACTTGGCGTCAAGACGGGCATCATCATTTCCGACAATGCCGAAAAGGTCCTCGACGAGTGCGACGCCGACGTCGCCATCATCACGACCCGCAGCTTCATCGGTGATATCTACGAAGCAATCGAGCAGTGCGTGTCCCGCGGTATCAACGTCATCACGACCTGCGAGGAAGCCATCTATCCCTGGACGACGTCCGCGGCCATGATCAACAAGCTGGATGCGCTGGCCAAGGCGAACGGCTGCACCATCACCGGCAGCGGCATGCAGGATATTTTCTGGATCAATATGGTCGGTCTCGTAGCCGCCGGCTGCCACAACATCACGAAGATCAAGGGCGCTTACAGCTACAATGTGGACGAGTACGGCATGGCGCTGGCGCAGGCGCACGGCTGCGACCTGACGCCGGAGGAATTCGAGGCAAAGATCGCGCACCCGACCGACTTTGAGCCGTCCTACGCGTGGAACGCCGCTGAGGCAATCTGCAACAAACTGGGCCTGACCATCAAGAGCATTTCGCAGAAGCACGTCCCCTGCATCATTGACAAGGATATCTACAGCGAGACGCTCGGCAAGGAGATCAAGGCGGGCAATGCCATCGGCATGTCGGCGGTCGTCACCATCGAGACAATGCAGGGCATCACCGTCGAGGAGGAGACCATCGGCAAGGTCTACGGACCGGACGACGGCGATCTGTGCGACTGGGAGATCTTCGGCGAGCCGAAGACGGAGTTCCATGTTGTGAAGCCTGCGACCGTCGAGCACACCTGCGCCACGGTCATCAACCGTATCCCGTCCCTGCTCCGTGCTCCTGCTGGCTACGTCACCTGCGACCAGCTCGAGCCGGTCGAGTACCTCACCTACCCGATGGAGTACTACTGCTGAACAAATCAAGGTATAAATCCGAAGCGCGGGCGTATGACAGCATCATACGCCCGCGTTTTTTATCCTTTCACTATATCTGAAAAGGACTATAGATTGTTTTCAGCAGCGCAAAATATGGTTGCTTTACGCCATGGTGCAAAGGATACTATCTTCGATTTTTCCGCTGTCTATGACGGGATATTTTTTCTGCTTCTTCTCATTCCTGACCCATGTTCTGACCCAGAACGGGAAAAAGTACACGGAAACAGCGGAACCAAGCTCGCCGGAAAGCAGCCGCTTTTGCATGCAATGCTGCCCGAAATGGCCGGAAATGGTTAACTGCGCCATTCTGAAACAGCTCATAACCCGGAGGCCGTAGGTTCGAGTCCTGCCTCCGCAACCAGAAAGTCCTGATTTCTCACGAAATCAGGACTTTTTCCGTACTTTTCTGCCCAATATCTTACTTGCCATTTTTTCTGACCCAAACGCTGACCCCAACGGGAGCGGGTAGCGGAAAGCACTATACCGCGCCAGAGAGGATGTTACCCATTGTTTTTGCCGCTTCACGCTTGGCGGAGGTCGTTACATGAGCGTAGGTGTCCAGCGTGAAGCCTGCTGAAAAATGCCCCAGCATGCCAGATACGGTTTTGATGTCCACGCCGTTTTGCAGTGCCAGCGTTGCGAAGGTGTGGCGCAGGTCATGAAAACGCACCTTTGGCAGCCCTGTCCGCTTCAGGACGCGGTGCAGCATGTGCAGCACACTGTCCGGTGACATGGGGCCTCCGCTTGGCGATGGGAATACCCATTCGCTGTTACCCGTTTTTCTTCTTTGCTGCATCAGAACGTCTATCGCGTCTGCCGACAGGGGCAACGTTCGATAGGCGTTTTTCGTTTTCAGCGGCATCTCAATGATCTTGCCGTCGATGCGCCCGATCTGCCGTTGAACCCGGAGGTCTCCTTTTTCCAAATCAATGTCCGACCATTTTAATCCGAGCAATTCGCCCCGTCGCAGGCCGGTGGTCAGGTCGATATAGTACAGGGCGAACACGCCGCTGTCTTTTGCCTCGCGGAGGAAGGATGTCAGCTGCTCAACAGGAAGCGTCTGCATTTCCTTGCGCTCCGCCTTTGGCAAGGCACAGCCGTCTGCCGGATTTCGGGCAATCAGTCTCTGCTCGATTGCCAGTTTCAGAGCAGAGGAAATGATTTGATGGATGTTGCGCACTGTTTTGGCGCTCAGTCCCTTGG